>CAZZVR010000066.1:0-16908 GCA_964657595.1 Burkholderia sp. PAMC 26561 | reverse complement strand
ACTTCGGCCGGTGCGCTGTTCGACATCGACCTGCGCCTGCGGCCCGACGGCGCGGCCGGGCTCGTCGTCTCGAGCTTCGAAGCGTGGTCGCGCTACGAACGCCGCGAGCACGACGTCGGCGCGTGGACCTGGGAGCACCAGGCGCTGACGCGCGCACGCTTCTGCGCGGGCGACCGCGCGCTGGGCGCGGCCTTCGAGGCCGAACGGGTCGCCATCCTCGTCGCGCGTCGCCCCGACGCCACCGGCCGTGCTGCGCTTCGTCGGGAAATCGTCGCGATGCGCCGACGGATGCACGACGGGCACCCCAACCGCAGCGGTCTCTTCGATCTCAAGCACGACGACGGCGGCATGGTCGACATCGAGTTCGCCGTGCAGTACCTCGTGCTCGGCTTCGGCGCGGCGCATCCGGCGCTGCTGGTCAACGTCGGCAACATCGCGTTGCTGACGCGCGCGGCCGCGGCGGGCCTGGGGCTCCGGCGGGGCTCCTCCTCGATTGCGTCATCCTCGTCGTCGAAGAACGACACGGGTCTCCTTGATCAGACTGACTGGGCAGTATTACCTGAACAGCCGACGACAACCGCCACCGCCACAGGTTCTGCACGGTTTCGCGCCCACCCGGCCGATCCCTGCGCGGCGCGGGCAAAACTCCCCGCAAGGGGCCGCCCAGGGAGAGGGACCCCGAGTCCTGCGGCGAACCCCGAATCCGCCGTGGAAGCCGATTCACAGATGGACACACGTGCCATGACCCGGCGCGAGCAGGCCACCGCGGAGCAGGCGACCGTCGCGGGGGAGGGCGACGGCCTGGTCCTCGGCCGCTACAAGCTCGGGCGCCGGCTCGGCGCCGGCGGGTTCGCCACCGTATACGCCGCCCACGACGAGCGCCTTGACCGGCCCGTGGCGATCAAGGTGCTCCCGCGTGAGCGGGTCAACCACAGCCGCTTTGAGCGCGAGGCCCGCGCCGCCGCACGCCTGCACCATCCGGGCATCGTCACCCTGTTCGAGGCCGCGGTCGACGATGAGGGCGCCTACCTGGTCTCCGAGCTGGTCAAGGGCACCACCCTGGAGCGGGCGCTGGAGCTCGGCGAGCTGTCGGACCGCGACATCCTCGAGGTGGCGATCGCCCTGGCCGACGCCCTCGAGCACGCCCACGCCAACGACGTCGTCCACCGTGACGTCAAGCCCCAGAACGTGCTCATCCCGGCTGCCCGGGCCAAGCGCGCCACCGGCACCAGCCCCGCGGCGGCCAAGCTGACCGACTTCGGGGTCGCCCGCGTGGTGGGCGCCGCCTCGCTCACCCGCACGGGGGACGTGGTGGGCACGCTCGCCTACATGTCCCCCGAGCAGTCCGAGGGGCGTGAGTCCTCCGAGGCGGCCGATCTCTACAGCCTGGCCCTGCTCACCTACGAGGCGCTCACCGGCGTCAACCCGGTGGCCGACCAGCTACGCCAGGGCCGCCACCGCCGCATGGGCACCTACCTACCGCCGCTGCGGCGCCAGCGCGCGGACCTGCCCCGCCACCTCGGCGCGGCGATCGACATGGCGCTGCGGCCCCGTCCCTCCGAACGCGGCAGCCTGGGCGACCTCGCCGTCGCCCTGGCTGATGCGCTGGCACTGGTTGACGACGCGCCCGGGGTCGTCGCCCCGGCCAAGGCGATCACCATCACCCGCCGGCCCGACAGCCACCCCCAGAGCGCCGCCGCGCAGTCACCCGGTCCGGCGTGGGACGCGCACCCTCGCCAACGCCCGATTCCGGCTCTGGAGCCCACAGCCCAGAGCCGGACCCAGACGCTGGAGCTCGCGCCCAGTGGCCTGCTGCTGCTGGCCGCCGGACTGCTGGCGGTCCCGCTCGGCTTCATCGGCCTGGCCGGCGTCTGGCCCGCGCTGGTCAGCCAGACCGTCCGGGGCCTGTGGCGCCGGGCGATCATCGCCGCCGTGGGCTTCGCCGCCCTGGGGGCCGCCAACGCGCTCGCCCCGCGAAACTTCTACTACCACCTCGCCCCGCTGACCCTGGCGACCGCCCGACCGGCGGCCGTCGGTGCCGCTATCTGGGCCCTCGCCGCCGCCCTGACCTCGCTGGTGACCCGGGGGGTGCATCACCGCCGTGACCTCGTCCTGGTCACCCTGATCGCCGCCGCCGTGCCGGCCGGGCTGACCGCCGGGGGCCTGCACCACGTCGTCGGCCTGGTGCCCGGGGCGTTGATCGGCTGGCTGATCGGCGCCCATCGGCCGCTGATCGGGGTGATCCGCGACACCGTCGCCTCCCGCAGGCTGGCGTAGCATGAGGGTCTGACGCCTGGCGGGTCCTGACCGTCTGCGCCCGCGGCGGGCGCCCAGCGCTGCCACCCTCGTCTCACCTATCCCCCCGCATGAGCATTCTCGACAGCCTCGAAAGCAAGATCGCCGGCCTGGTCGAGGGGACGTTCTCCCGCGTCTTCAAGTCCGAGGTGCGTCCGGTGGAGATCGCCCGCAAGCTGGCCCGGGAGATGGAGGAGCACCGCTCCTACAGCCTGTCGCGGACCTACGTGCCCAACGAGTACCGGGTGTACCTCAGCTCCCGGGACCGCACGCGCTTCACCGACTATGAGGGCGCGCTGGCGGACGAGCTCGGCGGCTACCTGCTCGAGCACGCCCGGCGTGAGGGCTTCGCCATGCTGTCGGCCCCCAAGATCTCCTTCGAGACCGACACGCGCCTCGGCCTGGGGGAGTTCGGCATCCAGACCCGCAACGTCGCACCCGAGGAACGCGGCGTCTCGGACGAGTTCGAACGCCAGGAATCGGGCAACACGATGGTCTACTCGACCGCTGCCCGGGTGGCCGAGCCGCTGCGTGAGGTCGCGGCGGTGCGGACCCGCCGCGCCTTCCTGCTCCACGACGGTCGCCGCCTGGTCATCGCCAATTCCGGCCTCATCGTCGGGCGCTCGCGCCAATGCGACATCGTGCTGGATGACCCCAACGTCTCCCGCCAGCACGCCGAGGTGCGCCCGCGCGGGGGCGCATGGATCCTCACCGACCTCGGCTCGACCAACGGCACCCTGCTCAACCGCCGCCGGATCGGCGAGCCCGAGGTGCTGTCCGACGGCGACGAGATCGAGATCGGGACCTCGCTGATCCGGTTCGAAGTGGAGTAGCTCGCCCATGACCCTGCAACCGGTGTCCGTCGGACTCAAGTACGGCTTCCTCATCGTGCTCTACCTGTTCCTGTTCTGGATCGCCACCTCGTCCCTGCTGGACCTGCGCTTCCGCAACCGCGGCCCGCGGGGGCGCCGGGGCGCCGCCGAGCCGACGGCCGCCTCCGCCCCCGCCAACTGGGACAGCACGTCGACGGACCTCTACAACACCGCTGACCCCCTGGCGCAGTTCGAGGGGGACTTCGAACCGCGGCTGCTCGTCGAGACCGCGGCCGGCCATGAATCGGGGGTGGCCTATGACCTGACCCACGGTGCGACACTCGGCCGCGGGGACGTCGAGATCCAGCTCGATGACCCGTTCGCGTCCTCGCGCCACGCCAAGATCACCCGTCAGGGCCGCACCCTGGTGCTCACCGACCTCGGCTCGACCAACGGCACCTACCTCAACGACGAGCCGCTGACCGGACCCCAGCCACTGCACCCCGGCGACCGTATCCGCATCGGCGACTCCGTCTTCACCTACTTTCAGTAACTGCCTGTGATGCTCCGCGCCGCTGACCCCACCCAGCGCACCGACACCGGCCGCCACCGCCGCGGCAACGAGGACTCCTCCTACGCTCGGGCGCCCGTGTTCGCCCTGGCCGACGGCATGGGCGGCGCCGCCGCGGGCGAGGTCGCCTCACGCATCGCCATCGAGGCGTTCGAGGCCGGGCTCCCGGCCAGCGGCAGCTCCGAGGAGCGCCTGGCCGTGGTGGTCCAGCGGGCCAACCGCGAGATCTATGACCGCGCCCAGGCCGACCATCGCCTCGACGGCATGGGCACGACGCTCACCGCGGTCATGCTGGAGGGCGAGACCGTCGCGCTGGCCCATGTCGGCGACTCCCGGGCCTACCGGCTGCGCGCCGGCGAGCTGACGCGCCTCACCGAGGACCACTCACTCGTCGAGGAGCTGATCAAGGACGGCAAGCTCACCGAGGAGGAGGCCTTCGAGCATCCCCAGCGCTCGATCATCACCCGCGCGCTGGGCCAGGAGCCGATCGTCGAGGTCGACACCTTCTCCTATGCGGTCCGGGCCGGTGATGTGATCCTGCTCTGCTCCGACGGGCTGACCGACATGCTCCAGGAGCATCAGGTCGCCGAGGTGCTCGTGGCCGCGCCGGATCTCGCCGCGGCCGCCCAGGGTCTGATCGACGCGGCCAACCACGCGGGCGGGCGCGACAACATCACCGTGGTCCTGTTCCGGGTCGCCGAGGCGGACGGGTCCGGGGCCTCGGGCGAGGGGGGTGACACGCTGTCCATCCCGGCGTCGGAGGCCGCTGCCGCCGGCTTGGGGCACGGCGCCAGCACTGGCGCGCCCGGTGCTCCAGCCCCGGCTCCGGCCTCGACCTTCGTCGAGCCGCGCCCCCACGCGCTGCGCGACGCGGTCAGCGCACGCACCGACCGGGTCACCGCGCGGCTGCCGCTGGCCCGACGTCAGGGGCGGCCCAAGCCCGAGCCGGAGCAGACGCGCCACTTCGGGCTGGTGGGCAAGCTGGTGGCCGCGCTCGTCACCCTGGTCTTCCTCGTGTTCATCTTCGGCGGCGCGGGCTACCTGGCCAGCCGTCAGCTGTACTTCATCGGCACCGACCGCCAGGGCATCGTCACCGTGTACCGCGGATTTCCCTATTCGTTCTTCGGGGTCAACTTCTATGAGACCTACTACCAGTCCGGGGTGCCGGCCTCGCTCATCCCGGCCGACCGGCGCGCCACCCTGCTCAACCACGAGCTGCACGCCGAGACCCCCGCGTTCAAGCTGGTCGACGACCTAGAGCTCGACAAGATCTCCGAATGAGAGCGCGCAACCGCGAGCTGTTCGGTCTCATTCCGGCAGCCCTGCTGATGACGGCCGGGCTGACCGCGGTGCTCGTGCAGGAGTCCAACCGCCTGTCCAACGCCAGCCTGGTCTACGGCGCGGTGTTCCTCGGCCTGTGTCTCGCCGGGCACATCTTCTTCCGCATCACCCTGCCCCACGCGGATCCCTACATCTTCCCGCTGGTGTCGGTGCTCGCCTGCTTCGGCCTGGTGATGGTGCTGCGGATCTACGGCGTCACCTACGCGCGCCAGCAGGCCCAGTGGTTCGTCCTCGGCCTCGTGCTGGTGGTGATCACCGTGCTGCTGTTCCGTGACTACCGCAAGCTCGAGCGCTACCGCTACCTGGTGGTCATCGCGTCGATCGTGTTCATGATCCTGCCGCGGGTGCCGGGTCTGGCCGCCCCGGTCAACGGCGCCTACCTGGCCATCAGCATCGGCCCGGTCAACTTCCAGCCGACCGAGTTCGGGAAGATCGGCCTGATCATCTTCCTCGCCTCCTACCTGCGCGACCACCGCCAGGCGCTGGCCCAGGGCACGAAGATCTTCGGCATCCGGGTCGGGCTGCCGCCGCTCAAGCACCTGGGCCCGATGCTCCTGCTGTGGGGCATCTCGATGCTCATCCTGGTGTTCCTCCACGACATCGGCACCTCGATCATGTTCTTCGGCGGCCTGCTGGCCGTCCTGTACGTGGCCACCAACCGGGTGTCGTTCGTGGTGGTGGGGCTGCTCATCTTCGCGGTCGGCGCCTGGTACCTGGGCACCCACGTGGCCCATATCGACTCGCGGGTGCAGGACTGGCTGCACCCCTTCCGCCCGTCGCTGTACAACGCCAACGGCGGCAGCTACCAGCTCGCCAACGCGCAGTTCGACCAGGCCGCCGGTGGGCTGTTCGGCCAGGGCTTCGGCCAGTCGGTCATCACCATCCCGGGCAGTAGTACCCCCTGGCTGCCTGCGCCGGGCACCGACATGATCTACGCGGTGATCGTCTCCGAGCTCGGGCTGTTCGGCGCCGCCGGCCTGCTCGCCGTGTACATGATCATCTGCTGGCGCGGGTTCAAGGCGGCCACCCTGGCCCGTGACTCCTTCTCCAAGCTGCTGGCCACCGGTCTGTCGACGATCCTCGCCCTGCAGGTGTTCGTGATCGTCGGGGGGGTGACCCGAGTGATCCCGCTGACCGGCGTGACGCTGCCCTTCGTCTCCTACGGCGGCTCCTCGATCCTGGCCAACTTCATCCTCGTGGCGATGCTGTTGCTCGTGTCGGACCGGGCCCGGCGCCAGGCGATCGGGGCGATGACCAACCCGCGCGGCGTGACGTGAACAAGTCGATCTCCAAGCTGTACGTGTTCGTCATCCTGCTGTTCGCGCTGCTGCTGGTGTGGACGAGCCGCTGGACGGTGTTCGACGCCAACGCGCTGAACCGCGACAAGCTCAATCAGCTCAGCTACTTCAGCACCCTGAAGGTCAAGCGCGGCCGGATCCTCGCCGGCGACGGGAAGACCGTGCTGGCCAAGTCGGTGCCGGCCGGTGGGGGAACGTACAAGCGCACCTATCCGCTCGGCTCGCTGTTCTCCCAGACCGTCGGCTACGGCAATCTCCAGCAGCATCAGTTCAGCGGCCTCGAGGGCGAGTACCGGACCCAGCTGGAGAACCGCCAGCAGACCACGCTGTCCTCGGTGTTCGGGCCGATCTCCACCTCCAACGTCGGCAACGACGTGTACTCGACACTCAACCTCAAGGCCCAGCAGCTGGCCAAGACGCTGCTGGCCGGCCGGGTCGGCTCGGTGGTGGCCATCGTGCCCCAGACCGGCGCCGTGGTGACGATGTACTCGAACCCGAGCTACGACGACAACCATCCGCTCGCGGCCTGCCCCGCCAACGACATCTCCGACGCCGACCTCAATCCGGGTGAGCAGAACGCCTGTCAGTCCAACCTGGCCACCCAGGGGCTGTTCGCTCCGGGATCGACGTTCAAGCTGGTGACCACCGCGGCGGCCCTGAACACCGGGAAGTACACGCCCCAATCGCTCATCAACGGCAAGTCGCCGATCACCGTCTCGGGCGTGCCGCTCAACAACGACGCCAACGAGAGCTTCGGCGACGTCAGCCTGACCGACGCGCTGACCAACTCCATCAACACCGTCTACGCCCAGGTCGGCCTGAACCTGGGCCGGGCGACGATGGAGGACTACATGAAGCGGTTCGGCTTCTACCGGACGCCGGCGATCGACCTGCCGGCCGGCAGCTCCGTCGCCAGCGGCGAGAGCTACCAGGGCAAGCTGATCGCGCCGACCAACACCAACGTCGACCTCGGGCGCATGTCCATCGGGCAGGACAAGCTGACCGTCACCCCGCTGCAGATGGCGATGGTGGTCTCGGCGATCGCCGACCGGGGCAAGCTGATGACGCCGCGGCTGGTCAACCGGGTGGTGAATCCGGACGGTCAGGTGGTGGCGACGGTCGCCCCGAAGCTGTATGACACCGTGATGAGCTCCAAGACCGCCGCGGAGATGTCCTCGATGATGACCAACGTGGTCGAGGAGGGCACCGGCACGGCGGCCAACCTCGGCAGCCTCAAGGGAGAGGTGGCGGGCAAGACCGGCACCGCCAGCACCGGGGGCACCTCCGGCGGCGCACCGCTCGACGACGCCTGGTTCGTCGGCTTCGCCCCGGTGTCGGCGCCGAAGATCGCGGTGGCCGTGGTGCTGCGCAACATCCCCAATGGGTACGGTGGCACCTACAGCGCGCCGATCGCGGCGCAGATGATGCAGACGTTGCTGGCGGAGGGACTGTGAGCGGGATCAACCACGGCGAGTTGGTCGACGGTCGCTACCGGATCCAGCGGCGCCTGGGCACCGGCGGCATGGCCGACGTGTACCTCGCCGAGGACTCTCAGCTCGAGCGTCCCATCGCGCTGAAGCTGCTGCACCGACGCTTCGCCGAGGATCCCGGCTTCGTGGAGCGCTTCCGTCGCGAGGCACAGGCGGCGGCCAACCTCCAGCATCCCAACATCGTCGCGGTGTACGACCGCGGCAGCTGGGACGGCACCTACTACATCGCCATGGAGTACCTCCAGGGCCGCACGCTCAAGCAGGTGGTCCGCGACGAGGCGCCGCTGGACCCGGTGCGGGCGATCGACATCGTCGTACAGATCCTCAAGGCGACCCGCTTCGCCCACCGCCGTGGGGTCATCCACCGTGACCTCAAGCCCCACAACGTGATGCTCGACGATCAGGACCACGCCAAGGTGGCGGACTTCGGGATCGCCCGGGCCGGCGCCTCGGACATGACCGAGACGGGTTCGATCATGGGCACGGCCCAGTACCTGTCGCCCGAGCAGGCCCAGGGGCTGGCGGTGGCCGAGGGTTCAGACCTCTACTCGGTCGGCGTCGTCCTCTATGAGCTGCTCACCGGCCGTGTGCCCTTTGACGCCGAGTCGGCGGTGACCATCGCCCTCAAGCACGTGTCCGAGGCGCCGGTCCCGCCCAGCCACGACAACCCCGACCTGCCTCCGGCGCTGGAGCAGACGGTGCTGTGGGCGCTCAACAAGGACCCCGCCGACCGTCCGGCCAACGCCGACGCGTTCATCGACGTCCTCGAGGGGATCCGCGAGTCCATCCTCTCCGGGGGCGGCGGTCAGGTGACCGCGAGCATGACCGCGCTGGGGGCCGGCGCCGCGGGGGCCGCCGGGGCCGCTGCGCTCGGAGGAGCCGCCCCGGGGCCGCTGCCGCGGGTGCAGCTCGGCGCCAAGTCGCTGTCGCACCCGTCGACGGCCACCCACCCGATCACCGGTGAGAGCGCCGCCCTGCCCACGCTCGCTCCGGTGCTGGGACCACCCGAGGACCCGGGGGGCCGGCGCCGGTCGGGCTGGTCGCGCGCCTGGCCGTGGCTGCTCGGGCTCATCGTGGTGCTGGCCATCGCCGGCGGGGTGGTCGCCTTCATCGTCACCCGCCCGACCCGGGGCACCGTCCCCGTGGTGGTCAACCTGACCCAGGCCTCGGCCACGGCCAAGGTGGAGAACGCCGGCTTCACCCCCCAGGTCATCCAACAGGCCTCCACCCGCGCCTCCGGTCAGGTCATCTACCAGAGCCCGTTGGGGGGCACCCGGGCCAAGGCCGGCACGACGGTCGACCTGACGGTGTCCAGCGGACCGGGCCAGACGACGGTCCCCGCGGTGGTCCAGGACACCGAGAAGCAGGCGATCCGCCAGCTCCACCTGTCCGGGCTGAAGGTCTCGCGCGTGCTCACCGAATCCTCCAGCTCGGTGCCCAAGAACGAGGCGACCCGCACCGACCCGGACGCCGGTACCAGTCTCAAGACCGGCCAGAGCGTCGTGCTCTACCTGTCCACCGGCGTCGCGCCGATCGCCATCCCGGGCGTGGTCGGCGACACGCTGGCCACCGCTCAGACCGCCCTGTCGCAGTTCACCGTCAAGGTCAGCCAGGAACCCAGCGCCAGCGCCCAGGCCGGCACCGTGCTGAGCCAGACCCCCACCGGGGGCACCGACGTCCTGCCCGGGACGACGGTCACCCTAGTCGTCGCGCAGAAGGAGCCCGACGTGGCCGTCCCCAACGTGGTCGGCGACCCGACCTCGGTGGCCACCACCGAGCTCGTCGGCGCGGGGTTCAAGTACGCACGGACCTACCAGCTGACCAGCGACCCGACCCAGAGCGGTCTGGTGCTGGCCCAGAACCCCAGCGGCACCGCCACGGCGACGCAAGGGGCGACGATCAGCCTGACCGTCGGCCGGTACTCGGCGAGCGCGCCCGGAACCGGAACGAGCACCACCTCCAGCAGCACCTCCACGCTGACCAACCCCCTGTCGACGGTCACCACGGTCCCCGCGACCACCACCACCACGGCCGCGCCGGTCACCAACACCACCGGCGGGGTGGCGTGAGCGCCACCCGGGTGGCCGTGCTGGGGGGCGGGCGCTCCTCCGAGCACGAGGTCTCGCTCGCCTCGGCCGCGTCGGTCGCCCACGGCCTGCGCCAGGCCGGCTACGCCGTGGTCGAGATCACCATCGCGCGGGACGGCCGCTGGGGGGAGGGCGTCACGCTCACCCCGGGCGCCGGCTTCCCCGGAGCCGACGTCGTCTTTCCGGTGCTGCACGGGCCCTACGGGGAGGACGGTGTGATCCAGGGGCTGCTCGAGGCACTGGATGTGCCCTATGTCGGCTCCGGTGTCGCCGCCAGCGCGGTGTGCATGGACAAGGTCCGGTTCAAGGAGGTGATGGCGGCCGCGGGCCTGCCTCAGGTCGGCTACCGCGCCGTCGGCGCCGCGGACTTCGCTCGCCGTCCCGCCGAGGTGCTCGCCGATCTGGAGCCGCTGGGTCTGCCGGTGTTCGTCAAGCCCGCCCGGCTCGGCTCCTCGGTGGGCATCGTCCGGGCGGCCACGGTGGACGAGCTCGGCCCGGCCCTGACCGAGGCCTTCCGCTACGACCCCCGGGCGATCGTCGAGGCCGCCGCGGTGGGCCTGGAGATCGAGTGCAGCGTGCTCGGCAACGCGGGGGGCGAGGTGACCGCCTCAGCACCCGGGGAGATCCTGCTCGCCGCCGGGGAGTCGGGCTGGTACGACTACGCGGCCAAGTACACCCCCGGGGGCATGCAGCTGATCGTGCCCGCCCGGATCTCCGCGTCGGCGCGCCAGGCCGTGGCGGAGCTGGCGGTGGCGGTGTTCGAACGCGCCGGCTGTGCCGGGCTGGCCCGGGCGGACTTCTTCGTCCATGGGGAGTCGGTGCTCATCAACGAGCTCAACACCATGCCGGGGTTCACCGAGACGAGCGTCTACGGCGCCCTGTGGAACGCCTCCGGGCTGCCCTACCCCGAGCTGCTCGACCGCCTGGTCCAGCTGGCGCTGGACCGCCACGACGCCGAGCGCGGCTTCAGCGGCTGACATCATCTCCGCCTGCCGATGCAGCTCGACGCCACCCAGTTCTCGATCGCCCTGCCCGCCTGGGTGGAGGCGTTTGTCGCCGACCTGCCCGCGGTCCTGGAGACGCAGGAGGAGCGGGTGGCGCTGGTCAACCGCCTGGCCGATCGCAACTGGCGCGAGGGTAACGGCGGCCCCTTCGCGGCACTGGTGGCCGAGTCCGGCAGCGGGCGGATCGTCTCCGTCGGGGTCAACGTGGTGCTCGCCTCGGGCGTGTCGGTCGCCCACGCCGAGGTGGTGGCGCTCGGTCTGGCCCAGCGGGCGCTCGCGGGCTGGGACCTCGGCGGCCCCGACCTGCCCGAGCACGAGCTGGTGGTCAACTGGCGTCCCTGCGTGCAGTGCTATGGCGCGGCGATGTGGTCCGGCGTGCGTCGGCTGGTGCTGGCCGGCTCGGGGCCGGAGCTGGAGGCGATCACCACCTTCGATGAGGGGCCCATGCACCCCGGCTGGATCGCCGAGTTCGCCGCCCGCGGGATCGCGGTGATCGACGACGTCGATCGGGCCGGCGCGCTGGCGGTGTTCGGCGCCTACCGGGCCGCGGTCGACACCGGCGGGATCACCGTCTACAACGCCCGGGGCAGCGGCGACGGAGGCTGAAGCGGGGGCATCCGTGTCACGTTAGGCCGCCATATCCGGCATTACGTGACACGGATGCCTGCGATCAGGAGTAGAGCAGCAGCTCGTTGAGGGAGACCGATTCCGAGTTGCTCGGCAGCGCGGTGATCCACACGAGGTAGTAGGTGTACTTCGTGCGGGGACGGTCGAGCTTGAAGCTCTGCTTGGTGGCGACCGAGGTCGTGCGGGCCAGCGGGACCCAGCCACTGGCGCTGAAGCTCGTCGGATCCGGCGTGGTGTTGGTGGCGTAGATCGTCGCGGCGAAGCCCGGGGTGGTCGTCTCGAGCACCAGCCGTGAGGCCGTGGTGCCCGGCTTGGCGTCGAGGTAGAGCCCGACTCCGGGCTTGTTCAGGGTGTTGTCGTAATAGTTCTCGGTGCCCCAGGCGGTGGTCGGATCGCCGTCGATGGCCAGTCCGGCGCTGGAGTTGTTCTGGGAGGTCTCCCCGTCGGGGGCGTCCGGGTTATACGCCGCGGCGCAGCTGGCGCACAGGTGGATGAGTGCCGTATGGGCGACGGCCGGCTTGGGCGCGTTGGCCGGTGTGGCGGTGCCCCGGTGCGAGCGCAGGCCCAGCCACAGCCCGACCCCGACCAGGGCCACGACAAGCACCAGGGCCAGCGGGGCGAGCATGCGCCGGTGCAGGATGGCGAAGGGCACCCGCCGGCGTGCGCTGGCCGGCAGCGTGCGCAGCACGGTGGTCGCCTCACCGCTGGCGCCACCGGCCCGGGCGGTCTCGATCGCCAGCACGTCCTCGAGGTCGGCGATCAGCTCCTGGTCGTCGGCGTAGCGATCCTCGGGCCGCTTGGCCGTGGCGCCGTCGACCACCGAGGCCAGCGCGGCAGACACCTCGGGCCGCAGCACCCGCACGTCCGGCAGCTCCTCGCGGACATGCTTCATCGCCACCGCCACCTGGTTGTCGCCCTTGAAGGGCACCTCACCGGTGAGCATCTCGTACAGCACGATGCCGAGCGAGTAGAGATCCGACTGGCCGTTGACGTCCTGGCCGAGCGCCTGCTCCGGGGAGACGTAGTCGGTCGTGCCGAGGACCCGGCCGTCCTGGGTCAGCCCGTCCTCATCCAAGGTGCGCGCGATCCCGAAGTCGGTCACCTTGGCCGAGCCCTCGTCGTCGATCATCACGTTCTGGGGCTTGACGTCGCGGTGGACGATGTGGTGGGAGTGGGCGGCGCCGAGCGCCCGGGCGACCTCGATCGAGTAGGCGACCGCCTCGGGGATCTCCAACCGGCCCAGCCGCCGGATCCGTTCCTTGAGGGTCTCGCCCTCGACGTATTCGAAGACGATGTAGGGGCGGCCGTCGTCCTCACCGGCGTCGATGACGCCGACCACATGGGGGTGTGACAGCTGGGCCACGGCGCGGGCTTCGCGCCGGAAGCGCACCAGGTGGTCTGAGTCGCTGCTCACCTCGCGGTTCATCAGCTTGATCGCGACGTTGCGCTGCAGCGTCTCGTCGACCGCCCGGTAGACCGTCGACATGCCGCCGGCGCCGATGCGCGCCTCCAGCCGGTAGCGGCCGCTGAGCGTGGTGCCGAGCAGGGATGAGCTCATCGCCGGGGCTAGTGGGGGCCGATCAACTTGCCGGAAACGGGATCGTTGGCGATGCCCAGCCCGGGGACCTCGACGACTCCGGCACGGTCGGTCACCTGGCCGATGATCGCGGTGCCCGGGTGATGCTGGCTGAGCAGCTCGAGCGCGACCGGCGCGGCGTCCGGCCCGACCATCACCACGAAGCCACAGCCCATGTTGAACACCTCCCACATCTCCGCCGCCGGCACCCCACCGAGCTGGGCGATCAGGCCGAACACGGGCGACACCGTAAGCGGTTCGGTGATGCTGAAGCCGACGCCCGAGCCGAGCCTCAGCAGGTTGAGCAGGCCGCCGCCGGTGATGTGGGAGAGCCCGTGGACGGCGACCTCGGCGCGGATGAGCGCCATGATCGCCTTGACGTAGATGACCGTCGGCTCCAGCAGCGCGTCGGCCACCGAGGCACCACCGAGCTCGGGCGGGGTGGCGTCCAGCCCGAGTCCGCCGTCTCCCAGCAGGGCACGGCGCGCGAGCGTGAGACCGTTGGAGTGCACGCCGGAGGCGGGCAGCCCGATCAGCACATCCCCCGGGGCGATGGCCTGGCCGGTGATGATCTTGTGCAGGTTGATCGTGCCGAAGGCCGAGCCGACCAGGTCAAAGCCGTAGGGGGAGGGGTGACCCTGGAGCACCTCGGGGACCTGGCACACCTCCCCGCCGGGGATCTCCACGCCGGCCGCCTCCGCACCGGCGGCCAGACCGACCGCCAGATCGTGCAGCAGCTGGGGCTCGGCGGCCTCCACGGCGATGTAGTCGAGCAGCGCGACCGGCTCGGCCCCGACGCAGATGAGGTCGTTGACGTTCATCGCCACGCAGTCGATCCCGATGGTGTCGAAGCGGCCCGTCTGCTCGGCCACGATCACCTTCGAGCCGACCGAGTCGGTGGCCAGGGCGACTCCGAGGGGGCCGCCGTCAGCGCCGGTGGCGCCGGGCAGGGCCATGACCGAGGCGTAGTGCCCGCTGAGCGGGATGGCCAGCGGTGCACGGCCCGGGTCGATCGCCCGGAGCACGCTGACGATGGCCGCGACGCCCTGATCGGCCTGGCCCGTATCAACCCCGGCGGCTGCGTACGCGTCGCTCATACCCACCCATTGTCGGTCATCGTGCGGCGCCGGCGGCCTGCCGCCGCCACACACGGGCGAGGACCGCCGTGCCCAGCCCGATGCGGTAGACGGCGAAGGGCGCCAGGCTGGCGTCCCGCTCGACGTGGTCGACCACCCAGGTGGCGGCCAGGGTCGAGCCGAACGCGGCCAGCGCCCCGGCCAGGAACGGGACGGCCGCTCCCTCGGGCAGCCCCCGCCGGGCCAGGCGGAGCGTCTTGAGCGCCGTGGCGCCGCCGATCACCGGGAGCGCGACCTGCCAGGACAGGACGTTGGCGTCGCGGCGGTGAAAGCGCCGCAGCCGGGCCGCGGTCAGGGTGGCGCCGTTGCGCGAGACCCCCGGCATGAGCGCGCACGCCTGAGCCACGCCGAGCCACAGGGCATCGTGCAGTCCGGCCTCGGTGGCCCGGCGGTCCTGGGGTGCGGTGTCGGCCCAGCCGAGCAGCCCACCGCCGAGGATCAGCCCAACGGCGATCGACGCGGGGGTGCCCAGGCGGCGCTCGATCGGCGCCTCGAGCAGGAAGCCGAGTGGCACGGGCGGCGCCAGTGAGCCGACGACCAGTCCGGCCAGGCGGCGACTCGACCTGGGCTCAGACAGCCATCCGCGCACCTGTCCGCGCAGGGCGATGACCAGCGCGAGGGCGGTGCCGGCGTGCAGGGCGACCTCGAAGGCCTTGCGCAGTTCACCGTCGAGGTCGGCGTACTCCCAGCCGGCCAGGTAGGGCACCACGGTGAGGTGCCCGGAGGATGAGACGGGAACCAGCTCGGCGGGCCCGTGGAGCAGACCCAGCCCGACCGCCTCGCCGAGCCTGAGTCGCGCCGCCGGGCCGCTCACAGCTCAGGCGTCAAATGTTGGCCCGCGCCTGCACGCGCGGCTTCCAGAGCTTCTCGTAGACGAACCAGACGATCAGCGCGGCGACGAAGGCCACGGCGATGTAGTCGACGATGTCGAGGTGGGACTTCCACTTGGGCCACTGGGAGCCGACGGCCTTGCCGACCAGGCCGAGGGCGACCATCCAGATGACCGTGCCGATGATCAGGGAGACGAGGTAGCGCCAGAATGGCATCTTGGCCACGCCGGCCGCCCACGGACCACCGGCCCGGACGGTGGGGACGAGGCGCGAGATGATCACCGCGGGCACACCCCAGCGTTCGATCCAGGCGTGAGCCCGGTCGAGCCCGTGGGAGCTGACATTGAGTGGCCCGGGCAGGCGCTCGAGCACCTCGACCGCGCCGAAGTAGGCCACCCAGTAGATGACGATGCCGCCGGCGATGTCGACGACCGAGGCGACCGAGACGAGCCCGAGGAAGCTGAGATGATGCTGGTCGACGCTGAAGCCGCCGAACAGCATCGTCACCTCGGTGCCGGGCAGGATCACCAGCGAGGAGATGCCGATGAGGATGGCCACACCGGCCAATCCGGCGTGGTTGATCAGGTGCACGGCGAAGTTCGCCAGGGACTCGGTGACAGACGCGTTGGTCAGCATGGGGGGCTGAGTATGCCCTAGACCGCCCCGCATTTGGCCGAAATCATCCTCAGGGCGGAGCCGGTTCAGCACACAGGGTGAGCGCATCGGGGTCCGTGTGTAGGGTTGGCGACCGATGCCGGTACCGCTCTTTGACACCGACACCCCGCTGGCGCCGCTGCGCCCCCAGATCATCGCCAAGGTGTCCGAGGTGATCGAGAAGGGCCGCTTCATCCTCGGTCCCGAGGTGAGCGCCTTCGAGGCGGAGCTGGCCGACTACATCGGGGCCCGGCACGCGATCGGCGTCGCCAACGGAACCGACGCGCTGGCCATCGCCCTGCGGGCGGTGGGGGTCAAGCCGGGCGACGACGTGGTCGTGCCCGCGCTCACCTTCTACGCCTCAGCCGAGGCGATCGCCGCCATCGGCGCCAACCCGGTGTTCTGCGAGGTCGACCGCGGCACCCGCAACGTCACCGCGGACACCGTGCGTGCCGCGGTCACCCCGAACACCACGGCGGTCATGGCCGTCGACCTGTTCGGCCTGCCCGCGCCGATCACCGAGATCACGGCGGCGTGCCCGGGTCTCCCGATCGTCGAGGACGCCGCCCAGGCGATCGGCGCCCGCGTGGGGGGCACCTCGGCGGGGATCCTCGGGGACATCGGCACCTTCTCCTTCTATCCGTCCAAGAACCTCGGCGCCTTCGGTGACGGTGGGGCGATCGTCACCGACGACGACGCGATCGCCGACACCGTCCGCGCGCTGCGCTTCCACGGCTCACGCGACAAGCAGAGCTTCGAGCTGGTCGGCTACAACAGTCGCCTCGACGAGATCCAGGCGGCGATCCTGCGGATCCTCCTGCCCCACCTCGACGGCTGGGCCGACGGCCGGCGTCGCGCCGCGGCGGCCTATGGGGCCGCCGGCATCGGGGAACTGGTGAACCTCCCCGTCACTCCGGACGGGACGCTCCCGGCCTGGCATCTCTACGTGGTCGACCACCCGGAGGCCGACGCGCAGCTCGCTGCGCTCAACGCCGCGGGCATCCAGGCCCGCGCCTACTACCGCACCCCGCTGCACCGCCAGCCGGCCATGGCCCCGTATGTCCCCGCGGGACTGGAGCTGCCGGTCACCGACGCCCTGGCCGCCGACATCCTCGCCCTGCCGATCAGCCCGGTGCTGTCAGACGCCCAGGCCGGCGAGGTCGTCGCGGCGCTCGCCGCCGCCGCGG
>CAZZVR010000065.1:0-17046 GCA_964657595.1 Burkholderia sp. PAMC 26561 | reverse complement strand
GCCGGCGGTCGAGCCCGAGCTGTCGGTCGACGTCGCGTTGGTGCCGGGGGCGGCGGAGCCGGCGGCGGTCGTGCTGGCCGGGGTGGTCACCGTCACCGTGACCGCCTGGGTCGGCCCGCTCGGCGCCGCGGCGGCACCGCCGGTGGTCGACGTCGCGCCCGCGGCCGGCGTCTGGGTCGGTGCAGTGGTCGTCACCGGAGCGCTCGTCGACGCGGTCGTGGTTGCGAGGGTCGGGGTCGGGGTCGACCCGCTCGCGGTGGTCTGAGTCGAGGTGGCGCCGGCCAGCGGGTGGTAGGCGGTGAACTGCGTGGACGCGCTTGCGCGCTGCGCATCGGTCAGGACCGTCGCGCTCGCCGCGACATCGTCCTCGGCCGTGTCTGCGGTGGTGCTCTCGCTGGCCTCGGCGGTGCTGAGTGTGTCCTCGGCCTGGGCCAGGTTGGCCTGCGCCGCCTCCAGACTCAGATCCGCGGTGGACGGATTCAGTTCTGCCAGCAGCTCACCCTTCTTGACCGTCTCACCCTGATGGACGTAGACGTGCTCGAGCGTGCCGGAGGTCTGGAAGTCGACCTCGTCGTCGACGCCCGCCTCGACGTTGCCCGAGCCCGAGGCGGTCTCCTGGACCACCCCGCGGGTGGCCGTGACGGTCTCGGTCTGGGTGCGTGCCGAGGAGGTCGACGTCCCCAGCGAGGTGACGGCCAGGACGACCACGGCGATCGCCGCCGCGCCGAGGACGCCGTAGAGCAGCCAGGGCTGGCGGAGGTTCGAGGCGGCTCCGCGGCTGCGCCCCGAGCTCGGAGCGGCTAAAGACCGGCGGACCGGTCGGCGCTTCGGGGGCGAGGCGGAGGACATCGGCCGCGGAAGCTAGGTCCGGGGTGTAAGGAATCCGGCGGCCCGCCCTAAGAGTTGAATGAGCCTCTGCTGCTGCCGGGGCGCCCGAACCGATGCGGCTGGCCCAGCCGGGGGCGAGACCGGGTGCGACCCGCCTCAGGGCCGGACCGACACCGACCGCCCTCGCGACGTCCGGGCCGAGCGGTCGGCCGCCAGCTCGACCCGCACCTCGAGACCGCCGTCGGGCGGGGCGCTGACGACCAGCCGACCGTCGTGGGCCTTGACCACCGAGTCGACGATGGACAGGCCGAGGCCGAAGCCCGTGGTCTGGCGGGAGAGCCGGCGGAAGGGTTCGGTGAGGGAGCCGACCTGGTCGGGGGCGATCACCGCGCCCCCGTTGGCGACGACCAGCTCGACGGTCGACCCGACGGTCGTGGTGCGCAGCGAGAGACGGCCGCCGGGCACGTTGTAACGGATGCCGTTGTCGATCAGGTTGGCCACCAGCCGCTCGAGCAGGGCCGGGTCGCCGCGCACCGTCGCGGGCGCCAGGCCGTCGGTATCGATGCTGACCCCGGCCTCGACCGCGCGGCGCATCAGGTCAGTCACGCAATCGCCGGCCAGCCCCTCGAGATCGACGCTCTGCTCGTCCGTGACGGCCTCTGAGCGCGCCAGCGCCAGCAGCGCCGCGATCAGCCCCTCGGAGCGGTCGATGCTCTCGCGCAGGGCCTCGCCCATCTCCCGCAGCTCGGCGACGGTCGCGTGGGGGTCGGCCATGGCCACGTCCACCTCGGTCCGCATGATGGCCAGGGGCGTGCGCAGCTCATGGCTGGCGTTGGCGACGAAGTGGCGCTGGCTGATGAAGGCGGCATCCAGGCGCCCGAGCATGCCGTTGAAGGTCTCGGCGAGCTGCTTGAGCTCGTCCTCGGGCCCCTCGAGGACGATGCGCTCCCCCAGGTTCTCCACCGACACGCGACGGGCGGTCGCGGTGATGTCGCGCAGGGGCCCGAGCGCCCGGCCGGCCAGGATCCAGCCGGCCAGCACCGAGATCAGCGTCATCGCGACCAGCGCCAGGATGTAGGTGAAGAGCAGCTGGCCGAGGGTCTGGTGGATCCACTCGCTCCGGTAGGCGTCATAGACCTGCTGGGCGAGCGCCACGGAGCGGTGGCTACCGGGGTGCAGGCCCAAGCCGAGCTGGCGCTGGAGGTGGACGCGGCGCTCGAGGTTGCTGCGAACGAGGAAGTAGCCGACCGTCAGCAGGATCGCCCCGCTGACGAGGAACACCGTGCCGTAGAGCGAGGTCAGGCGCGCCCGGACGGTCCAGGGCGGCAGGCGCAGCGCTCTGGCGGAGGCCATCAGGCCATGCGGTAGCCGACGCCGATCACCGTCTCGACGAGCTGGGGCTCCCCCAGCTTCCGTCGCAGCGTCATGATCGTCATCCTCACCACGTTGGTGAAGGGGTCGGTGTGCTCGTCCCACACTCGCTCCAGGAGTTCCTCGGCCGAGACAGTGGCGCCGTCGGCAGCCATCAGTGTCTCAAGTACCGCCAGCTCCTTGCGCGCGAGCTCGATCGGCTCCCCGGCGCGGGTCAGGGAGCGGCGGGCCGGATCCAGCTCCAGTTCCCCGTGCACGAGCAGCGGCGGGCGACTCGGCACCGCCCGGCGCGACAGGGCCCGGATACGGGCGACCAGCTCGGCGAAGCGGAAGGGCTTGGGCAGATAGTCGTCGGCACCCAGCGACAGCCCGGAGACCAGATCATCGAGCTCGCCTGCGGCCGTGACCATGATGATCCCCGTCTCGGGCCGCTCGGCGCGCACCGACCGGCAGACCTCGTCGCCGTGCACGCCGGGCAGGTCCCGGTCGAGCACCAGCACGTCGTAGCGCACCACGCGCGCCTTGTGCAGCGCCTCCTCGCCGTCACCGGCCAAGTCCACCGCCATCCCCTCGCGGCGCAGGCCGCGGGCGATGGCGTCGGCCAGTCGGCGCTCATCTTCCACCACCAGGACGCGCATGAGCTTCCAGCATGACGGGGCCACCGTAAGCCCCGTGTAATAGCGGCTGCTGAGGGGCGTCGGAAGCGGAGGACCGGGACCCCCAGGGGTTGTCACAGAGTCGTAAACCAACCCCTGCGGCCGCCACCGGAATCGGCTACGCTTAGATCCAGGATTACATCAACTGACGTAACACCAAACAGGGATATCCTTAACGCCATGGCGCAGCACAACTCACACACCTTGACCGAGCGCGGCGTCGCCTGGGGACTTCAGGCCGTCAACACGCTCGCCTCCTCCGAACTCCTCGACCGGCTCGGCATTCGCGATGCGGCCGAGCGGATCCTGTTCACCGGATCCCGTCAGTCCGTCCGCGCGGCCGGAGCCGCCGGACGCGCCTTCAAGGCCACCTCCAAGCTGGCCGGCCCCCAGCGCCAGCCGCGCGGCGCCAAGCCCCGCGAGCTGTTCGACCTCACCCCCACGCGTGAGCAGCGGCTGATGGCCGACTCGGTGCGCGACTTCGCCCTCGAGGAGGTCCGGCCGATCGCCCGTGAAGCCGACAAGGCTCTCAGCGCCCCCAAGGAGCTGCTCGAGAAGGCCAACGAGCTCGGGCTGGCCATCGTCGGTGTTCCCGAGTCGCTCGGCGGCATGTTCGAGGAGCGCTCGGCGGTCACCTCGGTGCTGCTGGCCGAGGCCTTCGCCCAGGGTGACCTCGGCTTCGCCGTCGCCCTGCTCGCACCGGCCGGCGTCGCCACCGCGCTGTCGCTGTGGGGTGATGCCGATCAGCAGGCCACCTACCTGCCCGAGTTCGTCGGCGACAACCCGCCGGCGGCCGCGGTGGCGGTCAGCGAGCCCCGGGCCCTGTTCGACCCGTTCAAGCTCCACACCACCGCCACCCGCACGCCCGAGGGCTACACCCTCAACGGTGTCAAGTCACTGGTGCCCCGAGCGGCCGAGGACGAGCTGTTCATCATCGCGGCGGACCTCGATGGCCAGGGTCCCGCCCTGTTCATCGTCGAGTCCAAGACCCCCGGGGTGAGCACCGAGCCCGAGCCGGCCATGGGCCTGCGCGCCGCCGCCACCGGCCGCGTCGTGCTCGACCAGGTCAAGCTCGGCGCCGGGGCACTGCTCGGCGACGGCGACGCCGACGTCTACCGAGAGCTCATCGCCCTGGGTCGCCTCGGCTGGGCCGCGGTGGCCGTCGGCACCGGCCAGGCCGTGCTCGACTACGTCAAGACCTACGTGAATGACCGCATCGCCTTCGGCGAGCCGATCTCCAACCGCCAGGCGGTCGCCTTCAAGGTGGCCGACATCGCCACCGAGCTCGACGGTCTACGCCTGGTCACCTACCGCGCGGCGGCCCTGATCGACGCGGGCAAGGAGTACACGAAGGAAGTCGCCCTGGCGCGCACGCTGGCGACCAAATACGGAATGCAGATCGGCTCGGACGGCGTACAGCTGCTGGGCGGACATGGATTCACCAAGGAGCACCCGGTGGAGCGCTGGTACCGCGATCTGCGCGCCGCGGGTCTGATCGAGGGAGTGCTGGTCCCCTAATGCCCATCAATCTCGAAGTCCCCAAGAAGTTCGATGCGCTCGTCTACCAGGCCAACCAGGCCGCCGAGCACATCCTGCGGCCCAACAGCCGCAAGTACGACCTCCACGAGCACGAGAACCCCAAGGAGCTCGATGCCCTGGCGGCTCTGCTCGACGGCATCGCCTCAGGTGACCCCCGGGCCGCGGCCGCCGGTGCGGGCGCCAGCGGGGTGAGCGCCGGCAAGACCGAGAACGGCGACAAGAACGTCACCACCAACGGTCGCGTCAAGGACAAGAAGGCCGACAAGGACGCCACCAAGAACGGTGGCAACCTCGCGTCGGTCCTCGCCGTCACCGAGATGAGCTGGGGCGACGTCGGTCTGCTGCTCGCCATGCCGAACCAGGGTCTGGGCCAGGCGGCGATCGCCGCGGTGGCCACCCCCGAGCAGCTCGAGCGCTTCGGCGGTCGCTGGGCGGCGATGGCGATCACCGAACCCGAGGCCGGGTCGGACTCGGCGGCGATCCGGACCAGCGCTACCTACGACGAGGAGACCCAGGAGTACGTCCTCAACGGGGAGAAGATCTACGTCACCTCCGGGCACCGGGCCGAGCTCATCGTGGTGTGGGCGACGCTGGATCGTTCCAAGGGCCGCGGGGCGATCAAGTCCTTCGTGGTCGAGCGCGACAACCCGGGTCTGCACCTCGAGCGGCTGGAGGAGAAGCTCGGCGCCAAGGCGTCCGACACGGCGGCGTTCAACCTCAAGAACGTCCGCGTGCCCCGGGAGAATCTGCTCGGCTCACCCGAGATCCAGTCCGCGCGCGAGGGCTTCTCCGGCGTGATGAAGACCTTCGACAATACGCGTCCGCTCGTCGCCGCCATGGCCATCGGCGTGTCCAAGGCCGCCCTGCAGCGTGCCCGCGAGCTGTTCAGCGACGCGGGCCTGAACCTCGATTACGACGCACCGCTGCACACCCAGAGTGCCGCGGCCGCGGAGTTCATCGAGCTGGAGGCCGAATGGGAGGCCGCCCGCCTGCTCGCGCTGCGCGCCGCCTGGATGGCCGACAACAAGAAGCCGAATACCGTCGAGGCGTCGATGTCCAAGGCCAAGGCGGGCCGCGTGGCCACCGACATCTGCCTGCGCCTGGTCAAGCTGGCCGGGTCGGTCGGGTACGCCGAGGAGGAGCTGCTGGAGAAGTGGGCACGCGACGTCAAGATCCTCGACATCTTCGAGGGCACCCAGCAGATCCAGCAGCTGGTCATCGCCCGCAACCTGCTCGGCAAGAGCTCCAAAGACCTGAAGTAGCCCGGGGTGGGTGGCGGCGGGGGTGACTGTGAATACACCCCCGCCGTGGGTCCGCCCGGGGGCCCGGCCGCTCATCAGCGCGCACCGCTGCGGCGCCGGGGGCGATCCGCGCTTTGACAACACCCGGGCCGGCATCGAGCGGGCGGCCGCTGCGGGCGGCGAGTACGTCGAGTTCGACGTGCAGCGCTGCGCCGACGGTGCCCTTGTGCTCGGCCATGATCACGACGTGGTCTGGGATGGCCAGCGCGTCCCGATCGAGCTGCTGACCCGCGCCGAGCTGGAGCAGGCCACCGGGGAGACCTGCTCGCTCGAGGTCGCCCTCGGCACCCTCCGCGGCCGCCGGCGGGCCCACATCGATCTCAAGTTCACCTCCCCCGCGGCGCTGTACGCCACCCCGGAGCACACCTTCGAGGCCCAGGCGGCCCAGATCGCCCAGGCGATCCTGGGGGACGGCGGATTCATCATCACCAGCCTGGAGGACGAGTCGGTGCGCGCGGTCCGCGACTGGGCCGACTCCCGCGGAGTGGCCCTGCCCGTCGGCCTGTCCCTGGGCCGCGGGATGTCTGAGCTCCCCTGGGCCGCCCGCGCCGGTGTGCGCGTGAGTGAGCTGTTCCCGGCCCGGCGAGTGGCAGCCGCACGGGCCAACCTGATCGCGGCCCACCAACGCCTGGCCCGGGCGAACGTGGCGCGCTGGAGCGCCCGCCATGGCCAGGCCCTGCTGGTGTGGACCGTGGATGAGCCCGCAGCTCTGCGTGCGTGGCTGAGCGATCCCCGCGTCTGGGTGCTGACGACCAATCAACCCGAGCTCGCCGCCCGGATCCGGGCTGAGCTCGCCGGCGACGCCTAGCCGACGACGACCTCGAACCCGATCCCGGCGGCCTGCAGCCGCGCGATCAGCGGGCGCCCGAGCGCCTGGGCGGTGGTGACCTGCCCGGCGGTGTCGGCGACCGCGTCGAAGGCCAGGCACAGCGCGGCCTCTGACAACATCTTGGCCGTCTCGGTGTAGCCCGGATCACCGCCGCTGACCCGGGTGACGAGCCGGCGCCCATCACCGGTCTCGGCGGTGAAGGTGACCCGGAACTTGCCCTTGGCCCGCGTGGCCGCGTCCGGACCGTCGCCGGGGGCACGCAGCTTCAGCGCCAGCTCCCGGGTCGGCTTGGTCTGGGCGGCCAGAGCCACGCCGCCCACCGCGCCGAGGATGAGGGCGACGTTCTTCAGCGACCCGGCGGCCAGATAGTGACCGTAGGAGAAGTCGGGGCCGTACTCAGGCAGCGCGCGGGCGGAGCGCAGCACGATCTGGGGGTCGATCAACGGCAGGGAGATCACCCAGCCGCGGGCCACCGACTCGCGGTGGGGCGGCCGCACGCTGCCGTGCACCTGGCGGCCGTGGGACTCCCAGATGGCGCGCTCGGCGCGGTTGCGTTCCCGGCCGGCCCGGGCGGACTGGCGCAGGCGCGACATCGCCCCGACCGCGGAGTGGTAGGTGCCGCCGGACGCCAGGCCACGCGCCCAGACGTAGCCGTTGACGGCCAGCGGCTGGTCGGAGGGCAACTGCTCGACGGTGTAGAGCACCCCGAGGTCGTGGGGGATCGAGTCAAAGCCGCAGGCGTGGATGAGCCGGGCGCCGCTGGTCAGGGCCTGGGCGTGGTACTTGAGGTACATCTCGTCGACGAACTCGGGCTCGCCGGTCAGGTCGAGATAGCCGGTCCCGGCCGCCGCGCAGGCGGCGACCAGCGGCTCGCCGTAGCGGACGTAGGGCCCGACCGTGGTGGCGAGGACGCGCGTCGACGCGGCCAGGGCGTCCAGGCTGGCGGGATCCTCGACGTCGGCCTCCACCAGGGTTGGCGCGGGCACCCCGTCGGCGAGCACCCCGGAGATGCGCTCAGCCACCGCCTGGAGCTTGCTCCGGTTGCGTCCGGCCAGCGCCAGCCGCGCCCCGGCCGGCGCGTGGGCGACCAGGTACTCCGCCGTCAGCGCACCGGTGAACCCGGTCGCGCCGAACAGCACGACGTCGTGCTCTCTCTCCTCGGCCATGGCGGCGGATCCTACCTCAGGTTGCGCACCGCTCTACCCTGCGTGGGCGATGCAGATCCGTCACGCCGACCCCGTCAAGGACGCGGCCGCCTGTGTCGGGATCTACACCCCGTTCGTGATCGACAGCGCCGTCTCCTTTGACATCGTGGCGCCGAGCGTCGCGGAGTTCTCGGCCAAGATCGCGCACCTGTCCGAGACCCACGCCTTCCTGGTCGCCGACGATGACGGGCGGGTGGCCGGATACGCCTACTCCGGGCCCTACCGCGAGCGGGCCGCCTATCGCTGGTCAGCCGAGGTCTCGGTGTACGTCCATCCCGACTATCGCGGCCACGGCGTCGGACGCCGGCTCTATGACGCGCTGCTCGGGCTGATGCGCCGCCAGGGCATGCGCACGGCGATCGCCGGCATCACCCAGCCGAATCCGGCCAGCATGGCGCTGCACCACTCCTGCGGCTTCCGCACCGTCGGGGTGTTCGAGCGGATCGGCCACAAGGCCGGCGCCTGGCGTGACGTCGCTTTCCTGGCCCTGGATCTCACCCCGGACGCCGACCTGTCAGAGCCCCCGCCCGAGCCCGATCCGAGCCAGCGCCTCACCCCCTGAGCCCCGCCAGGGCGCCGGCGTCAGCCCGCGGCGGGCGGCTCGGGGAGCTCGCGCAGGCGGCGCTTGAGCACCTTGCCGGTCGGATTGCGGGGCAGCTCGGTGAGGAAGTGGACGTCACGGGGCACCTTGTAGCGCGCGAGGTTGGCCCGGACGTACTCCCGCACCTGGTCGGCGCTGAGCCCCTGGTCGACCCCGAGCACCACGTAGGCGACCAGGCGCTGGCCGAACTCCGGGTCGCCCACGCCGATCACCGCGGCCTCCTCGATCGCCGGGTGGGTGGCCAGTAGCTCCTCGACCTCACCGGGGAACACGTTCTCCCCGCCTGAGATCACCATGTCGTCATCACGTCCGTCGACCCACAGGCGCCCGGCGGCGTCGAAGTGGCCGACGTCACCGGTGCTCATCAGCCCGTCGATGGTGGGCTTGGAGCCACCGCCGGTGTAGCCGTCGAACTGGAAGGAGTTGCCGACGTAGATGCGACCGACCGTGTCGGCTCCGCGCACGGGGCGGGCGTCCTCGTCATAGAGCCGCACCACCGTTCCGAACGGCGGGCGTCCCGCGCAGCCCGGTGCGTCACGGAGATCCTCGGGCGTGGCAAAGGTGGCATAGGCCACCTCGGTCGAGCCGTAGAAGTTGTAGATGACCGGACCCAGACTCGCCTGGGCGCGGCGCACCAGCTCGGGCTCCATCGCCGCGCCGGAGACGAAGACGATGCGCAGCGAGCTGAGGTCATAGCGGTTCAGGCTCGCCTCCAGCACCCCGAGAAGCCGGCGCAGCATGACCGGCACGAGGACGAGGGCGCTGGCCCGGTGGGCGGTCACTGCGGCCGCCACCTGCGCGGGATCGAAGTGACGCTCGGTGATCAGCGTGCAGCCCAGCGACACCGACAGCAGCATCTGGGAGTAACCGACGCCGTGATACATCGGCGGCGCCAGGTAGGTGGTCTCGGCCGCCCGATAGGGCACCTTGGAGAGCATCGCGGCGACCGGGGCGAGACTGCGCGACGCGCTGCGGGGAGCGCCCTTGGGGGCGCCGGTGGTGCCGCTGGTCAACAGCACCACGCGGGCGTGACGGGGCGGCGGCCCGACGTCGGCCAGACCGGCGCCGGCGCGGATGAGGCCCTCGAGCGTCTCGCGATCGTCGGCGAGCCGGTCATGCCAGGCCACCACGGTTCCGTGGGACATCGCGAGGTCACCCACCAGCCCGGCGTACTCCTCGTCGTGCACGAGCAGGGTGACCGCCTCGCGCTCACACACGTGGCGCAGCTGGGGACCGCTGAAATCGGTGTTGAGGTAGACGATGCGTGCGCCCAGCTTGGCCGCGGCGAAGGTGATGTCGAGAAAGCCGCGGTGGTTGCGGCACAGCACGCCCACGCAGTCGGCGTCCGAGACGCCCCGGCGGGCCAGCGTGGCGGCCAGCGCATCGCTGCGCTGGTTCATCTCCGCGAAGGTGAGTGAGCCGAGCTCGTCGATCAGGCCCGTGCGCGAGCCGTACTTGTGCGCGGCAATGACCAGCGGCGCCCCGAGCTGACCGTAGGTGCCGATCGCCCGCAGCTCCGTCGCGGCCTCAGCCGGGCGCAGCCCGATCAGTCCGGCGCGGCGCAGTACCGCGATCGCCCGGGCTTCGCTGTAGCTCCGCCGGGTCAGCGCGGCGGCCTTGTGGGCCGCCGTCCTCGCCGCCTCCCCCGTCTCCGGGGAGAACAGACCCTCAGCTGTTGCCCGCGCACGATCGCGGATTCCCTCGTTCCGCAGCCTTGACATCGCCACCGAGAAAGCTACCCCCAGGGTCGGGAGACAGAAACCGCGGCCTCGTTGGCCGCGGCCTCGCCCGCAGGCCCCTGACAGACTCGGCCCCGAGATGACCGAGTCACAGCATGCGCGAATCGCCGCGGATCTGCGCGGACGCATCACCTCCGGTGCGCTGGCACCGGGCAGCGCCGTCGCCTCTGAAGCGGACCTCCAGGCGGAGTTCGGCGTCAGCCGCGGGACGGTCCGCCAGGCCCTGGCCGCCCTGCGCGCGGAGGGGCTGATCTCCGGCAGTCGCGGACGCCGGCCCGTGGTGGCCCGCCCGGCGCTGTCACAGAGCTTTGACCAGATGGTGTCCTTCTCCGCCTGGGCGCGGCGCTCGGGTCGCGGGGCGGGCGCCCGCACGCTCGAGCTGGCGCGTCGCCCCTGCCCGGCTGAGGTCGCGCCGCTGCTGGCGCTCGCGCCCGGCACGCCGGTGTTCCAGTACCAGCGCCTGCGCCTGCTCGACGGCGAGCCGGCCATGGTCGAGCACTGCACGTTCGTCGAGTCCCTCGGGCGCCTCCTGCTCGACTTCGATCTCGACACCGCCTCGGTGTATGAGCAGCTCAGCGCGCGCGGGGTGCGCCTGGCCGAGGCCGACCAGCAGATCTCCGCGGTCGGGGCCACCTCCGAGCTGAGCGAGCTGCTGGCGGTGGCCCGCCGCTCCCCGGTCCTCCAGGTCCGCCGCCAGGTGTTCGACGTGAGCGGGGCGCCCGTGGAGTTCTCCTACGACAGCTACCGCGGCGACAGCTTCAACATCACCGTGCACAACCGGATCGCCCTGGCGCGCTCCGGGGTCTCGCTGGCCGCGGTTCAGGAGGCGGCGACGCGCTGAGCCGCGTCGTCGAGCACCGAGGCGGCGAAGCCGAGGGACAGCGTCATGCCGATCCCGGCGACGTTCTCCACCACCTGGACGCCCGCCATCGGTCGGGTCACGTGGAACGGCGCGTACGTCCCGGGCGCCTCGATCCGGCTGGCGTAGATGCCCAGCCAGCGCTCACGGACCGCGAGCGCGTCGACGCCGAGCAGCCGGGCCGCCTCGGCGAGCAGCAGCTCGTAGATGCGCTCGTCGGCGAAGGCGTGCAGGGTGTCCCCGTAGGCGTGGCTGTCACCGATCACCAGGTCGCCGTCGGGCAACTGGGTGATGAGCAGATGGATGCCGTGCTCCAGCAGCTCGGGCACCTCACGCTCCAGGCGCACGCGCAGCGCGGCGGTCGGCGCCTGATCGCTGAAGGCGGGGTAGCGGATCAGGCTGAGGCCGGTGGCCAACGCCGGGCCGAAACGGCGGCCTCCGGGTGCCGCCACCGTCAGCATCTGCAGCCGACAGCGCGTCAGGGCGTCCAGGCCCGGACGCAGTTCGGGCGCCAGGGCGGGGAAATCCGGGCCCGGGCAGACGATGATCTGGGGGGCGCGCACCACGGTGTGCGAGGCGGGCCCGCAGCTGGCGCCGGCGTGGACGACACCGGGCTCGACCGCGTGCACCTGCGTGTTCCACATCAGCGTGGCCTGCGCATCAGCCTCCAGCAGTCCGGCCAGACCGGCCGCCGCCGCCCGCGGGCTGACGCGCAGATCCAGCGTCGCATGCAGCGCCCCGACGATCCCGTCGCTCGCCACCGGGGCGAGGGCCGCGGCCTGGCGGGGGCTGAGCAGGCGCGCGCCGCGCTCGGGGTTGACCTGGGCGGTCTCCAGGACGGCGAGCTCGTCCTCGGCCCGGGCGAGCACCAGCGTGCCCTCCGCCACCAGGTCGATCCCGGCCGCCGGGGCCAGCTCCAGCCAGCGTTCGCGCGAGGCGAGCGCCAGGTCGAACCCCGGCCCGTCCGGCTGGGAGCTGAAGAACAGGTGGCCGAAGTTGCGCACGCTGGCCCCGACCGCCACGGCGTCACGGTCGAGCACCACGACCGACAGACCGCGCCGCCGCGCCTCCAGGGCGTGGGCGAGTCCGACCATCCCGGCGCCGACGACACACACGTCGGCATGCTGTTCTGCGGTGTCGATCATCCTGTCTGTACAAGTTTACCCATTCCTCGGCCGGAGTCGTCGATCTGCCTGATTCGGCCACAGAATCATTCCACCGCGGCGGTCAACTTGTATAGTCATGTTGCCATGAATGAGCCGTCCTTCACCGTCAACCGTCGGACCTACCGTGTCCCCGAGCGACCCGTCCTGGCCATCTGCGCCGACGGCTGGGATCCCGTCTACGTCGACGACGCCCTCGCGCGCGGGTTGATGCCGCGCCTGGCCGGGGCCCTCGCCGCCGGCGGGGTGCACACCCACGGTCGCGCCCAGGTGCCGACCTTCACCAACCCGAACAACGTGACGATCGTCACCGGGGTCAGCGCGGCGGAGAACGGGATCGCCGGGAACCATTACCGCAGCGCCGACGGCAGCGAGGTGCAGGTCACCGACCCGAGCTTTCTGCGGGCCGAGACGATTCACGCCGGCGCCCGGGCCGCCGGCGTCGGCGTGCTGTGCGTCACGGCCAAGGACAAGCTGCGCCGACTGCTCGCCACCGGCGGGGTGCCCGCCTACTCCGCGGAAAGGGCCGACGCCCAGACCCTGGAGGACGGCACGCCGATCATCGCCGCCGCTGGGCTGGGGCCCAACCCCGACATCTATGACTGGCGCCTGTCGCCCTACACGATCGACCTGGCGGTGCGCCTGGCCGCCCGCCTGGAGGCCACGCTCGTCTACGCCTCCCTCACCGACTTCGTCCAGCACTCAGCTGCCCCCGGTGAGGCGATGGCCGACGACTTCTACGGGGCGGTCGACGTGTCGATCGGCGCCGCCCTCGACGCGGGGTTCATCGTCGGCCTGGCCGCCGACCACGGCATGAACGCCAAGGTCAACCCGGACGACAGCCCCCGGGTGCAGTTCCTCGACGACGCGCTCGCCGCCGCGGGCATCCGCTCGGGCCACACGCTGTGTCCGATCACCGATCCCTACGTCGCCCATCACGCCGCCCTGGGCTCCCTGGCCTGGGTCCACCTCGATGACCTCGGCGAGCTCGAGGCCGCCCGGGCCGCCCTGGCCGGGCTGGCCGGGGTCGAGGCGGTGCTCAACCGTGATGCCGCGGCGGACGCCTTCGACCTGCCGGCGGACCGGATCGGTGATCTGATCGTGCTCGCCGACGCGGCCACCGTGCTCGGCAAGTCCGCTGACGCCCACGACCTCTCCCAGCTCCACGGCCGGCTGCGCTCCCACGGGGGGCTGCACGAGCGCCGGGTTCCCATCATCATCTCCCACGCGCTGCGCACCGGCGCCCTCGACGGGCGGGACCTGCGCAACCGCGACCTGCACGACCTGCTGCTCAACCAGATCGCCGACTCACAGAGGCCAACTCGATGACCGCCACCGCGACCCTGTCGGTTACCAATCCCTACTCGGGTGATCTCGTCGGTGAGGTGCCGCTGGCCTCCCCGGCCGAGATCGCCGCTGCGCTCGACCGCGGGGCCGCTCACGTCAGCGGGCTGTCGCGCCATGAGCGCTCCGAGGTCCTCTTCGCCGTGGCGGAGGCGATCCGCGCCCGCCGGGACGAGCTGGCCGCGCTGATCACCGCCGAGTCGGGTCTGTGTCTGGCCGACAGCCGGTATGAGACCGGGCGCTCGGTCGACGTCTTCCGCCTCGCGGCGATGGAGACCCTGCGCGACGAGGGTGAGACGTTCGCCGGTGACATCTCGCCCAACGGCCGCCGGCGCCGCGCCCACACGATGCGCATGCCGGTCCGCCTGGTCGGAGCCATCACTCCGTTCAACCACCCGCTCAACCAGGTCGCCCACAAGCTCGCCCCGGCGATCGCCACGGGCACTCCGATCGTGCTCAAGCCGTCGGAGAAGACGCCGCTGACCGCCTTCGCGCTCGGGGAGATCATCGCCGACGCCGGTCTCGACCCCGCGGCCTGTCAGATCATCGCCGGGGAACCGGCGCAGGTGCTCGACGCCTACCTGGCTCATGACGCCGTCGAGGTGATCACCTTCACCGGGGGGGTCGAGGTGGGCAAGCTGATCGCCTCGCGTCTGGGCTACCGTCGCGCCGTGCTCGAGCTCGGCGGCAACGACCCGCTCATCGTGCTCGACGACGCCGACCTCGACGAGGCCGCCGCCCTGGCCGTGGCCGGCGCCTTCAGGAACTCGGGTCAGCGCTGCACCGCGGTCAAGCGGATCATCGCCACCCCGGGCGTGGCCGACGAGCTGGCTGAGCGTGTGAGCGCCGGCGCCGGCGCGATCCGGGTCGGCGACCCGGCCGACCCCGCGACGGGCATCGGCACGGTCATCGACGCGGCGGCGGCGGTCGCCATCGAGAACCGGGTGCGCGAAGCCGTCGACGCCGGCGCGACGCTCCTGACCGGCGGCGGTCGCTCCGGCGCGCAGCTGACCCCGGCGGTGCTCGATCACGTCGATCCGCGCACGCGACTGGTGGCCCGTGAGACCTTTGGGCCGGTCGCCCCGATCATCCGCGTGGCGGACCTCGACGAGGCGATCGCCGTGGCCAACTCCACCCCCTACGCCCTGTCCAGCGGTGTGGTCTCCAACGACTGGCAGGCGATCCAGCGCTGCATCCGGGAGCTGCGCGCCGGCACCGTGAACGTCCGGGAGGTCCCGGGCTGGCGCACCGAGCTGACCCCGTTCGGTGGCGTCGGCGACAGCGGACTCGGCGTCAAGGAGGGCGTGCGCGAGGCGATGAAGGCGATGACCCACACCAAGCTCTACACGCTGCCATGGTCCTAGCCACCCAGGCCCAGCGGATCGTCGCCGAGACGGTCACCGCCTGTGCGTCGATGGCCGACCTGCCCTATGACGGGGAGCCGGTGGACCAGCTCCAGCACGCCCTGCAGGCCGCCGCGCTGGCCACCCGGTCCGCCCACCGCGAGGATCCCGAGTTCATCGTCGCCTGCCTGCTCCACGACATCGCCCGGGCCCCGGCGGTGGCCGGCGTCCAGTACGACGCGCCCGACGAGCACCACGGCGAGGCGGGCTCGCGCTGGCTCACCCCACGCTACGGCGCGCGCGTGGCCTGGCTGGCCGAGGCGCACGTCGCGGCCAAGCGCTACCTGGTCGCCACCGACCCGGCCTACGTCGAGGCCCTCAGCCCCGTCTCGCGCCACACCCTGATCGGCCAGGGCGGGGCGATGTCACCCGCCGAGGTCAGCGCCTTCGCGGCCCACCCCGATCATGAGGTCGCCGTGGCGCTGCGCCGGTTCGACGACCAGGCCAAGGTCGAGCACCGGAGCGTGCCCGACGTCGCGTCCTACCGACCCATCCTGCTGGCGGTGGCCACCGAGCACGGTGTTTAATCCCCGGATGCTCCTCTACAACAGCATGGTCTCGGGCAACTGCTGGAAGGTGCGCCAGATGGCCGCCCACCTCGGCCTGGCCCTGGACCTGCGTGAGCTCGACGTGGTCGATCGCTCGAACCGGATGGAGGTGCTCGGTCAGCTCAACCCGGCGCTGCGCGTCCCCACCCTGGTGCTCGACGACGGCCGCGCCCTGGTCGAGTCCAACGCGATCCTCGACTACCTGGCCGAGGGCAGCGACTACCTGCCGAGCGACCGCTACGCACGCGCCCAGGTGCTCGGCTGGCAGTTCTTCGAGCAGTATGAGATCGAGCCGAACCTCGCCGTGGCGCGGTTCCTCACCCGCTTCGGGGTGGAGGCCTCAGCGGAGTTCTGGGAGCAGAGACGGGCGGGGGGCAGCCAGGGCCTGGAGGCGCTGGAGCGTGGCCTCACCGACAAGACGTTCCTGGTGGGTGAGCGCTACAGCGTGGCCGACATCAGCCTGTACGCCTACGTCCACGTGGCCGGCGAGGGCGGCTTTGACCTGTCCCCCTACCGGGCGGTGACGGCCTGGCTCGCCCGCGTCGCGGGCCAGCCCGGCCACATCACCATCGCCATCGATCAGCTCTGAGGCTTGCGGTACTTGGTGCCGGCCAGCTTGCTCAGCATCGGGGAGGGGACCCCGACCGGGGACATGCGGTCGGCCGCCTCCGCCAGGAACAGCCGCGGCTCGAGCTTCTTGACGATGTCGTTGAGTTCGACCTGCTCGGCCGGGGAGAGGTTCCGGGGCCGGCCCTTGGCCTTGGCGACCAGGCGGACCAGTTGGCCACGCTCGTCCGGGGTGATCCGGTCGAAGTGGTGCTTGCCGATCGACAGCACCTCGGCGGCCATGATCAGCCGCACGACCGGAAGCATGCGCAGCCCGGGCACGCGCTGGGCGGCCCTCCCGGCCAGCTGCGTCATCAGGCCGTGATTTGAGGATTGGGGCATGGATCCGAGCCTAGCGGGCGTCCCGCTACCTTGGACCCTGGCATGGAACTCGAACAGGCCATCCGCACCCGCCGGACCCAGAAGGTGTTCGGCCCCGAGCCGGTCGACCCGGCGCTGCTGCGCGAACTGATCGAGCTGGCGACCTGGGCGCCCAACCATCACCTCACCAATCCCTGGCGCTTCCGCGTCCTCGGGCCCCAGGCGCGCGCCCGGCTCGAGGCGGTCGCCGGAGACGGCGCAGCCAAGCTGCGCCGCGCCCCCACCCTGGTGGCCGTCACCTCGCTGCGCAACCCGAGTGACCCCGAGGTCGAGGAGGAGGATCTGCTCGCCACCGGCTCGGCCGTGTACGCGCTGCTGCTCGGCGCCCATGACCGCGGCCTCGCCGCCTACTGGCGCACCCCCGGCCTGCTGCGCCGCGCCCCGGCCCGGGCGGCCCTGGGCATCGGGGAGGACGAGGCGTTCGTCGCGCTCGTCTACCTCGGGCCACCGCGCCAGGCCAGCGCGGCACCCGAGCGGGCCGGGTTGGATCAGGTCCTCATCGAGCTCGACTGAGCGCACCGTGGAAGACACCGACTCCCTGCGCGAGCTCGTCGAGCATCTGGCCGCCATCCCCCGAGCCCCCGGATCGCCCGGGGAGGCGGCCGCCGCGGAGTACTTCGCGGCGGCGCTGGCCGAGGCGGGCGCCCAGGTCAGCGTGGAAGCGGCCGCGTTC
>CAZZVR010000064.1:0-17049 GCA_964657595.1 Burkholderia sp. PAMC 26561 | reverse complement strand
CGTGTCACGTTTCCGCCGCTACAGGGCGCCAACGTGACACGGATGCCCGGCCCACGGCCTGTGGCAATCTGCGATTCGCCCGGCGCTCGCGTGGGTAAACGGCGGGGATGTCTCAGCGAGCACGTCATATCTCAATGTCGGTCCTAGCGGCGGCCTGCGTCGCTCTGGCCGTTCCCGCCGCCGCCCTGGCGCTGAACACCTCGGTACTGCCGTTCAAGACCGTCGCCGGGATTCCCCTCAAGCTGACCCCGGCTCAGGTGATCAAGCGGCTCGGCAAGCCGTCGCACGTCATCCGGGTCAGCGGCAAGATCGCGGAGTACGACTACGAGAAGCTGGCCCTCAGCGTCCAGTTCGACACCCTGCATCATCCAAATGAGTCGGATTTCGTGGGGGTCGCGGTCGGCTTCGCCACCCCGAATATCCGCTACCACACGGTGCACGGCATCCACATCGGCTCGACCAAGGCCGCGGTGAAACGTGCCTTCGGCAAGCAGTGCCACTACAGCCTCGGCGAGTGCGAGCTCTACCGCGGCACGCCGGGTGCGGTCGGCTCCTACTCATTCGCCCTCGTGTTCGAGGAGGGTAAGGTCGCCTCGATGGATAACCAGGTGGTGCTCAACGACGAGTAGCCGAACTACGCGGCGCGGGCGACGAAGATCCCCACCGGAGCGCCGTGCTTGAGCCGGCGCCCATTGGGGTTGGAGAACCTGAGCACGCGACCGGCCCTGAGCCGGTGCGTGCTCACCGTGTGCACGGCGCCGACGGTGCAGCCGGCAGCCGTCAGACGCGCCTTGGCGGCGGTGAGGGTCAAACCGCTGCCTCGGGGGACCACGCAGGGGCCGGGTGAGGCCAAGGGCGGGGTGCCTGAACGCGTTCCCGGGCTCGAGGACGTCGAGCCCGAGCTGGAACCCGGGCCCGAGCCCGAGCCCGACCCGCTCGCGCCGGAGCTGGTACCCGCCGCCCCGACGACCTTGATCGGCGTCGCCAAAGTCGCGTCGACCTGCTGGTCATCGGGTCCCTCGATCCAGGTGCAGATCACGTACGCACCGGCGGTCGACTGCTTGTCGATCCCGGGGGTGGTGGCGGTGCCGTAGATGGCGGCGCTGCCGTTGAAGATGTCGTCGGGGTTGTCCAGGTCGTCGACCTCGAGCTCGTAGCTGCCGGCACAGCCCCCGCTGGACGCGGGGATGACGATCGAGTCGAGGGACAGGTCCTGGTCGGTCTGGGTGCCGTAGCTGATGGTGTAGGCCTGGTTGACCTTGATCGTCGCGGGAACCGAGACCTTCAACGGCCCGACCTGGGGGGCGGAGGCACTGAAGGTGCTGCTGATCGGGCCGGCGCTCACCTCACTCGGGGTGGCGATGTCGTCACCGTCATCCCCGTCGCTCTCCAGCCAGGCGCACACGAGTGAGCCGCCCACGTCGGGGGTGAAGTCGCTCTGCTCCGAGAAGCTCTGGCCCGGGTCCTGCTGGTCACCGTCGACGAGCACGGTGCTGGCATCACCCGCGGCGGCCTGGTCGGCGCCGAAGCTCGACTGACAGCCCACTCCACCACTCGGGCGCGCCACCGCGAAGAGGTAGGGGCCGTCCCCCTGGGTGTCGATGGCCGCCGAGCTGCCCGCCAGGGTGACGGTCAGCGGAATGCCCTGCTCGGGGCTGGAGGCGGACAGGGAGATGCCGACGTTGTCAGCGAGGGCCGCGGGAGCAAAGGCGAGGCTGGCGGCGATGACTGAGGTGATGGCGAAGGTGCGCACACCCCCGTCATCGGCTCAGGAGATGGCGACCCTTAGCCGCGTGACCTTGCCGGCGGGGTTGGCCGTGTAGGCGCGGTGGGTGTCGAACTGCAGCGTCCAGCTGCCGACTGACGGCGTGAAGGGGAACAGCTCCCGCGGCTGGGTCACCAGCTCCCCGCACTGGCCGGTGGTCGTTCCGAGCGCGACGGTGGCGGCGGCGCGGTCAGACGGGGCCACGTAATGGAGGTAGACCTTCACCCGCGGTCCACTCGGGGCGAAGTCCCACACCGTGAAGGGCACCGTGCGCCGCGGCGATCCGCTGCTCCCGGCGCCGAACAGCGCGCCCGTGGCGCGGGTCACCGTGAAGGCGGCGCCGGCGCGGCGGACTCCGTCGGTGGCCTCCAGGCGGTCGCGGATCTGGACCTGGCCGGCCCCGATGCCGCCGGGGAGGACGCTGGCGCGGAAACCGCCGTGGGCATCGGTCAGGCTCTGGCCGAAGTCGACCCCGTCGATCGACAGGTCATAGGGCGCGGAGGCGGCGAAGCCGTCGCCGGTGACCACCACCTTCTGACCCACCGCATAACAGCGCCGGGCCACGCTCACCTGGGCGCTCGCCGCGACACCGGGCCGGGCGAGGGGCGCGTTCCACACCATCGCGTGCAGCACGGCTCGAGATGGTACAAGTGGCCCCACGCGTCACGCGCAGTTCGCGCGCACCGAGCGAGGAGACCGACCGACATGCCCACCTACATCCTGCTCACCACCCTGAACGCCGAGGGCGTGCAGACCATCCGCAACAACCCCGAGCGCATCCACGAGGTCACTCGCGAGGTCGAGGCGCTCGGCGCCAAGGTCGTCGGGCAGTGGGCGACCATGGGCCGATATGACTTCATCAACGTGATCGACGCGCCGGATGAGGCGACGATGCTGCGCATCTCCGTCGAGCTCGGATCCCGCGGCACCGGGCGGTATGAGACGCTCCCGGCCGTTCCGGTCGACCAGTTCGTCACCCTGCTCTGATCCCGTCCGTCTGCCCGCTCTGTCCCGCCACCCACCGCTCCCGTGACCGACCCCTCTCCGCCCAAGGTCCTCGTCGTCGGCTCCGGCGGGCGCGAGCACGCGCTCATCCAGGCGCTGGCCCGCTCGTCCGCCCAGCCGCGACTGTTCGCCGCACCCGGCAATCCGGGGATCGCCGCCCAGGCCGAACTCCACGCCGTGAGCGCCGACGACGTCGCCGGTATCACGGCCCTGGCGGCCGAGCTCGACGTCGACCTGGTGGTGATCGGCCCCGAGGTGCCGCTCGCCGCCGGCGTGGCTGACGCCCTGGCGGCGGCCGGCATCGCCTGCTTCGGTCCGAGCGCCGCCGCCGCGCGGCTCGAGGGCTCCAAGGCGTTCGCCAAGGCGCTGCTGGTCGCCGCGGAGATCCCCACCGGCGCCTATGCGGTGGTGGACACGGTCGCGGCCGGGTTGGCGGCCACCGGGGATCGGTATCCCGCGGTGATCAAGGCCGACGGCCTGGCCGCCGGCAAGGGCGTGGTCATCGCCGCCGACGCGGCGCAGGCGCGGGCGGCGCTGGAGGCGTTCCTCGTCGAGCACCGCTTCGACACCACCCAGGTGGTGGTCGAGGAGTATCTCGAGGGTGAGGAGTGCTCGCTGTTCGCGCTATGTGACGGCGTGCGCGCACTGCCCCTGGCCTCGGCTCAGGACTACAAGCGCATCGGAGAGGGTGACGTCGGCCCCAACACCGGCGGGATGGGCGCCTACTCACCGATGCCGGCCATCGACGCGGCCGCCGCGGACGCGATCGTCGCCCGGGTGCACCAGCCGCTGGTGGACGAGATGGCCCGCCGGGGCACCCCGTTCCACGGGCTGCTCTACGCCGGACTGATGCTGACGTCCGCCGGTCCCAAGGTGATCGAGTTCAACGTCCGCTTCGGCGATCCTGAGACCCAGGCCATCCTCCCGCGGCTGCGCTCGGACCTGCTCGAGCTGCTGCTCGCCACCACCCGGCCCGGCGGCCTGGCCGGGGTCGAGCTCGACTGGGACCCCGCCAGCTCGGTCACCGTGGTGTTCGCCTCGGCGGGCTATCCCGAGCACTCGAGCGCGCCCGTGCCGATCACCGGGCTCGAGCGGGTGGACCCGGGGGTGGCGGTCACCCATGCCGGCACGGCGCGGGGGCCCGACGGTCAGATCGTCAGCGCCGGCGGGCGGGTGCTCAATCTGACCGCTGTGGGGGCGGACATCGCCGCGGCCCGCTCCGTTGTCTACGCCGCCGCCGACACGGTCGGCTTCCGCGGCGCCCAGCTGCGCCGTGACATCGCCGCCGGCGTCTGAACCGCACCGCTGCGCCGACCTCATCCTTTAACCTTCCCGCTCACGTTGCGCCGGTTCCTGATCATCAGCGTGGCCGTGCTGGCGGGGTGGTTCACCCCGGCTCTGGCCCGGGCGGCTGCCCCCGGCATCGTCCTGTCCGACCCCGCCAACGGGGCGCTGCTCACCAGTGGCCAACCGAAGTTCAGCGGCGCGGTGAGCTTCGGCACCGGAGCCAGCGGCCAGGTGACGGTCGACGTCTACACCGGCACCAGCGCCAGCGGCACGCCGACCCAGGTGCTGGTCGGCACGGTCGCGTCCGGCGCCTTTGGCGCCACCGCCAGCGGGCTGGCCGACGGGACCTACACCGTCCAGGCGGTCGCCACCGATGCCGCCGGCGACAGCGCCACGAGCCCGGCGGTCACCTTCCAGCTGTTCGACGGCCAACCCCAGCTCACGCTCAGCGCACCGCCGGCGCCGATCGCCACGGCAGCCCCCACCTTCACCGGAACGGCCCTGACCGCCGGCGGCGCCGCGGCGACGGCCTATGTGGTCATCTACACCGGGGCGAGCACCGACGCGACGCCGGTGGCGGTGCTCCCCGCCCAGGTCGGCGCCGGGGGAGCCTTCTCCGTCCAGGCGCTGCCCGGCCTGCCCGCGGGCGCCTACACCGCGGTGGCCAGCCAGCAGACCACCGGTGCCAGCACCTTCAGCCCGTCCGTCGCCTTCACCATCACCAGCACCGCGGCGAGCCTGACCGTCGCCTCACCGGCCCCGGGTGCCTCCGAGCCCCAGACCGGGGTGGTGTTCAGCGGCAGCGCCGGGAACGCCTACGGCGACTCGGGCACCATCACGCTGGTGCTCTACCGCGGCACCACGGCCACCGGCACCGCGCTGGGGACCGAGACGGTGACCCGCAGCGCCACGAGCTGGAACGAGCGCTGGCCGACCGCCCTGGCCCTGGGCACCTACACGCTGGCGGTGAGCCAGGACAACGTGGTCAACACCCCGACGACGGTCACCCACACCTTCACCGTCGCCCCGCCCGGCTCGGTCACCGGCGCGGTGAGGATCTCGGCCACCGGCCGGCTGACCGCCCACCTGTCCTGTCTCGACGGGGCGGGCACCTGCCACGGTGACGTGCTCATCGTCACCCAGAAGGCGAGCTTCCAGCCGCGCGCCGGCGGCCCCCGCGGCCCGCTCGCGCTGATGTTCGCGCGCTTCAGCGTCCCGGCCGCCCACACCACCACGCTGAGGGCCCAGCTCACCGCCAGCCAGCTCGCCGCGCTGCGCCGCGCCAGGGCCACCCGGCTCAAGGTGACCGTCGCCTACTCGGTCGCCGCCAAGCTGACCGAGACGACGCACACCACCGCTGCGGTCAAGGTCGGCTGAGCCTCCAGGGGACTCTGGCGAGTTCTGGGCGCTGGAGCGCCCAAAAGCGTCCTGGGTCCCCCGTCCGACCGCCTCCGGGGCGAGCACTAACCTGACCCGCGGATGATCGACCGCTACACCCGCCAGGAGTTCGCCGAGCTGTGGTCTGACCAGGCCCGCTTCGAGGCCATCCGCCGGGTCGAGGTCGCCGCCTGCGAGGAGATGGACGGCCCCAGCGCGGCCGACCTCGAGGCCATCCGCCGTGCCACCTTCACGGTGGAGGCGGTCAACGAGCGGGAGAAGGTCACCGACCATGACACCGCCGCCTTCGTCGACGTGCTGGCCGCCTCCGCCGGGGACGCCGGACGCTGGATCCACTACGGCCTGACCTCCTCCGACGTGCTCGACACCGGGTTGGCGCTGCAGATCCGCGCCGCGGGCGAGCTGATCCTCCCCGACGCCCGGGCGCTGGTGGAGGCCCTGGCCACCCAGGCCAGGGCCCATGTTCACACCCTGTGCGTCGGACGCACCCACGGCATCCACGCCGAGCCGACCACCTTCGGGATCAAGCTGACCGGGTTCGCCTTCGAGGCCCAGCGCAACCTCGAGCGGCTCGAGCGCGCCTTCGCCCAGGCCGAGGTGGGGGCGCTGTCGGGTGCGGTGGGCACCTACTCGGCCACCTCGCCCGACTTCGAACACCGGGTGCTGGCCCGCCTCGACCTGCCGGCCGACCCCGCCTCGACCCAGGTCGTCCCCCGTGACCGCCATGCCGAGCTGCTCGAGGCGATCGCCCTGGCCGGCGCCGGGCTCGAGCGCCTGGCCACCGAGATCCGCCACCTCGCCCGGACTGAGGTGGCCGAGGTGCGCGAGCCCTTCGCCGCCGGTCAGAAGGGCTCCAGCGCCATGCCCCACAAGCGCAACCCGATCAAGTCCGAGCAGGTCGCCGGCCTGGCCCGGGTCCTGCGCGCCAACGCCAATGCGGCGCTGGAGAACGTCGCCCTGTGGCATGAGCGCGACATCTCCCACTCCAGCGTCGAGCGGATCATCCTGCCCGACTCCACCACGCTGCTCGACCACTGCCAGCGCCGGATGCTCGGCCTGATCCGCGGACTGGTCATCGATTCCGCGCGCATGTTGGAGAACCTCGAGCTGACCTCGGGCGCGATCTTCTCCCAGCGGCTGCTGCTGGCGCTCGTGCAGACCGGACTCAGCCGTGACGACGCCTACCGCATCACCCAGGGGCTGGCCCAGCGGGCCTTCGACACCCGGGTGCAACTCAAGGCGCTGCTGGCCGAGGGTGAGGGCGGGGAGGCGTGCGCGGGCCTCGATCTCGAGGCGATCTTCGACTACGCCCCCTACGTCCGCTACGCCGATGAGATCGTCGGGCGCCTCGATAGGATCGGCGCGTGAGCCCCGCCGTCGCCGTCGCCGACCTGCCGCTCGTCGCCTCGGGCAAGGTTCGCGACATCTACGGCGACCCCGCCCACCCGGATCGGCTGCTGCTGCTGGCCTCAGACCGCGTCTCCACCTATGACGCGGTGCACCCGACCGAGGTCCCGGGCAAGGGCGCGGTGCTCACCGGGCTGACGGCGTTCTGGCTCAAGCAGACTGAAGGCCTCATCCCCAACCACCTGGTGTCGGTGACCCAGGGCGTGCCGGCCGAGGCGCGCGGGCGCGGCATGGTGGTGAAGAAGCTCACCATGCTCGGAGTCGAGGCCGTCGTGCGCGGCTACCTGAGCGGCAGCGCGTGGACGGACTACCAGGCCAGCGGCACGGTGTCGGGCATCCGGCTCCCGGCTGGTCTGCGGGAATCGGACAAGCTCCCCCACCCGATCTTCACCCCGTCGACCAAAGCCGACGCCGGCCATGATGAGGCGATCGACTTCGACACCGCGGTCGCGCTGATCGGCGACCCCGAGCTGACCGAACGCCTCGCCGAGGTGGCCGTCTCCATCTACAGCTTCGCCGCCGCCCACGCCGCCGGGCACGGGATCATCCTCGCCGACACCAAGTTCGAGTTCGGCCTGGATGAGCATGGCGTCCTCACCCTGGGTGACGAGGTGTGCACGCCGGACTCCAGCCGCTTCTGGCCGGCCGACGACTATGCGCCCGGAGGCCCTCAGGCGAGCTTCGACAAGCAGTTCGTGCGCGACTGGGCGACGGCCACCGGTTGGGACAAGCTTCCCCCGGCGCCGGCGATCCCCGCTGACGTCGTCACCCGGACCCAGCAGAAGTACGTCGAGGCCTACGAGCGCATCACCGGCCAGCCGTTCTCCACCTGGCTGGAGAAGACAGGAGCCCCCCAGATCTGATGCCCCGCGCCCGTGTGCTCATCCGCCCCAAGCCGGGCATTCTCGATCCCCAGGGCCAGGCGGTCGAGCGGGCCCTGCCCATGCTCGGGTTCACCGGCGCCGCCAACGTGCACGTCGGACGGCTCATCGAGCTCGACGTCGAGGATCTCAGCCAGCTGCCGGCGATGTGTGAACGGTTGCTGGCCAACCCGCTGATCGAGGAGTACGAGATCCAGCAGGGTCACGGCCATGACGACGGCCCGGCCGAGGCATCCGGGTGAAGTTCGGGGTCCTGCGCTTCCCCGGCACCTGTGACGACACCGACGCGCTGCTCGCCGCCCGGCGGGTCCCCGGGGCCGAGGCCGAGCTGCTGTGGCACGCCGACCGCGACCTGCACGGCGTCGACGCGGTGATCGTGCCCGGCGGCTTCTCCTACGGCGACTACCTGCGCACTGGCGCGATCGCCCGCTTCGCCCCGGTGATGGAGGCGGTCATCGAGTTCGCGCAGGAGGGCGGGATCGTGCTCGGCATCTGCAACGGCTTCCAGATCCTGTGTGAGGCCGGGCTGCTGCCGGGGGCGCTGCTGCCCAACCCCTCGCTGAAGTTCCACTTCGCCCAGGTCAACCTGACCGTGGTGGACTCCGCCACCGCCTTCACCAACGCCAGCCCGTCGCTTCTGTCGATCCCGGTCAAGCACACCACCGGCCGCTACTACGCACCGGAACCGGTTGATGTCGTGCTCAAGTACGCGCCCGGGGAGAACCCCAACGGCAGCCAGGACGACATCGCCGGGGTGCGCAACGCGGCCGGCAACGTCCTCGGCCTGATGCCCCATCCCGAGCATGCCGTCGACACGCTGACCGGCGACTCCGCCGACGGCCTGAGCATCTTCCAGTCGATCGCCAACCACGTCGGCGCGCGTGTCTCTTAGGGCTCACGACTTCCTGACCGACGGTTGTGGTGGCGTCTGGACGCGCCTGACGCCACCCGCGGGAATCGCCGATGCGCTGCATCGACTCATCCCCCGTGCGACGCCAGTCACGCCCAGCCACTCACCCCAACCCGCCATTCAGTAAGCCATGAACCCCAAGCACGCCGAGCTCGGGCTTACCGACGACGAGTACGCGCTGATCCTTGCCGGCCTCGGCCGTGAGCCGGGGGACGTCGAGCTGGCCATGCTCAGCCTCATGTGGTCCGAGCACTGCTCCTACAAGCACTCCAAGCAGCTGCTGCGCCGGCTGCCCACCGAGGGTCCGGCGGTGCTCGTCGGACCCGGGGAGAACGCCGGTGCCGTCGATGTCGGCGGTGGCCTGGCCATCGCCTTCAAGGTCGAGTCCCATAACCACCCCAGTGCGGTCGAGCCCTTCCAGGGCGCGGCCACCGGGGTCGGCGGCATCCTCCGCGACATCTTCGCCGTCGGCGCCCGCCCGATCGCCGTGCTCGACTCGCTGCGCTTCGGCGAGGTGGCCGACTCGGCGCGCAGCCGCTACCTGCTCGAGCATGCCGTGGCCGGCATCGGTCACTACGGCAACTCGATCGGCGTGCCCACCATCGGCGGGGAGATCTACTTCGAGGCCTCCTACGAGCAGAACTGCCTCATCAACGCGATGGCGCTGGGCATCGCCCCCCACGCACGGCTGACCTCCGCCGCGGCGGCCGGCGTCGGCAACGAGCTGCTGCTGCTCGGCGCGCTGACCGGGCGCGACGGGATCGGCGGGGCGTCGGTTCTGGCCAGCGCCGAGCTGACCGGGGGTGACGACACCAAGCGCCCGACCGTGCAGATCGGTGACCCCTTCGCGGAGAAGAAGGTCATGGAGTGCTGTCTGGAGCTGCTCGACCGCGAGCTGCTCGTGTCGTTGCAGGACCTCGGCGCGGCCGGCCTGACCAGCGCCGCGTCGGAGATGGCCTCCAAGGGCGCGGTCGGCCTCGATATCGACGTCGGCTCGGTGCCCCTGCGCGAGGCCGACATGGAACCCTTCGAGATCATGGTGTCCGAGTCCCAGGAGCGGATGCTCTGCGTGGTCGAGCCCGGCCGCGTGGCTGACGTGATGGCGGTGTGTGAGCGCTGGGAGATCCTCGCCACACCCATCGGCCAGATCACCGAGCCGGCCGGCGGGGTCGGCACCTTCCGCATCCTCAAGCACGGTGCGACGGTCGGCGAGCTGCCGGTCCCGCTGCTAGTGGATGACTGCCCGCTCTATGACCTGTACCCCGAGGCGCCGAGCACCCCGCTCTACGGTGCCCCGAAGGCCCAGCTCACGGGTGAGGAGGACGCCGCCAGCACGCTCCTCGCCCTGCTGGGGAGCGCCAACGTCGCCTCCCGCCGGCCGATCTTCGAGCAGTACGACCCGGTCGTGCAGTCACGCACGGTGCGCCGGCCCGAACAGGCTGACGCCGCGGTTCTGGCGCTCGAGAACGGCGCCGGCATCGCTGTCTCGATCGACGGCAACGGCCGCCGGGTGGCGGTCGACCCGCGCGCCGGCGCCGCCGAGGCGGTCTATGAGTGCGCGGCCAACCTCGCCTGCTGTGGCGCCGAGCCGCTCGGGCTGACCAACTGCCTCAACTTCGGCAACCCGGAGAAGCCCCACGTCGCCTGGCAGCTGAGTGAGGCGATCGACGGGCTCGCCCAGGCCTGCCGGGACCTGAGCGTGCCGGTGATCGGCGGCAACGTGTCGCTCTACAACGAGTCACCCGAGGGCCCGATCCTGCCCACCCCGGTGGTCGGCATGGTCGGGCTGCTGCCCGATCCCCACCAGGCCGGCCGGCTCGGATTCGCAGCTGACGGCGACGCCATCGCCCTCATCGGCGACTTCAACCCGGGCCTCGACGGCTCCGAGCTCGCCAAGCTCCGGGGTGACGCGCCGAGCGGCCGGCTGCCCGCCAAGCACATCGACACCCTGGTCGCCACCCACGCCCGGGTGCGCGACGGCGTGCGCGCCGGACATTTCCACAGCGCCCACGACATCGCCGAGGGCGGGCTGGCCACGGCACTGGCGGAGTGCGTGATCGCCGGGGGACGGGGCGCCCAGGTCAGCCTGCCGGCTCACCTGGATCCCTTCGGTGAGGACCTCGGCACGGGCTTCATCGTCAGCGGCGCCCCCGAGGTGCTCGCCAATCTCGACGGCGTCACGGTGATCGGCCGCGTCGAGGGTGAGAGCCTCGCGGTGGACGGGCTGCTCGAGATCGCCGTGGGCGAGCTCATGGCCGCCCACTCACAGCCCCTCGTCGCCGTCACCGCACTGTGAGCCACGCTGATGCCGAGTTGGCGCGCTGATAGGGTGAAGTCCTGTTGCCGCTGGTTCCCCCTCGGCCTGCCCCGACCGTGATGCCCACGACCGACGACCTCCGTGACGGGCCGCGCGACGAGTGTGGTGTGTTCGGCATCTACGCGCCGATCGATTCGGGCATCGACGTCGCCCGTCTCACCTACTTCGGGCTCTACGCCCTCCAGCACCGGGGCCAGGAATCGGCGGGGATCGCCATCGCTCCCGAGCCCGGCCCCATCCTGGTGATCCGCGAGCAGGGCCTGGTCTCCCAGGTGTTCAAGGACGAGCACGTCCTGCGTTCGCTCGTCGGCAACCTGGCCATCGGTCACGTCCGCTACTCCACCACCGGATCCTCGCACTGGGAGAACACCCAGCCGATCGTGCGCGACGACCAGCGCGCCCTCGCCCTGGCCCACAACGGCAACCTGATCAACGCCGTCGAGCTTCACACCGAGATGCGTGGCGACGAGGTGTCCTTCCGCTCCACCTCGGACTCCGAGATCATCGCCGCGCTGCTGGCCACCAGCGACGCCGCCGATATCGAGGACGCCGTGGCCGAGGTCATGCCCCGTCTCCAGGGCGCCTTCTCCACCGTCGTCATGACCAACGACCGGGTCGTCGCCTTCCGCGACCCCCACGGCCTGCGCCCCCTGTCGGTCGGGATGATCGAGAGCACGGACCCCGCCCACCCCGAGCCGATCTACTGCGTCGCCTCCGAGACCTGCGCCTTTGACCTGCTCGGCGCCAAGCTGATCCGCGACGTCGAGCCGGGGGAGATGATCATCCTCGACGCCGACGGCCTCCGCACGCGGATGATCGAGCCCGACGGCCGCCGCGCCTTCTGCGTGTTCGAGTACATCTACTTCGCCCGGCCCGACTCACGCATGAACGGCCTGCGGCTGCAGACCGCCCGCGCCCGCATGGGCGAGATCCTGTGGCGTGAGGCCCCGGTCGACGCCGACGTGGTCATCCCCATCCCCGACTCCGGCAACGCCGCGGCCCGCGGTCTCGCCCGTGCGGCCAAGCTGCCCCAGGACGACGGCTTCATCAAGAACCGCTACGTCGCCCGCACCTTCATCCAGCCCGGCCAGCAGCTGCGCAAGAACGGCCTGCGGCTGAAGTTCAACCCGCTGCCCGAGGTGGTCGAGGGCAAGCGCCTGATCGTCGTCGACGACTCGATCGTGCGGGGCAACACCATGCCCCAGATCGTCCAGATGCTGCGTGACGCCGGGGCCGCGGAGATCCACCTGCGCATCTCCAGCCCGCCGATCAAGCACCCCTGCCACTACGGCATCGACATGTCCACGCGGGAGGAGATGGTCGCCCACAACCGCAGCGTCGAGGACATCGCTCGGCTGCTCGGCGCCGACTCCCTGCACTACCTGTCCCTCGACGGCGTCTATGAGGCGATCGGCGGCGCGGCCGGGTCCGCTGGGCCCGAGCACCACTGCGACGCGTGCTTCTCGGGCAACTATCCGCTGGCCGGCAGCGAGGACGCCCAGGGCAAGTTCGCCCTCGAGCCGGTCGAGCTGCCCGTCCTGCGCTGAGGCACGCGGGGTCCCTCGGAGGTGAAGATCGCCGTTCTCGCCTCGGGCACCGGCTCGAACCTCCAGGCGCTGATCGACCAGGTCCACGGACAGGACGGGATCGCCATCGTCGCGGTCGCCTCCGACAAGCCCGACGCGCCGGCCCTGGCCCGGGCCCAGCGTGCTGAGATCCCCACGCGGGTGTTCGCCACGCCGGAGTTCGCCGGGGGGCGGCCCGAGCGTGACGCCGCCATGGCGGGTTGGCTGCGCAGCCTCGGGGTCGAGCTGGTCGTGCTGGCCGGCTACATGCAGCTGCTGTCCAGCGACTTCCTCGAGGCCTTTCCCGACCGGGTGATCAACGTCCACCCGGCGCTGCTGCCGGCCTTCCCCGGGCTCGACGCGGTGGGTCAGGCGCTCGCCTACGGCGTCAAGGTGTTCGGCGTCACCGTGCACCTGGTCGACAACGGGGTCGACACCGGCGCCATCATCCTCCAGCGCGCCGTCGAGCTGCCCGCTGCGCGGACGCGGGAGGACGTCGTGGCCTTCCTCTCACCGGTCGAGCACGCGCTGCTGCCCGAGGCGGTGCGGCGTTTTGCCACCGGTCGGGTGCAGCGCGACACCGACTCGCCGCGCCGTATCCGCGTCAGCTGAGCGTCCGTTTTCGGCGGTTATAGCCGAAAATCAGAAATTTGTACGCTTGATTTCATTGACAGACCGGTTTATGGAGTAAACACTTGGGGTGTGCAGGACAGCGGTCGTCAACGGGACGTGACCGGGGACGCTCGGGCCGGTGCGCCGGTCACCACAGGTACGGAACCCATTTATTCCATTTAGGAGGATCTCCTCAACCATGTCTCGCCTTCATCGAGCCTGGGCCCTGGCAGCGGTCGCCGCTGCGGTCCTGGGCCTTGGCCTCAGCGCCACCCTGGGCGGCGCCTTCGGCGCTGCGGCCGCGACCGGAGCGTCGCCGTCGGCCAGTGCCCCGGCCGCATCGATCGATGCCTCCAACGCCTTCGGCTGTCGCGCCAGCGTGCTCCGCGCCTCCCTGGCCGGCAACGTCCTCACCGAGCCGGCGGTGGCCAACTCCGCCGGTCAGCCCTGCGCCAACGCATCCTCACTCGTGCAGTCAGCTGGCCTGCTCGGATCGGGCTCGGCGCTCAGCGCGCTGAACAACCTCGGCACGGTCGGCCCGGCTGGCGCCTACACCTACGAGACCGGCACCCTCGACGGGTCCGGCACCCCGGGGGCCACCGCGGTGACCGAAGTCAACGCCCTGTCGCTCAACCTCGGCGGCTACACGCTGAGCGTGGCGGGTCCGGTCGAGGCCCAGGCCGCGGTCATCTGCTCGGGCGCGACGCTCGCCCCGTCCTCGACCTCGAGCCTCACCGCCCTGAAGGTCACCGGTCCGGGCCTGCCCGCCGGTGGGGAGACCCTCGACCTCAGCGGTGCCGTCAACCAGGTGGTCTCCGGGCTGCCGGCGGCACTCAGCGCGCTCATCTCGATCAAGGCGAACGACCAGATCGTGACCCCGAACTCAGTCACCGAGCAGCTGCTGAACATCTCGCTGCTCAACGTGGCGGGCACCTCGGGGGTCAACCTCGTCGTCGGTGAGGCCGGCGTCTCCTACAACGACGCCAACGTGTGCTCCAACAACGTCCCCCACACGGTGACCAGCACCACCACGGTCACCACCGGGACCAACGGCACCCCCACCACGGTGACCTCGCCGGTCAACACGGTCACCCAGCCGGGCGCGGTCACCACCGTGACCGGTCAGAACGGCGTCGCACCACGGTGACGACCTCGACCACGGTCGTGCAGCCCAGCACTACGGTGCCCGGGTTCCTCGAGGACTGCGCCCCCGGGTCAGTGCTCGATTCCAGCTCTGGCGACTGCGTGATCTACGACGGCTCCCAGACGATCTTCGTTTCCAAGCCGTTCAAGGGTCCGACCGGCGGCACCGTGGTTCCGCTCGACTACGCCCGGGCGCACTACCACTCCTCCTGCCTGGCCGGCTCGGGTGCCGCCTACGCGCTGATCGTGACGGCGGTCAATGGCAGCGCCAAGGGCACGCCCTCGTCTGACCGGATCATCGGTCTCGGTGCGGGCGAGAAGATCGCAGGACTGGCCGGAGATGACTGCATCGACGCCCAGGGCACCAAGGCCAAGGTGACCGACGGCAACGGCAGGGACCGCATCTACGTGACCAAGGGCGTCAACCGCGTGGTGGCCGGCAACGGCCCCAACGTGATCCACGGTGGCAACGGCCGCAACTGGATCACCGACGGCACCGGCAACGACTACATCTACGGCGGCAAGCTGTCCAACCGCATCGACGCCTACGGCAACGAGAAGCACATCTACGGCGGTCCCGCCAACGACCGCATCTGGACCAACTCGATCCGCGCCTACGTCAGCTGCGGCGGAGGCAAGGCGGACCGGCTGTTCGCCCGCAGGAAGATCGCCGCCTACGGCGTGAAGCACGGGTGCGAGAAGATCGGCCTGCTCAAGTAGGCCCGGCAGGGTTGGGCTCCCGGTCTGTGGGACCGGGAGCTCACCTCGCCACCGCGTTGCGCTCCGGTGAGCGGTAGAGTCGCGGCTGTGAGCACGGCTTCGACGCGCGACTCGCTCAGCGCCTCCGAACCTGGTGAGGTCCGCATCTCCCGGGCCCTGCTGTCGGTGTCGGACAAGACCGGCATCGTCGACTTCGCGCGTGGCCTGGCGGACCTGGGGATCGAGATCGTCTCCACCGGTGGCACCGCCGCCACGCTGGCCGAGGCCGGCATCCCGGTGCGCTCGATCACCGACCTGACCGGCTTTCCCGAGATCATGGACGGGCGGGTCAAGACGCTCAACCCGAAGCTGTACGCCGCCCTGCTGGCGGTGCGCTCGAACCCCGATCACGTCGCGGCCGCCGCGGAGCATGAGGTCGAGCCCGTCGATCTCATCTGCGTCAACCTCTATCCCTTCGAGCGGACCGCGGGCACCCGCGGGGTGACGGACGCTGAGGTGATCGAGAACATCGACATCGGTGGGCCGACGATGATCCGCGCCTCGGCCAAGAACTTCGCCTTCGCCGCGTCGGTCACCTCACCGGTCGCCTACGACGCCGTGCTGGAGGAGCTGCGCACTTCGGACCGGCGCCTGTCCCTCGACACCCGCCGCTCCCTGGCCACCGAGGCGTTCGCCTACACCGCCCGCTATGACTCGGCCATCACGCGCTGGTTCCAAGAGCGCCTCGACGGGACCTTCCCGGCCCAGATCGTGCGCGCCTTCGAGAAGACGCTGGACCTGCCCCACGGCGAGAACGACCATCAGCGCGCCGCCCTCTACACCCAGGTCGGCACCCGCACCAGCCTGCTGTCGATGGTCGGCCAGCGCGGCGGCGGTGAGCTCACCTACCTCAATCTGCTCGACCTCGACGCCGCTCAGCTGGCGCTGGGGGAGTTCATGGTCCCGGCCTGTGTGATCGTGAACGGCAACATTCCCTGCGGCGTGGCGATCGGGAGCACCGCGCTGGAGGCCTACGCCCGGGCGCTGGCCGCCGACCCGGCCTCCGCCTACGGCGCCGTCGTGGCTCTCAACCGCACGGTCGACGCGGGCCTCGCCCAGGTGCTCATCGAGCAGCGCCTCGAGGTTGTGTCCGCCCCGGGGTATGACGCCGACGCCCTGGAGATCCTCCAGTCCCGGGAGGAGCTGCGCATCCTCGATGATCAGGAACGCCGCGGCCATCACCTGACCGACCTGGAGATCGCCACCCGCCAGGTACGCGGCGGTCTGCTGGTCCAGGATCGCGACCTGGAGATCGAGGACCGGGACGTCATGTCCGTCGTCTCCGAGCGTCGGCCCAGTGAGGCCGAGTGGTCGGCGCTGACCTTCGCCTGGAAGGTGGCCAAGCACGTCCGCTCCAACGCCATCGTCATTGCCGGTCCGGAGGCGACGATCGGCATCGGCGCCGGGCAGACCGCGCGGGTCGACTCGGTGCGGATCGCCTTGGACAAGGCGCTCGGCCCGGTGCGCGGCGCGGTGCTCGCCTCCGACGGCGTCTTCCCCCTCCTCGACGGTCCGGCGCTGGCGATCAACGCCGGCATCACCGCGATCATCCAGCCCGGCGGGTCGGTGCACGACCTCGAGGTGGTCGAGGCGGTCGACGCCGCCGGGATGGCGATGGTCTTCACCGGCCGCAGGCACTTTCGCCATTGACCATCGAGCGCTTCGCCGGAGATCCGCCCTCGCCGTATGAGGTGACCTACGGCTTCAGCCGGATCGTCCGCGCGGGCGACCTGGTGATGATCGGCGGCACCACCGCCGTCGACGAGCTCGGCTTCGTGGTGGGAGTCAACCTCTATGAGCAGGCCACCGAGATCCTCGCCAAGGTGGTGCGCGAGCTCTCGCGGGTCGGTGTGGGGGTCGAGCAGGTGGTATCGGTGCGTGCCTGGGTGACCGACATCTCCCGCAGTGATGAGGTCGGCCGCGCCTTCGCCGACGTGTTCTCCGCGGTCGCGCCCCTGTTCACCCTGGTCGAAGTGTCGGGCCTGATCGACCCGCGCATG
>CAZZVR010000063.1:0-17123 GCA_964657595.1 Burkholderia sp. PAMC 26561 | reverse complement strand
CACCCCGACGAGCGTGGAGATCGAGGCGCCCTCGACCGAGACGCGCAGCGCGCCCCAGAGTCCCGGGGCGTTCCAGCCCGCGTCGGTGCCGCCGATGACCCGGACGACGAACGCTCCGACCGGGTAGGCCAGGTAGAGGACCAACAGGGCGCCCAGCCAGCGCAGCAGGCGCGGCGCCCGGTCGGAGACCATCACTGCAAACGGGCGGCTAGAGGGTGCGCTTCAGCGCGCTGGGAACCCCCGAGCCGCTCACCTTGACCGGCGAGACGACACCGAACTTGTCCGCCTTCAGCAGCCTCTGACCCGTCGGTCCGAGCAGGAACCTGATGAACGCCTCAGCCGCGGCCGTGTGCGGGGCGTGCTTCAGCAGCGTGATCGTGTAGTCACCGGCCAGGTTGACCCCGGCGAGCTTCACCCACGGGCTGCCCTGGGAGATGGCATCCGCCTCGTACATGAACGACGCATCGAGCTGCCCGGTCTGGATGTCGGCTTCCTCGGTGGTCTCCTCGAACTCATCCGAGGTCTCGCTGGCCAGCTGCTTCAGGGCGGGCAGGTGCTTCGCGCTGGCCGTCTCCAGCAGCGCCTCGCGCGCCAGCCCACCGCCCGGGTCCTGACTCGGGTCGGTGCGACCGAGACGGAAGCCCGGCTGGGTGATGACGTCGTACCACGGCTGGGTCTTCAGGTCCGTGGCGAACCTGCTCTTGGGGTAGTAGCCCAGGACCTCGGGCGAGTCGGCGAAGTCGGCGTACCAGGACACCCAACTGCCGTTGCGCTTGCCCTCGAGCGTCTGGTCGACCGCGGGGCTCGCGCTGATGAACACGTCGCCCACGTAGATCCCGTTCTTGATGTCCTGGGCGAGCGCCGAGGAACCGTGGGAGATGTCGTTGAGCGTGTAGCCGGTGGCGGCGTGGAAGGCCGGCGCGACCGATTTGGTCATCAGGGTGTCCAGCGATCCGGCCGACAGCACCGTCACCTGACCGGATGTCCTCGCCGCGGGTCCCGACGGCCGCGTCCGGTGGCTCGAGGTCGCCGCGGACGCCGCGGAGACACCGGTCACGCCGGCGACCAGTGCGAGCCCCAGCCCCAGCCGACCCGTCAGGTTGTGAATACGACGATTTCCCACCACGATCTCCCCACGTTCAGCATAGGTAATGCATAGGCATGCCGAAGGTAACGCATCTGACGATCGACCGGGGACGGCCCCGGCTTGGGGCGGTCATATAGGTTGGGACCCATGTCCTCTCCCTCCGGTAGCTACACCCTCGGTCCTGACAACGCGACGCTGACGGTCCGCACCGGGACCGCCGGGGCGATGGCCAAGGCCGGTCACAACCTGGAGATCCGAGTCGGCGCCTGGTCGGCCCAGCTCGAGCTCGGCGACGACCCGACAGCGATGGCGCTGTCCCTGGAGGTCGATTCCTCCAGCCTCAGCGTGCTCAGCGGCCACGGCGGGCCCAAGGCGCTCAGCGACGACGACAAGGTCAAGATCAAGAAGACCATCGACGACAAGATGTTCAAGGGCCGTGAGATCAGCTTCCGTTCCAGCGGCGCGCACGCCGACGGCGCCGGGGACCTCCACGTGCACGGAGAGCTCAACCTCCTCGGCACCACCGGGCCCGCGGAGTTCACCCTGAAGATCGCCGAGAACGGCCAGCTCAGCGCGGTCACCGAGGTCGCTCAGACCGCCTTCGGGATCGAGCCGTACTCGACCATGCTGGGTGCGCTGAAGGTCAGGGACGAGGTCGAGATCGCCGTCGACGGCCGGCTGCCGGGCCAGTGAGCCCCGAGCTGCTGGACATTGACGCCGCGCTGGGCATCGTGCTCGAGCACGCGGCGCCCCTGGAAGCCGAGTCGGTGCTCACGGCGGACGCGGACGGGCGCTACCTGGCCGCGGCGGTGACGGCGGCGCTCGACCTGCCGCCGTTCACCAACTCGGCGATGGACGGGTACGCGCTGCGGGCACAGGACACACCGGGGATCCTCGAGGTGGTCGGCGAGTCAGCCGCGGGCCGGCCGTGTGCCAGCCCGGTCCAGAACGGCCAGGCGGTGACCATCTCCACCGGCGCGGTGCTACCCGAGGGGGCGGACGCGGTCGTGCCGCTCGAGCGGGTGCATACCGCCAACGCCGCCGAGAGCGGCTTGGACACCATCGAGGTGCCTGACGCGGTCAGCCGCGACGCCGCGATCCGCCACCGGGGCGGTGACATCACCGCCGGAGCCGAGGTGCTGGGCGCCGGGACCCGGCTGGGGCCGGCCCAGATCGGTGCGGCGATCGCCGCCGGCGCGCCACACGTCGACTGCGGGCGCCGCCCGCGCGTGGCGGTGCTGACCACCGGGGATGAGCTTCGGCCCTCCGGCAGCACCTTGGCGCCGGGGGAGATCTATGACTCCAACGGCCCGATGCTCGCCGCGGCCCTGGCCCGCGCCGGGGCGATCGTCACGAGCATCGCCGCGGCCGCCGACACCCCCGCAGCGCACCGGGCCGCCCTGACCCAGGCGCTCGCGCACGACGTGGTGATCTCCACCGGCGGCGTCTCGGTGGGACCCCACGACCTGGTGCGCGGGATCGGCGCCGAACTGGGGGTGCAGGAGCTGTTCTGGCGGATCAAGATGCGCCCGGGCAAGCCGCTGGCCTTCGGCGTGAAGGACGCGACCCTGGTGTTCGGCGTGCCCGGCAACCCGGTGTCGGTGCTCGTCTGCTTCGCCCTGTTCATCGCGCCGGCCCTGGCGGCCCTCCAGGGCGCTGCCCATCCCCAGCCCGACTTCGGCCGCGGGCGCCTCGCGGTGGCGGTGGCCCAGAACGCTGAACGTGACGACCTCATCCGCGTGCGCCACACGGCCGCGGGCGAGCTGGAGCCGATCCGCGGCCAGCAGTCCCATCAGATCTCCATCACCGCCACGGCGGACGGGCTGGCGCGGATTCCCACCGGCACGGGCGAGTTGGCCGCCGGCACCGAGGTGGCGTTCCTCTCCCTGGGCGAGCACTGAGCCCTCCGACCTCGGGGCGGGCTTCCTGCGATGCTGTCGGGGTGAGCGCCAGCGGCCCCGATCTGAGCCTGGGCGAGGCGGCCAAGGCGCTGGGTGTCTCGGTCGACACCCTGCGTCGCTGGGACCGCGCCGGCAAACTGGTCACCCAGCGTGACGGGCGCAACCGCCGCGTCGTCACGGCAGCGGAGATCGAACGGCTCTCGCACCGTCCGGTCCGGCACGAGACCCACAGCAGCTTCTCGGCCCGCAACCGCTTCCCCGGCATCATCCGCTCGGTCGAGGTCGACGGCGTGATGGCCCTGGTGGAGATCGAGGCCGGGGGGTTCCGGGTCACCGCCGCGATCACCCGCGACTCGGTGGAGGAGCTGGGCCTGGCACCCGGGATGTCCGCGACCGCGACGGTCAAGGCCACCTCGGTGATGGTGCACGTCGACCGCTGATCAGCCCCCGATGTAGGACATCTCGACCTTGGGGGCCCGTGCGGTCGCCTCAGTGCGCCGCTCCGAGTAGCGGTCAGCCCGCGCCCCCCAGACCCGGGCGATCTCCGCGTTGAGCTGCGCGTCGTCAGCGCCGTTGCGCAGCGGGGCGCGCAGGTCATGCCCGGCGGCGGCGAACAGGCAGGTGTAGAGGCGCCCGTCGGCCGACAGCCGGGCCCGCATGCAGGTGCCACAGAACGGCTGGGTCACCGAGCTGATCAGCCCGATCTCCCCGCCGCCGTCGCGGTAGCGGTAGCGCGCGGCGACCTCGCCGACGTAGCTGGGATCCACGGGCTCCAGCGGCCAGCGGGCGTTGATGCGGTCGAAGATCTCCCGGCTGGGCACGACCTGATCCATCTGCCAGCCGTTGGAGTTGCCGACGTCCATGTACTCGATGAAGCGCAGGACATGCCCGTGGTCGCGGAAGTACCGCGCCATCTCGAGCACCGCGTGGTCGTTGACACCGCGCTTGACCACCATGTTCACCTTGACCGGCTTCAGCCCGGCGCGGTGGGCGGCCTCGATCCCCGCCAGCACACGTTCCACCTTGACCGCCACCCCGTTCATCGCGGCGAAGGTGGCGTCGTCGATGGCGTCGAGGGAGACGGTCACCCGAGACAGGCCGGCGTCGGCCAGCGACTGGGCCCGGGCACCGAGCAGGGACCCGTTGGTGGTGAGCGCCACGTCGTCGATCCCGTCGATGGACGCGAGCTGGTGCACCAGCTTGGCCAGATCCCGGCGCAGCAGCGGCTCACCGCCGGTGAGGCGCAACTTGGTGACGCCCGCGGTGGCGAAGCTCCGCGCCAGCCGGGTGATCTCCTCGAAGCTGAGCAGCTCCTCGCGGGCCATGAACTGGAAGTCCGGGCCGTACACCTCACGCGGCATGCAGTAGACACAGCGGAAGTTGCAGCGGTCGGTGACCGAGATGCGCAGGTCACGGACAGGGCGGGCCAAGCGGTCGAGCATTCCGACAAGGGTACGATCGATTGCGTGACTGTCCGAGTGCAGCTGTTCGCGATCCTCCGGGAGCGGGCGGGACGGGACCATGTCGAGGTGGAGCTACCCGATCGCGCCACCGTCGCCGACGCGATCCACGCGATTGCCCAGCTGCCCGGCCTCGCCGGCCTGTCCGGCGGGAGCGCCCGGATGGCGATCAACCGTGAGTACGCCGACGCCGACGCGCCCCTGCACCCGGGTGACGAGTTGGCCCTGATCCCCCCGGTGAGCGGCGGGGAGGCCGCCGCTCAGCTGGTGCAGACGACGCCGACCCTGCACGCCCGCGTGACCCGCGAGCGCCTCGATCTCCAGCCGCTGCTGCGCTTCGTCGCGCACAAGCACGCCGGCGCGGTGGTCAGCTTCCAGGGCATGCCGCGTGACATCCCGGTGCTCGAGTACGAGGCCTACGGCGAGATGGCGCTGGAGCGGATCGCCGCGATCCTCGAGGACTGCCGGGCCCGTCATGGGCTCACCGCCGCGGCCGCCGAGCACCGCATCGGCCCCGTCCCGGCGCTCGAGGCGAGCATCATCATCGCCGTCTCAGCCCCTCACCGCGGCGCGGCCTTCGCCGGCGCAAGCGCCGCGCTGGACCGGATCAAGGCCGAGGCGCCGATCTGGAAAGTCGAGGTCGACACCGCGGGTGGGCGCCAACGCGTCGAGGGGGTCCTGCCCGGATGAGCGCCGGACGCCTCACCCACCTCGACGCCGAGGGCCACGCCCGGATGGTCGACGTCGGGGCCAAGGCGACCACCGAGCGGCGGGCCATCGCCCGCGCCCGGGTGCGGATGTCCGCTGAGACCGCCCGCGCGGTGGCAGCCGGGACCACGCCGAAGGCCGAGGCGCTGACGGTCGCGCGGATCGCCGGGATCCAGGCCGCCAAACGCACCGGCGAGCTCATCCCACTCTGTCACCCCCTACCGCTGACCTTCGTCGACGTCGAGGCGCGCGTCGATACCGAGGCTGGCCTCATCGAGTTCATCGCCGAGACGCGCATCAGCGCCCAGACCGGCATCGAGATGGAGGCGATGACCGCCGCCAGCGTGGCCGCGCTGACCCTCTATGACATGGTCAAGGGGCTGGAGCGCGGTGTCAGCATCGAGTCGGTCGTCCTGCTGGAGAAGCGCGGCGGGCGCAGCGGCACGTGGCGGAACCCAGACGCCTGATGCGGGCCGCGATCATCTCGGTCTCGACCTCCAAGGCGCGGGGCGAGGGCGAGGACACCGGCGGGGATGCGCTGGAGCGGTTTGCGCTCGGCCTTGGGGCCGAGCTCGCGGGGCGCGACCTGATCACCGACGACCCGGAGCTGATCCGCCGGCGCCTGCTGCACTGGGCCGACGCCGAGCGCGTCGAGCTGATCCTCACCACCGGTGGCACGGGCTTCTCCCCCACCGACTACACGCCCGAGGCCACCCGCGCGGTGATCGAGCGCGAGGCACCGGGCATTCCCGAGGCGATGCGCGCCGCCTCGGCGCAGTTCACCCGACATTGGATGCTGTCGCGGGCGGTGGCCGGCATCCGCGGTACCAGCCTCATCGTCAACTTCCCGGGCTCGCCCAAGAGCATCGAAGAGGCGGGCATGGCGATCGCCGCCGCCCTCCCCCACGCGGTCGCGCTGATCAGCGAGCGCCACTCAGCGCACTAGCGCGCAGGCGGCGCCGATCCGGCGCCGCGGATGATCAGACCAGGGCGACGGGGTCACCTCCGGCCAGCCAGGTCGCCTCTGCGAGGACGGTGGCCTCCCAGCGCTCGGGGGGAACCGGCTCACCGTCGAGCGTGAGTCCGTGCACCTGACCGGTGTGGAGCATCTCCCAGACGACCGTCTCGATCGCGCCGAGGCGCTCGGACACCCGGTGGCCGACCATGAGGTCGGCGCTGAGACCGATCGCCTCCGCCAGCGGCAGCGGTCCGGCGGCCAGGCGGCCGAGCACCCGCTCGCGCAGGCGCCCGGCGAGCTCCAACCCCGGGGTGCCCAGTGACGGCGCCGAGCCGACCTCGACACTGAGGAAGCGCTCGGTCACGTCCTCTCCGCGCTTGCGCGCGGTCGTCCAGCCCAGGCCGAGCCCGAGCTCGCCGGTGGCCAGCCGCGGACCTTCGACGATGATGAGACGCGCGTTGCGTGACTCGAATTCCTTGTCCTCGATGGAGAACCGGGCGGTGGTCCGCAGCGGCGTGATGAAGCGCGACATCACCTGAGCCTCGGACAGGTTGAACGCGCGAACGACGTCGCGGTGGTCCTTGAGCTCGACGTGGAACGGCACCGGTTGAGCTTATTGCCCTGAACCGCGAACCGGCTCAGGCGCTGACGATGGCCTCAGCGAGCAGCGCGTCGGCGACGCTGCGCACGTCCGCGTCGAGGTGGCCACACAGGATGTCGCGCAGGATCGCGCGCAGATGATCGGCTATCTCGTCGATCAGCGCCTCGGGCGAGTCATCCCGGCTGCGTTCCCCCGCCCGGCCGGTGATCGCCGCCGTCTCCAGGGCGATCGCCCGGGCAGCCCGCCGGGCGAGGCTGACGCGATCCTCCGGGGCCGCACAGATCACCGACAGGCGTTGGGCAAGCCGGCCCGAGGCGGTCCCCTCGGGCTCCAGCAGGGCGCGCAGAGCCAGCAGATGGTCGGTCAGGGCCTCATACGGGTCACGACGGTCGGCCCCGAACTCAAAGCGCGCCAGTGCCCAGCGAACCTCGCCGCTGACGCTCTCCAGACGCCGTCCGACCAGGTTGACGAATCCCCGCAGCTCATCCTCCTGTGCCGCCGCCACCCGTGTGGTGAGGCCAAGGCGGCCGACCGGGCCGATCGCCGCCGGCGTCCACACCCCCGCGTCGGCGCGATGGAAGCCGATGGGCCCGATGGCGAAGCTTCCCCGGTCATAGAGCCGCAGGGCGGTGAGGAACTGACGGAAGCGCAGCCGCGCCTCGGCCAGCGGGGGGCGCGCGGAGCGCTGCTGGGGAATGCGGCTGAGTACGAGCAGGTCGCCCGGGGCCATCCCGTCGACCAGCCCGGCCGGCGGATCCTCGAGCAGCTCCTGGCGCATCACGGTCAGGCCGGTGGCCAGAGCCAGCTCCCGAGTGCCGGCATCGAGGGCCAGTCCGAGCAGGGGCGCCACCACCTCGGTGACCGCCAGGCCCTCATAGAGACAGCGCTCGAGCTCGGCGCAGGCAGCGTCGAAGCGCTGATCGTCGAAGGCGAATTCCGAGCGCTCGGCGAACATGCGGACCAGGAAGCAGCGCAGCGCGGCATCGGCGCGCTCGCGCGGCTCCTCCGGGACACGGCCCTCCCCACGGGCGCGCAGGTAGCCCGACACCCCGTAGGAGAACTCGAGTGCCTGGGCGGCGGGCGCATAGGTCGCCAGAGCCCGCAGCAGACCGAGCCGCTCCCGGATGTAGGCGGCCGTCAGCGGCCGGTAGCAGTACAACGGGGCGCCGCGGTCGGTCGACTCGACGACCTCGAAGGGCACTTCGGCCCCGTCCCGGGTGGCGAGGGAGAGCACCCTGGCGGCGTCAATGCTGAAGGCCTCAAGCTGGGCGCGGAGTGTCGCGTTCTTCACCTCGCGCACTTTCGGCGCCCAGGTGGCGGATCCTGCCGCTGGGCGCTGGCGCCCAGGGCCAGCCCAGGCTGCCGCGGCCGTCAGCTAGACGGCGAGCACACCGACGCCAGCCGCGGCTTCAGCGGCCGGCCGTGCGCACTCGTCGTACTCATCGAACAGCCAGGTCAGGCCGTAACTGCGCATGTCCTCGACGATCGGCACGAGCGCCCGGCCCTTCTCGGTCAGGGCGTAGTCGACGCGCGGCGGCACCTCGGGGAAGGTCTCGCGCACAACGATCCCCTCCTCCTCCAGCGCTCGCAAGCGCAGCGACAACGTACGCGGTGAGATGCCCCCCAAGGCCCGTTCGAGCTCACAGAAGCGCGACTGGCCCTCCGCCAGCTCCTTGACCAGCAGCAGCGTCCACTTGCCACAGACGATCTCGGCGGTACGACAGACGGGACAGGAGGAATCGGAGGCCATGCTGGACGGCCAGTTTAGCGGGCGCTTCAGGAAGTAAAGCTTTGCCGCCGGCCGTCGCGACGCCCGGTTCTCATACCGCCTTTGCGGACCGGTGGGAGGGTAAAAAGCGCGCAAACTCGCCAACGTCTGTGTCACGGCCTGCGCTCAGGACGCCAACGTGTGACCGGATCGAGCCGGAGCTGAGACGAAGTCGTTGCGGACTTGGGCGCGTTTTTACCGTGCCGCCCCCCCGCCGCGGAGGGTGCGATCCCCGCGCTGGCCCTTCAGGGCACGAGCGCGCAGTGGGCGAACCGCGGCCCGGGCGGACGGGCGGACGGCGGGCGGGGGACGGACGGACGGCGGGCGGGCATGACGCTCATCGCCCGCGGGCGGCCTCACAGGCCGCCCGAAATCACCCGGGTCAGCTGCCGTAGCCGGGCGGCGGGCCCGAAGGGGCGACCGAGACCAGCGACGGAGCCGCCTGGGCGAGGGTCTGGGCGTCGGCCAGGTCGTCCATCGTCGTGCCCTGGCGGCCGTCGGCGGCCACCAGCAGCTTGAAGTCGTGGGGGCTGGTCGCGACGTGCAGGGCGTCGTCGAAGGCCACCCGGCCCTCGCGGTAATGGTTGAGCAGCGCCTGGTCGAAGGTCTGCATCCCGTAGTAGGCGCCCTCGGCGATGACCTCCTGGAGCCGACCGGTCTGGGTCGGGTCGAGGATCATGTCCCGAGCCCGGCCGGTCATGCGCAGGATCTCACAGACACACACCCGGCTGTTGCCGTCCGGGGACTGCACCAGGCGCTGGGAGACCACACCCTTGAGCGTTCCGGCGAGCATCGCCCGGGCATGGGTCTGCTCGTGCGGCGGGAAGAAGTCGAGGATGCGGTTGACCGATTCGGGCGCATCGAGGGTGTGCACCGTCGACAGCACCAGGTGACCGGTCTCAGCAGCCGACAGGGCGGCACGGACCGTCTCCTCGTCGCGCATCTCGCCGATCAGGATCACGTCGGGATCCTGGCGCAGCACCCGGCGCATGGCTCGGGAGAACGAGGCGGTGTCCATACCCACCTCGCGCTGGTTGATGATCGAGTTGCGGTCCGGGTGGAGGTATTCGATCGGATCCTCGATCGTCATGATGTGACGTCGGCGCGTGCGGTTGATGTGGTCGATCATCGCCGCCAGCGTGGTCGACTTACCCGAGCCGGTGGTGCCCGTCAGCAGGATCAGGCCGCGCTCCTCCTCGGCGATCTCGGTGATCACCGAGGGCAGGCCGAGGTCCGCGGCCGAGCGGACCAGGAAGGGGATCACGCGGGCGACGATGGAGATCGAGCCGCGCTGGCGGAAGGCGTTGACCCGGAAGCGGGCGACGCCGTCGATGGTGTAGGCGAAGTCGACCTCACCGTCCTGGTCGAATTCGGCCTGCTTGGCGGGGTCGCGCAGCATCTGTCCGAGCGTTCGGATCGTGTCCTCGGGGGTCAGTGGCTCGGCGCCGGGCAACGGCGTCAGGCTGCCGTGGATGCGACCCAGGGGCGGCGAGGGCACCTTGAGGTGCAGGTCAGAACCGTGAGCGGCGACGAGCTGGCCGAGTGCGGAGTCGAGGTCGAACATCGTCTCGCCTCCCTATCGGCAGGCGGCGCAGGCGGGTTGAGTCACGAGGTCGGGTGGAGTCGCCCGGGCCTCCGACCGGCGGTCTCGGCGTGCACGCGGTCACAGATCGTCGCGTGCTCAAGCCGTTACCGGACCCTCAGAACGTCACGCGGGTGCCGAGCCGCTTGAACTGCGCCTCGAGGCCCGTCGACTTCAGCCACTTGGGCCACAGCGGGTCGGTGCTGCGGGACAGCGTCTCGATGCGCGAGACGCCCGCCCGGGCCTCCGCCGTCCAGGTCTGGGTGAGCGCCGCGGTGGCTCCCCAGGACTTGATGGTGGCCACGGCGTTAGTCCCGAGCACCGCGTCGAGGCTCGTCGCGCCCTTCTCGGCCACGTTCAGAATCGAGGTCGGCGCGTGGTCGACGTTCAGGCCCGAGGCTCTCCAGGTCCGGTAGACGGCACAGAAGTCGAGGGTCAGCGCCGGTGTCACCTCCGTGGCGACGAACGACGGCGGGATCCGGGCCTTTACAGCGGGAACCGTCTCGCTGGCGCGGAACAGGGCGAGAATCGCGCTGCGGTACCAGGGCTCGCTCTGCAGCCCCCCGCCGGTGACGAGCAGCAGGGCCAGGTCCCGCGCCACAGCCTGTCCGTCAAGTTGCTTCTGCGTCGGATTCTTGTAGGTGAGCGGGGACGTCGATTTGGGAGGCGCAGTGAGCGTCTTCAGCGAAGCGACGAGCGAGGGCATGCAGACGCCCAGGCGCGACTGCTCGGACCTGGTCTCATGCACAGCCTCGGCCGGGGTCGTCGTGGCGAGGCCGTGGGCGAACCGTGCCAGCTCGCGACTCGTTGCTGAACCTGACGGAGCGGGAGCCGCCCCCGCAGTCTGGCCCAGGGCACAGACGGCGGCGACGGATGAACCGCCGCCGTGATCGCTCCACGGCGAAGGCGGAGGCGGCGGTTCACCTTAGGCGACGTCGCGGAGCTTCTGGGCCTCCGCGAGGGACTGCAGCTTCTTCAGCGACTGGTTCTCGATCTGGCGGATGCGCTCGCGCGTCACGTTGAAGGTGCGACCGACCTCGTCCAGGGTGCGCGGGTGCTCGCCGCCGAGGCCGTAGCGCAGCTCCAGCACGCGCCGCTCACGGTAGGAGAGGTTCTCCAGCGCCTCGCGCAGGGCCTCCTTGGTGAGAATCTCCGCGGCACGGTCATAGGGGGACTCGGCACGCTCGTCGGCGATGAACTGGCCGAACTCGGACTCCTCCTCGTCACCCACGGGCTTCTCGAGGGACACCGGCGCCTGGGCGGAGCGCTTGATCGACTCGACCTCGTCCGGCTCGATGCCGGTGACCTCGGCGATCTCCTCCGCGGTGGGCTCGCGTCCCAGCTCGGTGACGAGCTTGCGCTCGGCGCGGCCGATCTTGTTCAGCTTCTCCACCACGTGGACCGGGATGCGGATGGTGCGGGCCTTGTCCGCCAGCGCGCGGGCGATCGCCTGGCGGATCCACCAGGTCGCGTAGGTGGAGAACTTGAACCCCTTGCGGTAGTCGAACTTCTCCGCCGCACGCACCAGGCCGAGGGTCCCCTCCTGGATCAGATCCAGGAACGGGAGGCCCTGGTTGCGGTAGTTCTTGGCGATCGAGACAACCAGACGCAGGTTCGACTCGACCATCTTCTGCTTCGCGTCCAGGTCACCGCGCTCGATGCGCTTGGCCAGGTCGACCTCCTCCTGGGCGGTGAGCAGACGGACCTTGCCGATGTCCTTGAGGAACAGCTGCAGCGAGTCCGTCGTCATGTCCGGCTTCAGATCGATCGTGGCCTTGGCCTTGCGACGGCCGCCACGCTTGTCGGGGGCGCGCTCCACCTCGGCCTCGGCCTGAGCCGGGTCGACGTCCTCGACCAGCTCGATCTCCGCACGCTCCAGGAAGCCGTGCAGCTCCTCGACGTCGGTTTCGTCCAGGTCGAGCTCCGAGATCGCCGTGGTGATCTCGGCGAAGGTGAGGACGCCCTGAGCCTGGCCACGATTGACCAGACCCTTGATCTCCTCGAGTTCCTGCAGTTCGGCTACTGACATCGATTCCTTATTCCTCGTGTTGCCCGCGTGCCGGCGCTGCCGGCGACACCCGAGAGGGGCTACGTCGATCGTCTTGGAAGACCGGACGCATGCCCCCGCCAACTCAAACTTCTAAACGAATTCTAGGCAACCCTGGGAGTTCTCCCCCGGGGCCTCGTCGAATCCGCGCTACAGCTACTACCGCCGTAAGCCACTTCCGTTTCAACCGGCCGCCGATTTCTTTGCCGCGACGGCGGGCGGGTCCACCGCGCTGAGCGCCGCGTGCCGCACCGTCCGTAGTCCTCACGGACGCGGTTTGCACAATTACCGCAGGTTCTCCGGGCGCACTGCGGCGACCCCCCACGTTGTAATAACCTCGCTGCTGCACATAACGCCGAGCGACGGTCCGTCAGCGGATCGTCGGCGGGGGAACCACTTACGGAGCCCACCGGCTTCGTTGGGGCGAATCGGAGCCATTTGGCTCGGTAGCGCAGATAGCGCGAGCCCGTCAGCTCACCTCGTAGGCAGTTCAGACGTGCATCGAATCCCACAGCCTTGTTGTGCCACGCCGTCACCTGATGACTTCTCGCCCCTACGCCCGCGCCGCTCTGCTCAGCGCCACCCTGCTCAGCCTTGCCCTGCCCACCGCAGCGGTGGCATCCTCGGGCTCCGGCAGCGGCAGCGGTACCAGTGGCGGCGCCGGACTGAACCCCACCACGACGACCAGCGCATCGGCCGCGCCCACGACGTCTGTGGCGACGGGCCCGGCGACCTCCGGCCAGCCCGCGGCCGCGGCGGTCACCCCGGCCGGTGGCCCGGTCTCCACCCAGGGCAACGGCTTCACCCTCTCCAGCAGCTCGGTGGGAACCGTGCGCCGCGCACTCAGCTTCAGCGGCAGCGTCTCGGGCTCCAACCACGGCGACCTGGTGGCGATCCAGCGCCAGACCCCAGCCGGGGGCTGGTCCACGATCGCCCAGGCGACGGTGGCCCAGAACGGCAGCTTCGACGCGACCTGGCATCCGAGCGCGAGTGGCTTGGTCGGCTTCCGCGCCGTACTCGGCGGACCCGCGGGCACCGCCCAGGTCGCCTCCGCGGCAGCGGCGTCGGCCTCACCGATCCTGGCGGTGACGATCTACCGTGACGCGGTCGCCACCATCTACGGTCCCGGGTTCTACGGGCACAAGACGGCTTGTGGCTTCAAGCTGACGACCGCGACGCTCGGCGTCGCCTCGCGGACCCTGAAATGTGGGACCCCGGTGTCCATCGACTACGGCGGCCACACGATCACCGTGCCGGTGATCGATCGCGGTCCCTACGCCAACGGGGCGAACTGGGATCTCACCGAGGCCACCGCTCAGGCGCTCGGGGACACCGACACCGAGACCATCGGTGCGGCGGTCCTCTGACCGAGCGTGGCCCATAATGCCTGGCCGATGGCGCTGAGCAAAGGCAAACTCGTGCTCGTGGCGGGCATCACCGCCGCCGGTGGCGTGGTCTGGTTCCACACCCGTCGCACCCACGTCCTGCCCGGACGGGTGACCCTGGTCAAGGCCCCGGAGTCAACGGTGATCGGTGAGAACGGCGCCGTGCGTTCGACGCAAACCGCCAGGCTGGCCATGCCCGAGGCGGACCTGCAACGGCTCTGGACGGCCGCGAACCTCGAGAACCTCGGCGCCAGCTACTGGCACTTCCTGACCCGCGCGACACTGGGCAGCGTCCGGGTGCTCTACTCCGCCACCGACCGGCGAGTGACCCTGTTCGGGATCCGGCTCCTCACCCTGCTGCGCTTCGACCCGCCGGAGTTCGAGATGGAGGAGACCCGGGCCAAGATCAGCTGGCAGATCAAGGATGGCCTGCTGGTCGCCAGCAACGGCCGAGCCGAGGGCGGGCTGGCCCTGGAGGTCACCCGCGACGATCCCGACGATGCCGCCGCCCGCCAGGGCACCCACGGTCCCCTGGCCGAGCTCTGCATCGAGGTGGAGGTCACGAACTTCTACCCGTCGATCGCCTCGCGACTGGGCGACTTCATGTACCGGAACACCCAGGCGTTCATCCACGTCACGGTGACCAACGCCTTCCTGCGCAGCCTGGGCCGCCTGGAGCTGTACCAGTCGCGCGTCGGCCGCTTCCTGGTCGGCAGCCTCGACAATTCCCAGCGTCCGGCCTGAGCCGGTCCCACGGCCCTAGACGGTGTGGGAGCCTCCGTCACCGATGAGGTCCCGCAGCTTGGCGCGGTTGTGCCGGGCGTGAACGCGGCGGACCGTACCCGAGCGCGTCCGCATGACCAGGCTCTCGGTGGTGGCGACCTGGCCGGGTAGGTACCGCACCCCCTGGAGCACGTCACCGTCGGTCACGCCGGTGGCCGAGAAGAAGACGTCGTCGCCCTTGACCAGGTCGTTGGAGGTGAGCACCTGCTCCAGGTCGTAGCCCTGGCTGAGCGCGGCTGAGCGCTCCTCCTCGTTGCGCGGCCACAGCCGGCCGAGCAGCTCGCCCCCCAGGCACTTGATCGCCGCGGCGGAGATGACGCCCTCGGGCGTGCCACCGATGCCCCACAGCATGTCGACGCGGTTGCCCTCGGTGACGGCGAGCAGGCTGGCGGCCACGTCACCGTCGAGGATCAGGCGGACGCGCGCGCCGGCCTCGCGGATCGCCGCGATCTGAGCCTCGTGGCGGGGACGGTCGAGGCAGACGACCATCACGTCCCCGATCGCCACCCCCTTGCGCTGGGCGACGAGATTGAGCGTCTCGGCCATCGGGCGCTCGAGGTCGAGCAGGTCGGCGATCTCGGGACCGCCGGCCAGTTTCTCCATGTAGAAGCAGGGTCCCGGGTCGAACATCGCTCCGCGCTCGGCCAGGGCGATCACCGTGATGGCGCCCGGCCAGCCCTGGGCGGTGAGGCGGGTGCCCTCCAGCGGGTCGACCGCGATGTCGACCTCGGGCTGGGAGCCGTCACCGATGTTCTCGCCGTTGTAGAGCATGGGAGCCTCGTCCTTCTCCCCCTCGCCGATCACCACGACTCCGTTCATGCGCACCCCGTCGAGGACGTGGCGCATGGCGTCGACCGCCGCCTGGTCGGCGGCCTCCTTGTCGCCACGGCCGATCAGCCCGGCCGAGGCCAGCGCGGCCGCTTCAGTGACACGGACGAGCTCGAGCGCGAGGTTGCGATCGGGCCGGACGACGGGATCAATGGTGCTCATAGAACTCCTGGTGGCTTGCGACGCACGGTGCTCTCGTGCGTACGGGTTATGGCTCCGAGGAAGATGAGCAGCCCGCCGGCGAGGCCGACGAACCATCCGATCCCCACCCCGATCTCACCCGTCGGGTAGCCCGGCTTGTCGATGATGCCACGGAAGACGATCAACGTCAGGGCACACAGGGCGATGACCGCCGTGAGCTCGCCCCGGGGCCAGCCCAGCGCCCGGCGGCGCAGGATGATGTAGACGAGCACCAGGGGCGCCACCGCGGCGATCAGCAGGGGAAAGCGCACGAACTCCAGCGCGTGCCACCCGGTGCAGGTGCTGGCGGGTCCGCGGCAGCTGTGCAGCACGGTGTAGTGGTTGCCCAGGTGGTACCAGCTCAACCACAGCGACACCCCCAGCATCACGCCGCCGACGGCCGCGATGAGTTCTCCCCGGTCGAGCTCCCTCAGGTGCATCGCGGCGCAGCCTAGATGATCGCGGGCCGCTAGCGTTCCGCTGGTCGTGAGCGCGGTGACCTTCCAGCGGCTGTTCCCCGCCTTCGAGGCCGGCGTCGACGCGTCCACCTACCTGGACGGCCTGGCCCGGGTGCTGCCGCCGCACCGGCCCCTGGTCCGCTCCAACTTCGTCTCCACCCTCGACGGCAACGCCACCTTCGACGGCCGCTCCTCCCCCCTCTCCGACGAGGGTGACCGCGCGCTGTTCCAAGCGCTGCGGGGCGGAGCCGACGCGATCCTGGCCGGCACCGGCACCCTCGCCGCCGAGGGCTACCGCCCCGCTGGCAAACCGGTGGTGACGATCACCCGGTCGGGCCGGCTGCCCACCGACATCCCCCTGTTCAGCCAGCCCGACGGGCGGGTGATCGTGTTCAGCGCCGAGGCCCCCGACCTCACGGGGGTCGAGGCCGACGTCAGTGTGGAACCGCTGGTCGATCTCCCCACGGCCCTCGCGACGCTGCGCAGCGCGCACGGCATCGACGTGCTGCTGTGCGAGGGCGGACCCGGGCTGCTCGGGGAGTTGATCCGCACCCACCTGGTCGACGAGCTGTTCCTCACCGTGGCGGCCCGGCTGGCCGGCGGCTCAGCCGGGCCCGCGATGACCAGCGGGGATCCCGCCCCGGAGCTGATCGCCATGCAGCTGGGTTCGGTGCTCGAACGCGAGGGCACCCTCTACCTCCGCTACCTGCGGACGGTCTGAGCGCGATCTAGAGCCCGAGGTTGCGCACGCCCCGCTCACCCCAGCCGAGGTGGTGGGCGAGCTCGTGGCGCAGGGTGCGCCGCACCTGGCCGCGCAGAAGCTCCGGATCGTGGCCGAAGTCCCGCAGCAAGGTGTCGCGGAAGATGAGGATCCGCTCGGTGAAGTAGTCGTGGGCGACCGTGTCGCCCTGGTACATCCCGTAGGCACCGCGGCGGCGCCCGTCACGCTCCTGGATGGCTACCGAGCCTGAGTCCGAGACGATGATCGCCACATGCTCGAGGGCGCGATGGAACTCCAGCGGCAGTTCCTCGACGGCGGAACGCACGAGCGCGTCGAACTCGTCGTCCTCAGCCGCCACGTCGAGGTCCTGGTAGTCGGCGGCGGCCAGGTCGACGTTGCGGTGGTCGGCTCGACTGGCGAAGCCGTAGGCGTGTCCCTCGATATCGGCGCCCGAGCGGGCCAGGAACTCCGAGCGCTCGACGAGCGCGTCGAACTGGGCGTCGGGGTCACGCCAGCCACCGAGGCGCACCGCCACCAGGCTGACCGCACCGAGGACGATCATCGTGCCGAGGCCGAACAGACTGGCACCCTGGATGAACCGCAGCAGGGGTGCGGAGGAGAAGCCCCCCGCCAATAAGGTGACGAGACCCAGCCCG
>CAZZVR010000062.1:13518-17264 GCA_964657595.1 Burkholderia sp. PAMC 26561 | reverse complement strand
AGGCGTCGATCGCGTCGACGAGCTCCAGCCCCGCGGCGACCACCCGGTCGGGCTCACCGCCGATGCCCAGTGCGGGCAGGTGGCGCAGACGGGCCGGCAGGGCCGGGGAGCAGCCGTGCGCGCCGGTTCGGGTCAGCCGCCCGGTCTGGCGGGCGAGCGTCTGCAGGGGACCGAAGAAGGCGGTCGGGATGAGGGGCCCGTCGGTGCTCAGGTAGTAGGCCCCGGGGCCTGACCCGATGCCGATGACCACCGTGTTGGTCAGCTTCAGCGTGGCGCGTCGGCGGCGCAGGTAGCGACGCAGTCCGAGCCCGTCGCCCGCCCCGGCGCCGGTGATGACGAGATCGACGGCCAGGTTGGCCGGCGGTGCGGCGTCGAGCAGGCGGGTGAGGGCCAGGGCCGTCGCGACGCCGGTGGCGTTGTCGCTGGGCCGGCGGCCGAGCACCAGCGCGGCGCCGGCGAGCACCAGCGCGACGGTGGGAATCAGCTGGAGGATCGCCAGCAGGGTCGAGCGGCTGCCCTCGATCCGGGCCAGGGCGGTGATGAGCACCCACACCGTGGCGGTGCTGTACCAGAACAGCCAGCCGGCCCCGGGTGTGGCGCCGTCGAGGTTGGAGCGGCCGGTATCGAGGTTGGCGGTGATGATCAGCCGTACGCGGCGTTCGCGGGGGGAGGCGGAGACCACGTTCTGGGAGGCGTGTTCACGCGTCAGCCAGCGGCCGGGGGAGGCGCAGGTGAACCAGTCACCGACCAGGCAGAGCAGCGCGACGAGGATGATCGCGGCCCCCGCCGTGGGCTGGGTGGTGGAGACCAGGCTGCCCACCAGGGCGACGGCGACGTGCCAGGTCTGGGCCAGCGCCCAGTTGGGCCGTGCCCAGAAGGTCTCCACGGCGGCCTCGCGTCGTGGATCGAGGCGGATCTGGTCAGCCACCCACCGCGCCGCCCGACGTTCACGGTCACTCCCCGCCGGGCGGGAGCCGAACTTGGTGAGCGCCTGAGTCAGCTCGGTCGCGCGGGACATCGCGGGCCGATGAAAGCAGGGGCGCACCCCGGCGGGCGTCACCCCGCGCCGCGCCGCCGGGTGACGCTCGCTACAAACGGGGGCATGGTCCCGGCGCCGGTCAGCGAAGACGAGCTCCTCGAGGTCGCCCTGGCGGTCGCGGCGGCCGGTGCCCAGGAGCTGCTGGCGCGCTTCGAGCAGCCGATCGAGGTCGCGACCAAGTCGACGGCCACCGACCCCGTCTCCGCGGCTGACCTCGCCGCCGAGGAGGCCATCCGCGCGGTGCTGGCCGACGTGCGACCCGGCGACGCGATCCTGGGGGAGGAGGGCGGCCAGACCCACGTCCTCAACGGCGCCGAGCCCACCGGTCTGCGCTGGATCGTCGACCCGCTCGACGGCACGGTCAACTACCTGTACGGCATTCCCCAGTGGGCGGTCAGCGTGGCCGTGGAGGACGGCGACGGCGTCGTGGCCGGGGTGGTCGCCCACCCGGTGAGCGGCGAGCTGTTCTCGGCCACCCGGTCCGGTCCGGTGCTGCGTTCGCGACCCGGTTCGCCGGACCACGTGTGCGCGCCGCGGGGGGAGTCGCGGCTGGATCTCTCGCTGGTGGCCACGGGCTTCGGCTACGACGCCGGCGTGCGGGCGCTGCAGGGGCAGGTGGTCGCCTCACTGCTGCCCCGGGTGCGTGACGTGCGCCGCGCCGGAGCGGCGGCGCTCGATCTCTGCGCAGTCGCCTGCGGCCGGGCCGACGCCTACTACGAACGGGGGGTCAAGCCCTGGGACATCGCCGCCGGCGTCCTGTTCTGCGAGCGTGTGGGCCTGGCGGTCCGGCTGTTGGAGGCGGTGCCCGCGGGAGCGTGGTCACCCAGCTCCGCGGCCCTGCCCGAGGGCGTCCTGGTGGCCCCGCCGGCGTTCGCCGATGAGCTGCACACGCTCGTCTCCGGACCGTCGTTCTAGGCACCCGGTCACTCCGCGGCGCCGCCGCGGTGGGGCCCTAGACTCTCCCACGCTCGCCGCGGTGATGGAACGGTAGACATGGCGGACTCAAAATCCGCTCCCAGCGATGGGGTGGGGGTTCGAATCCCCCCCGCGGTACTCTATGAACCCCTGAATTGAAGGGGTTTATGAGAATCTAGCCAAGTAAGAGGAGGGCCTCCGGCAGAATCTGATGGCACCGAGTTGGCACCGAACGATCGAATTTGCGCGTTCACACGAGACCTAGGCGTGCCATCATTTCATGGCGTCCGCTCTCGAAATCTCCTTAACCCGTTTGCTGTGGCCCGCAAGTCGGTCGGGGACTTTCACGCAGGAGATCGCCGGTTCGAGCCCGGCTGGGGGTATCTGAAGAGTCCTGGAAATGCTGCGTTATAGCGTGGTCTAGTTGGCGAGTCCGGCCCAAGTGTTCTCTAGGGGTGTTCTCTATCGGCCCAGAGTCAGGTCGCCGCGAGTCGTGTGCGGACGCCGACATTTCGGGCCGGGCCTTGCTCGGCGCAAACTCGCTCGTGCTTGCCCGAAATGTTTGTTCGCCGAATCCAAGGCCTGCCTCACAGAGCGTGAAACCGGTAAATGGACGCCCAACGGATCAATTCAGTTAGTCTCAGTTTGAATGACTGAGGAATTGCTCAGCGTTGATGGGGTGGCTGAGCGTCTCAAGGTGAACCAGCAGACGGTCAGGAACTGGATAGCTCGTGGAGAGCTGGCAGAGACGCGCCTGGGCGCGCGGCGCGTGCGCGTCGCCGACTCTGATCTCAATCGCTTCCTAAAGCTCAAGGAGCAGGCGAAGACGGAGGCAACGGCCAGACCAGCCCCATCGCGTCGACGACGAGCAAGCGCCAGCGACATGCAGGCGGTGGAAACGCTGATCGAGAGCATGCTCACGACGGCTGCCGATCTGCCCTTGGGATCTCCAATAGCTCGCGAACTGGCCGAAAGCGCGGGTCGGCTCCAGGTCGCTCTCCGCGCACCCCGTGGCGGGGATTCACAGCGCCTGAGGAGCTCAGTCGACAGCTCGCTTGCGAAGGATTCCGGCGATGGGTAGCGCGTGGTCGGCGATGTCTGGAAGGCAGGCGCGTGCAGTTCGATATTGACGTGGCGACCTTTCATCGGCTGCCTCGCCACCCGGACTGGGTCTACGAGCTATGGGATGGCCGACGTGCCCATCTTCGTCATCGGCCTCAACCGCTCAGGCTGTGGAGATCAACGTCGTGGGAAAAACCGACGCCTCGCCCGAGCGGCTACAGCACGGAGATCGCGGGTGACAAGACGACAGCTAGGGAAGTTGTGGAGTTCCTGTCGCGGATCTGGAGGGATCTCGATCCCTATTGCAGTTTCGATGACGTCGATGACCGCCTTGAGGCTGACCTGCGTACCGATCTTGCGAGCAGCCTCTTCGCGGTCGTAACCACCGGCGACCAAGGCGTTGCGGGCGCCGTAATCGTCTCCCCGGACCACAGAACGGGTGGCCCGTTTCTCAGCTGGCTTGCCGTAGAAAGTGCGGCTCGCGAACAGGGCGTGGCGACTTCGCTGCTCGAGGCGGCATGCGCCAAGGCGCGAGGACAAGACGCAACAACGCTCACAAGCGCGGTTTCGGCTGCGAATCCCGTGAGCCTCCGATGGCATCTGGGCCGAGGTTTCCAGCTGGAGTCTCTGAAGAACTGATCCGAGTGGGCCTCGCACATCGCCGAAAGCAGCGCTCGTCTGCACGGCTGCGGAATGTCGATCCTGCATATGGAGCGGCGGTCTGTGTCGG
>CAZZVR010000062.1:0-13508 GCA_964657595.1 Burkholderia sp. PAMC 26561 | reverse complement strand
CCCCCCCCCCGACACTCAGCACGAACTAGAGCACTTGGAAGTACCGGGCGATTGGCAACGCGGTAAACCCGGACCGTTCGTATGTCGCGCGCGCAGGGGCATGTCCGGGATCGCCGCCCGTTTCTACCGCCGCAATCGTGACTCCTTGCTTCCGGAACCACGCAAGGGCGGTGTCGGTGAGCCGGCGACCAATTCCTTGTCGTTGTGATTCGGGGTCGACGGCGACCATGACGATCTGGCCGAGAGTCGCGTTGGGAACCCATTCGGCGAGGACGCCGGCGGTCGCGAAGCCGACGGGCACTCCATCTTCGGTGGCGACCCAGCTTGTGTGCTCTGGATTCGCCAGGGTCTCTCGGACCTCCTTGGCCTGCAAGGGCTCCCAGTCGGGATACAGCACATTGAAGATCGCGTCACCAACCGTGGTACGCATCGACTCGAACACGGGTGCCCACGCTCGGAGCGAAAGGTCGACGATCGCCATCTCGGCGGTCGCCCTGTAATCAGTGATTTGCAGCATTACGCCTGCTTTCAGGTATGAGCGAGAGGCCGAGTAGGCCTATCGCAAAGTGCATGATCGGGTCGCTCGTCAACGGCGACGGGAGCAGCAGCGCATTGCCGCCCCCAAAGGGCGGTCTGCGGATCTACGCGAGAGTCGCGAAGAAAATGCTGCTCAACGGAGCAGACGCGGACGGCCGGGCGGGCGGTCGTCCGATGAACTGAGGCAAGCGATCAACACGATGGTCACCGTACACACCACCCCCTCCGTTGTCGACGCCGTGGGGCTGCACCGCCCGGCAGCAAGGTCGCCCAGAACCGGGTGGGTCTCTGGCGGTGGAAGTCGGCTGTCTGCCTAGTCAAATTGCATTACATACGCCACGAGTCGCTCCAGCAGCCCGGCATGTAACGGGGAGCCGGCAACCTGGAGCGAACGGTCTACGGCGATTGCGCGGGTCCAACGCGTCACCCTCTCGGTAGGCAGCCCGAGTGCGACAGCCATCGCGGTCGCCGTCTCGAGGATGTCAACGTCGTCGTCTGAGAAGAGCGCCCAGAAGGCGGCATCGAAGCACGGATCTCCAACCTTCGCGCGCGGATCGATAGCCCGGTAGCCGCTGTCTGAGAAGAGAAAGTTGGCTGGCACCGCATCGCCATGCAGCAGCACCTGGTGCCCGAGCCCCGGCACCGAGCTCAACTCGACCAGGTCCGCCCCCGCAGCCCACACACGTTCGTCAGAGAAGGGTGCTGGTCCCTCCCTCGCCATTGCCCGAAGCCGACTAGGCGCATCGGCGTAAAAATCGGCGAGGCTCGGAAACCCAGAGGTTGGTGCGGGTACGGCATGCAGCTTTGCAATGGCGGTTGGCACCTGTGCTGAATCCTGAAGCGGTGTGCCGGGTTCCAGTCGTGCGAGGAGAAGGCCGCCGAGTTCGGGATCGGACCCCAATACCTCGACGGCAGCCTGCGTGCCCCAGAGCCTCAACGCCTTAGCTTCCAGAGAAGCCTCGCCCGGGTCCAGGGTGACCTTTAGCACCGACCGTTGACCCCTGAACGTGCATGCCAAGACGGTCGAGTTCCAACCTCCCGTGAGCACATCACCAAGTTCGAGATCCCACCGCCGCATAAGCGTGGGTAGACGATCGCTCAGCGCATCCAGCCAGACCTCAGAATCGCCGCGAAACACCGTCTCAACATGAGCTACCAGCGACGCAGGCAGAGACGGCCAATCTCCAGGTCCTTGGTGCGCCTGTGACATCAATCCAGAGGGTGCCACCAACCGTCAGCCACTGGCGCGGTCAAACTCAGTTCACCGAACCGCGCCTGCCGCAGCTGTTCGCCGGAGCAGGGTCGCCTCCCGCCCGTCGAGCCCAGGGGCCTCGCGTAGGCACCCGGCCGGAATCAGCCAACACGGTGGAGGGGCGACCCCTCCTACCGGGAACGATCCGCAGTCGTCGAACCGAGTAAAGAGAGTGATCCCGGCTCGGGAAGGCGAATCCAACCCTCCGTCGCGGCCTTGCCGACCTCGTCTTGGACGGGTTGCAAGTGATTTCGGTCCGCAGCTCGGGCGATGAGGGCGCAAATGAATGCGTCGAGGCAGTTATCGTCATCAGCGCAGACCGCTTTGACTTTTTCTCCGATTTCAAGCCACCTCGAGGTCGCTTCCACAATCTGCGCGACGATGCGTTCCCGACGGGCGCGCGCGGCCAGACCAGGCCCCTTGTAGCTGCCAGGATCGTCGCTGTCCTTGGGGCTAATCTGCCACACGAGCAACGCCGCAGCGGGATACACCTCGACGAACCGGCCATGTCCGGTGCGGTCGATCGGCCTGCCGAGTTCCGCCTGAGCTGCGGCCAGAAGCCGTGCACAGCGCATGGCTACAACCCCAATACGGTCCGTTGACACGCTTAGTGGTGTCAGGCCGAGCCCGAGCCTGATGGCTTGGTCGGTCGCCCGAAGGCGCAAATCCCGGACGACCTCCTCGCTCTCGTAGGAAACGGGCCAGATGCCCTCCTGCTGATACAGGCTGATGGTTTCGAGGAATGGCAGCGGCCATCCAAACGGGGCGTCGATCGCGACGCGGGACACGTATTCCGTGTCAACGAGCTTTGCGAAGATATCCGTGTCCTGATAGTCCGAGCTTGGGCAATGAACCATGCCGCTCCCAGTGTCATCCCACTCAATCATGCAACCGGCTGTTCGTGGAGCCTTGGCCGCGAGATCGATGCCCAGTGTGCCCGTCGTCATAGCACGCCCCTTTCAGCTGTCCGCGCAGTCTCTCAGCAGTCATCGGTTCGTGTACCCAGTTCGCCGAAGGCAGGGCTGACGCCGGGGGGATCCGTTGCACAGGCACCGGGGTTCGGAGCAACCGGCCGGCTCGTCTAGGGCGTCGCGCTGGCCAGCAAGATGCCGCCACGGACCCATTAGCTGACGCCGCTGATGGCGGTGTATGCGTCTCTAGTTGCGGTCGGAGAGGCGAGGCGCTCGGCGCCAGGTTCGTCAACGGGCGCGTTCACGCGACAGCAGTCGTTATCAGGCGGACGCGCCCACTGGTGCTTTCCATAAACAACGGAAGCCGCCAGCTCGCCTTATGTCCGGCACCGGCCGTAGGTTTCGGCCGATGGTTGAGCTGGCGCCACCACTCTCGCCGGAGCTACGTGCCGCCGCCGAAATCGAGCGTCAAGTCGCTCTAGATCGCGTCGACGGTCTCCGTGCTCAGGCGGCGCGGCTCCGTGGGGTCGCGGACGCAGCCGAGTACGACCTCGCTGCCGCAACGCGGCTTCTGTCCCAGCTCGACGAGATCCTCGGCATCGCCCCGCAGATGTCGATGACCCAGGTTGACGAGGTTCTCCGCGGTCAGCGACTGCGCCAGGTTGCCATCGAGGTGCTCAAGCGGAGGCGCGGTAAGACCGCGACCGTGCATTATCGCGAGTGGTATGAGCTGCTCGTCGCCGACGGCCATCGGGTCGCAGGCAAGGACCCCGTTGCTACGTTCCTCACGCAGCTCTCGCGCACGCCAGAGGTCGAATCTGTGGGGCGGCGCACGGGCATGTATCGACTAGTCGCCGCCTAGCGGTAGCGGGATCAAGCTTCCCGTCCGGCGGCGGTGCTATGCCTTTTGAGCAGCCGTAGCTACGCGTATCTACGAGAAGAGATCGCATGGACATCACGAAGGCATTCGCCGAATTGCATAAGGTCGCCGACGCCGATCGGGCCCAGGTTCGCGAGGGCCGTCGCCGTCGCGACCTGTTCCACGACGCGTTCTGCCCCGAGGAGGACGTCGACGATGTAATCCCGTCGGGATCGCTGGCACGCAGCACGCAGCGCGATCCGATCAACGATGTCGACGTGATCATCATCTATCACCAGGACCAGCACCCCGACTGGGGTCAGCCGGGCGAAAGTGCCAGGGCCGCCTTGGACCACACCGCCGGGCGCACCCACGCGCTGCTGGGCAGCGACGGTACCGTCGCTCAGGAAGTCCGGCTGGCTCGACCGGGCAACCATGCGGTCAAGTGCTTCTTCGACGCCCCGGAGACCCCCGGCGCCTTCACGGTCGACGCCATGCCCGCGCTGCGTCTGACCGACGGGACGTTGCTGGTGCCCGAGAAGGAGTCGCGAAACTGGATCAATACCAACCCGGGGCTCCTCATCGAGCGGGTTGGAGATCGTCACGCCGAGTGGAATCTTTTCCGACCGATGGTCCGCGTGCTCAAGCTCTGGAAGGACGTGCAGGACACCAGCCTGAAGTCGCTGACGGTGGAAGTTATGGTCCTCAACAACATGCCGGTGGCCCTGTCGGCGCCGCAGGCCGTCTACCGCTTCTTCAACATCGTTGACAAACAGATTGGCGTCCCGGTGATGGATCCGGCCGGGCTCTGCGGACCGACCCAGCGCGAGATCGACTGGACCAAGGCCGGCGAGGCAATCCGCCACGCTGCCCGGGTCTCCTGGGAGGCGGTCACCGCGCAGAACGACGGGGACACCGACCGCGCCGCCTGCTTGTGGCACTCGATCTTCGGAGACGCCTTCCCCGAGCCCCCGGGCGGCTGCGAGAACGCTGAGGGTGACGGCGCCAGGAAGCTGGGCGCCGGGCTGGCCGTCGGGGTCGGGTCCGTCACGCCCCGCCCGGTCAAGGACGCGCCGCAGGGCTAGGCATGGGACCGGACCTGCCGCGCATTAGCTGGGTCGAGGCTGACGCGGCTCGCGCCAAGCGCGAGCAGGCCGAGATGCAGCGCTGGGCGCCGGACATGCGGTGGCGCTCCGACCTGACCTGGCCGGACGGGCGCGTCGGCGCCGGCTGGGAGGGCCTTGCACCCGCGTGGGGGGGCGACCGGCCTGAGCCCCTGGGCGTCGGGAACCTTCTCGACGGCCGACGTCTGCGCTTGACGGTTGTTTGTCCGGAGGCCTTCCCTGTCGTCGCGCCCGACCTGTACCCGCTCGACCCCGACGTGCCGATCGAGCGGCGCACTCAGCACAAGTGGCACGTTAACGGCGACGGTTCTCTGTGTCTGATGCAGGCCGCCGACGACTGGCAGCCCGAGAACTCCGCAGCCGACCTGGTGCGCAAGGCAGCCGGATGGCACATCGAATACCGGCTCGTCGACGCGGGTGAGCTCGACCGGATGACCGAGCGGGGCATCTACGTCAGCGACGAGATCGACGCGCTGCTGGCGGCCCGATACGCATGAGCGATCCGCTCATCGTGTTGCCGAGCTACTACGGCGAGCGGATGCTGAGGGTCCAGCAGAAGTCAGGCTACATCCAGGTCAGACAAGATGCGCGCGAGGGGCTCTACGTTGTCGACGGTTTCACCCAAGGACGGGACCAGGGCGGTCGGCACGGAGGGTCGGCCTTCGTTGCCGGTCACTACCTCGCGCAGGCGGGACGCGACGCGCGCGGCGTCTGGTACGAGGTACACCCTGCGCTGCACCAGGTCGGGATCGAGGGCCGCATGAAGCACGGGTCGCTCCCGCTTCAGTCCTTCAAGGATGCCACCGACGCCCCTTGGCTCGGTCTCAACCGCGACGCCAGTGCTCTGGCGGTGACGTATGCGCTGCTCGATGACGGCTCCCCCGACTGGTGTGCCTGGGTCCTGTCCGAGCAACACGGCTCCGCGGAGCTGATCCCCATCGCCGTCGTCGAAGAGGAGCCGGTGTTGCTCGCGCCCTTGTTCGGGCACTGGCCCGTCGAAGACCTCGCAGGCGCGCACATCGTGGTGGTCGGTGCCGGCAGCATCGGTAGCAGCGCAAACGACGCCCTGCTCTCCTATGGCGTCGGCCACCTGACCTTGGTCGACCCCGACCGCCTGCTCACGCACAACTTCGCGCGCCACCGCGCGCATCCCCGCTACCTCGGCCGTCACAAGGTCAACGCCGAGCGCGACCGGGTCTCCGACCGCGACCCGACGATCCGCGTCGAGGCTCTGCCGCTCAACGTCATCTACGACGCCGACATCATGCGCCCGCTGTTCGCCCACGCCGACATCGTCCTCGTCGCTGTCGACGGGGTCGATGCCCGGCGCGCTGCCAATCACATCGCCGCGCGCGCCGGGACACCGGCGATCTTCGCCTGTGTGCTGGAGAACGGCGCCTACGGCGAGATCATCAGGAGCCATCCCGGCGGTGGCTGCCTGCTGTGCGCTCGCGCGGAGCTGCAAGCTGCAGGAGGCATGGCGCCCGAGACGACACTTGACCGTGGCTACGGCACAGGCACGCGGCACCTACCGATGACCGCCGTCGGCGGCGACCTTGCGCTCGTCGGCCACATCGCCGCGAAGGCCGCCGTTGCGACGATCCTTGAGTCCAAGGGGCATCGCGAGCAGCGGCTGCCCGGGGATCAGGCCATCGTCTCCCTACGTCCTCGGCCCGGACTCGCCGCGCCCTTCGACGCCGACACCGCCTTGCAGATCACTTGGCGCGATCTGCCAGCTTCGCGGGCGGATTGCGTCAGCTGCGGAGAAATGGCATGACCGCGCCCAGCGTAAAAATCCCCCCCGAGGTCGAGCAACGCATCCGTGAGCTCGCGGCCGGCTCCGAAGACGGGCGCGAGACTGGCGGCATCCTGCTCGGTCGCGGACCGGATGGGGACGGGGTGATCACGGTCGAGCAGGCCGGCGATCCTGGCCCCTACGCGGAGCGCCGGCCGGACTTCTTCTTGCGCGATCTCGACCACGCTCGCGATCTCGCGGCCGCGGCGTGGGATAACGGGGAGGCCGTATGGGTCGGCGAGTGGCACACGCACCCCAAAGGTCCACAGACACCCAGCAACCGCGACCTTGTGACCTATGCCGGGCTCCTAGCGGACCCGGAGCTGGCCTTCGCCGCCTTCGTCTCCATCATCGTCGTTCCCAACCCCGGCTGGGCGAGCAGTCAGCTACTGACCTGGGTGTTGGGCGCCGCGCCCAAGCCGCCCCGCCGGGGGCTTGACCTTGACTAGATTGACCGCATGACCGTTGATCTGCACCGCATCCTCCAAGCGCACCAGCGCACCCTCCTCGCCGGTCTGGACGGCGCCCGAGAGATCTTCGAGAACAACGAGGCCAAGGGCGACGCGGTGGAATTTGAGTGGGGCGAACTCATCGACAAGTTCCTGCCCAGCCGCTACCAGGTGACGCCAGCGTTCGTCCTGGATTGCGAAGGCGAGCGCAGCGACTTCATAGACATCGTCATCCACGACCGCCATTACTGCCCGCTGCTTTTCGAGCAGGGCGGGCAGAAGTACATCCCGGCCGAGAGCGTTTATGCGGTACTAGAGGTTAAGCAGCAGCTCGACCGTGGGAACGTCATTTACGCCGCCGAGAAGGCTGCGTCGGTGCGTCGGCTGAGGCGAACTAGCACCAGGATTGTCTCTCTCGGCGCTGCCGAGAACGCCCGACCCCTGTTCGAGATCGTCAGCGGCGTGCTGGTCACCGAGACCTCCTGGTCGCCGGCGTTTGACGAGCCGTTCAAGACAGCGCTTCGCGACGCGGCAAGTGAGCACACCACGCTGGACATCGGCTGCGCCGTCCGACACGGTGGGTTCGCCGTTAGCTGGGAGAACGGCGAGCCCGCCGTCGCCGTCAGCGAGCCGGGGTCGTCGCTGATGTTCTTCCTCCTAAGGCTATTCGGCGCGCTCCAGGCGCTCGGGACAGTGCCGGCCATTGACCTAGCGGAGTACGGCCGGACGCTCGAAGCTTGATCGAGCAGATAGGAAACGCTCCATCACGCTACGGCCGGCAGCGCTTCCGCTTGGACCAGAAGCGAAGCTAAGCATCCAGGGGTCCGCATCGACGGCGAGCGAGCCGTACCTCTACTTTCGTCCGTGGCCGATTGCGGCAGTTATGAGCTCGGCGACTCTCAGTGGCCGGCGTCGAAGTCTGAGACGGGGGCCGCGGGTCGCTCGCTCTCGACCCTCCGTCCTTACGCAACGGAGGCTCCAAGCGGTCGTTCGTCAGTCCTGCCTTCGGCGAACGGCGAGGTGTCCCCTCGTGCGCTCAAGGATCCTTCGTGCCAAGCGTGACGAGCTTAATCGCCGACTTCAGTAGCAAAAGGTCTCGATCGAAGCGCTCGGCAAAGGCCTGCGATGCGATGGGGGCGGAGACGATCTCGACGTCCGCCTTGAACCTGAACTGCACGCCGAAAGCGATCGGCAGGGCACCCATGATGATGGATGCTGGTTCAACGAGCCTCGGCCAAAATGAGTGGGTAGTCTGCGCCTGAAACAACGGACCACCGCTCTGACGAGACCAGAATCCGCCGAGCATCCGGACAATCAGCTTCCGGGTTTCGGTGTCCGCGTCGATGCATGCCGTCAGGTAGTGCGTGAATTCGCGGAGTCTCGTCTCGAGTTCTGTTGTCAGGAACGCATCCGCACCTCGAGCCGCTAGCTCGGCGATGGTGCGTGCGAACGTGGCGATCGCGTCGTTGAAGGCCTGTTGTGATGATGCCGGCGCCGTCGTAGTCGAAAGATCTGCAGCATCTCGGAATTCGAGGTACCGATCGGCTAGTCGCGATAAGGCAATCGTGAGTGGGAGATAGATCTCCTGTGTGTAGGACCGTGCGGTTGCCAGGTACGCGTCAGAGAGCTTTTGCCTGTAAAGGATTTCGGCCTCTCTGATCTTGGTGCGTGCCACATAGGCGTTCCCGGCGACGGTTGCAAGCACGCCCAGCAACAGACCGCCAGCTCCAATGCTCGCCGTGGCCCAGGCTGGCGTCCCAGCCGCAGCGAGCGTGAGTAGCTGAGAATGCACCTCAGGAAACGGGCGAGGTAGCTGTTGGCGAAATCTGCAGTTCAACAAATTGGTTTTGGGCGGGTACCCACGCCGTTTGGTTGTCCCCGTAGACGCCAGCATGGGCAAGAATTGGCAACGGTCGAGGCGCCCAAACGCTCTCTGTTGGGCTCGTGGTCGGCACAAAGCTGACAGCGATGCTGCCAGTGAGCCTGCCCCCGAGCAGCTCAAACATCTCCCGGGGAATCGCCCAGACGATGCCTTGCATGACGCCGTGCGATTTCGAAGGGGGCACGGTGACTTTCTCGACGTACCAATCGAAGCCCTTGACGCCTTGCGGGACCGATCCGATCTGAAGTTTGGCGACAGCTGACAGGATTGGAGCAGCGCCGGCGGCAACGCTACCGACGCCGGGGATTACCCCGAGTGTCGATGCAACCTGTCCAGCTCCCGCAAGGACCGGTTGCAAATGCTGCCAGTCTTCAGCCGCCTTCGCCGTCCAGTCTGCTTGCTTCTGCACCGGGCTGAGGTACTTTGCGCTCGCTGCGAGTTCTTGGACTCGCCACCCGCCGGATATCGGGAAGTAGATGTAGACGCGAGCGGCGATGTCATCCAGTTGCCGCCAGAGTTCGCGCTGGCCACGCTGTCCAAACAAGTGTCGGTGCTCTGGTTTCATCCCGCCGTGCCCAATCGTCCACCAGTACTCATAGACCGGCGTCGACGAAGTTGTCGTTGTATCGGCTTTCCCGGGGGGAATCACCTCCGCGTGTGACATGTCGAGGACAGGTTCCGCCTCTCCAAATATCTCGAGGTAGTAGGGATGGTCATCCTGATTCCAGGATCCAAGGTCTTCCGGGCACGACGCTGAAGTGATCATGGAGCGAAGGCCTACCAGATCAAGCGGCGACTTTGCTGCACCAACAAGACTTGGACAATTTGAAGGTCTGATTGCCCTCCTTCTTCAGCAATCGCGAGACCGGCTCTGCATAGGCATGGCGGCGGTCGGCGCGCGGTGGTCAGCCTCGCTCTCGGCGAACTGTGGCTGGGCGAGGCCGCGCCCCTCAGTCCGGGAAAGCCTCACTGAAATATTCCTCGATGAGCTCGTTCTGCCGGAAAAAGAGGCCCACAAGATGACACCACTCTTCGTCTGTCATTCGGCCGTCAACGCGCCACAGCTTGCGACTATGACTCGGCGGCCCGTATGTCGCTCTCGGGTCATCGCGTCGCGGACCGTACGTTTCGGTCGGGTAGCGGCGAATTTTTCCGTCGACGTGACTAAACGATTTGGAGGAAGTGTCTCGCTCGGCGTGAAGCTCGCGGTTTCGAACGGCAACGAGGTCGGCTCCCCGACCGTTGTCGGCTGGCCGAACCTCGCGTATGTAGAGACGCTTGACGGGGTCGTTGTCATCGTCGCCTCGGCGCTGCCAGTCGAACCAAGTGCCGAGCAATGGAAAGAAAAGATCTGCCGCCATCGATCTATTCGTCGCCGCATGAAAAGCAGCTACACCCACGTCGTGAGCGTCGAGTGAATCCAAGTTTTCTTGAGAGAGCTTGATTCCGGACCAGTAGTCCTGAAGCAACCACTTTGGAACCTCGGCAAGCGGGCCCGCGCGATACGGGTCTAGTGCGATGCGCACGTCCAGTCGAGGTTTCAGTGCCAATCTAGCCAACGCTTGGACGAGTTCGCGCTGACCTTCCAGCGCGCGATGGGGAAAGATTGCGTCTTCGCCGAGACAGAACACCTGGAGGGATCCTGTGTCCGTGCTTGGAATGTTCTCGGCGCGGATCCGGAACAGCCCGTCTCGGTCGAGCGCGTCATACAGTCCATCGTGTTGCATGAACATCCAGTCGTCTGGCCGGGGCGCGTCCAGGGCTCGAAGCTCAAGCTTGTTGACCGCGTCGTCAATGGACCATTGCAGCTCGGCGAACGCGACCAACCGAGCCTGATCTGCGTGGGAGCGTTCCGCGCGAAGGCGGTCCGGCACCCAAGTCCGCAGTAGCTCTAGGTGGGTTTGAAGAAGCTCCTCGAGCTCAGCGGGCGTTGAGGCGTCTACTAGTGAGGTAACCATCGCCTCAACCTCATCCTTCTGGTCGCGATGTCTGGGGTAAGCGCCCGCGTCAAAGAACTCCCAGACATCGAATCGGTTCTCGCTCAGCGCCAAACGGATAAGACTCGAGGTTTGTATATCGAACGTCCAACGAGCCATATCTTCAGCCTAACCAAGGATGCGAGGTCATTACGCGGTTCATGTCGCGGCCGCAATCTTCCGCTCAGCAGGGGCCTGATCCGTACCGAAAGGTGACTCTTGTCATCTGCAGCAGCCACAGCCACGAGCTACGGATTCTCATACCAGCTGAAACGACCTATGCATGATCCGTCGTCTACGTATGCAAGCCGCAAGCAGGGCGCTTGCTCGTCCAGCCCTGCTCTCGGCGATGGGCGCGAGTTCGGTCGCAAACTCGAGGGTCCGAGGGCCGTTGGTCGCGTGGCTGCGTTTGTGACCGGTCTGACGGGGCGGGGCGTTAGGCCAGAGCCCGTGCGCGATGACGTGCTCCGGCGATGACCAACAACGTGGCGGGGAGCACGCACCATTGCAAGAGCACCCGTGCGGACCACAGCGGAGGCGTGAAGACCTGGCCGAAGCTGCTCTCTAGCGCGTAGCTGAGACAGAAGACACCGAGGCCGAGCGCGAGCCCGGGCGCGAATGGGAGCGTGACCAGCGCGAGCGTTCCGCAGAGGACCCAGGGCAGAATCATCGGATCGGAGTCAAAGGCGGCAACAAACAGTGCTGAAGTGAGGACCAGCAAGATGAGCCCCGAGAGCCGGCCGATGATCGTCGGTCGCGGACGGGACGGGATCGCCACCAGCATCAGCGAACCGGCCAGCATCCCAGCGATGCCGTAGGGATCAGACCATCCAACTGTGTCTTCCCTGCCCAGGCTCCAGCCGATCGCCAGACCATGTGTCGCCAGTGCCAGCAGCGCGACCAGACCAGCGATACGACGAAGACCTACCGCCCAGAGCACTGGGGCGAACATGAGATCAACCGGCCAGAGACCGTGTCCCCACTGCGGTGGCCAGCGGTGAACGAGGTTTGCGAGCGTCCAGGCTAGAAGCAGCATTGCGCCAGCTCCAGCACCCTCGGTAACGAGTCTTCGTAGCGGTTGCTGTGCTGCCAGGCGCACTCTCGACACCAGGCCGCCCCGGAGAACAGAGCCGAGCTGCACCACCAAAGCAGCGGATGAGCCTTCACAGGCGTCAAGCATTGTTGCAACGATCTCCTGATCAGTCGCCGTGCGCACCTCGACCGGATAGCTACGCAGCACCAGCCTCACAAGAGCGACACGGTTCATCCTTGCGCCCCGGCGGCGACCGTCCGAAGACTGACCCGGACAACCCTGGCGGCACGTTCTAGCCGTCCAGCTTCGGCTGCTAGAGCAGCGTGCCCTTGCGGGGTCAACGTGTAGTCGCGGCGTTCGCGACCGGACACCGAGTAAGGCTGGCCCGCGGTCACCAACCCCTCGAGCATCGCTCGCTCGAGAACCGAGTAGAGAGTTCCCGTGCTGAGCCGGACCGACTCGCCGGACAGTTGCCGTGCGCGTTTCATGATTGCGTAGCCATGAAGTGGTCCCTCGATGAGTGCAGCCAACGTGAAGTAGCTAGGAGGTCGTAATTCGATCTCCCCAGGATATGTCGGGAGACGACATGTTGTCAACTGGCGCATATACGGCAAGGATTCGGACTCTCGCGGATGTGGCATATGCGTAGGCCAAACGGATCGGGCGTTCGGGTCAGCCCTGCCTCCGGCGACTCTGTCACCTGGCGGCTTCTATTCCCGTGCCGGCGAAGCCGCCACGGCGCTCAGGCTCTCGGCCTAGCGGCGACGAGCCACGCGCGGCTACTGGCCGCTTCAGATGCGACCGGCCCGTGCGAGCGCACGCGGTCGACAGTCGTTGATAGGACTCAGCGGGATGACCGAACTCGCCTCCTTGAGATTGCCAGAGACAACGATCGTCCTCCGAGAAGCGGTCGCGGACGACGTTCCTGACATTGTTCGCCTGCTTGCCGACGACCAACTCGGAGCCGCACGGGAGACAGTCGGTGTTGAGCTGCCTGGCGAATACCTGGAGGCGTTTCGCGCGATTGATGCCGACAGCGCTCACCTCCTCGTCGTGGCGACGGATGTCTCACGGATCGTTGGCACCATGCAGCTCAGCTTCCTACCAGGCCTGGCTCGTCAGGGCGCATGGCGAGCCCAGATCGAGGCCGTCGACTCGGACGGTTCATGATCGAATGGGCGATCGACGAGGCACGCATGCGCCAGTGCGCCCTCGTCCAGCTCACCAGCGACAAGCAGCGACCAGACGCGCACCGCTTCTATGCACACCTCGGGTTCGTGGCGTCGCATGAGGGGTTCAAGCTCGGCCTCTGAGCAGGTTGCGCCCGCTGGACGCTCCACGGACCGTGTCCCCTTCGCCGCTCGAGGGCCGCCCCAATTGATTGCTGGCAGGTAGCTGCCTTCCTCAATGCCGTAACCCAGCGAGCCCCCGGGATGCTCCTTCGGACTCTGGCAGCTGCCAATGCCTCCGGACGTGACGTACATGGCATACCCCTGCAGAACGGGCTGCTCGCGAGTTTGCCCTGCCCGCCCCGGTTTCGGCGATGCGCGAGGTGACCGTGTCGGTCCGCTGCTTTGGGGTCAAGGCTGGTTGCCTTGACACATAGAGTTGCTAGGTATAGCGTCGCTAGGTATCAAGCCGGAAGAGCTCAAAGGCCACCTCGACGGACTCATCCTTGCGGTCGTCTCAG
>CAZZVR010000061.1:0-17424 GCA_964657595.1 Burkholderia sp. PAMC 26561 | reverse complement strand
ATCAACGGTCAGACCTACAACGAGCTGATCACCCTCCACGGCACCACGATGATCTTCCTGTTCGTCGTGCCGGTCATGGCCGGATTCGGCAACTACTTCGTGCCGCTGATGATCGGGGCCCGGGACATGGCCTTCCCGCGCCTCAACGCGCTGTCCTTCTGGCTCCTGGCCATGGGTGGCCTGGTGTTCTACGCCTCCCTGTTCTGGCATCCGCCTGAAGCCGGCTGGTGGTCCTACCCGCCGCTCTCGTCGGTCCAGTACTCGCCGTCGGGTGGTCAGGACGCGTGGATCTTCCTCATCCACCTCACCGGCATCTCCTCGCTGGTCGGTGCGATCAACTTCTACGTGACGATCGTCAACATGCGCGCACCCGGGATGAGCTGGGGTCGTCTGCCCCTGTTCATCTGGTCGATCCTGATCTACGCGGTGCTGCTGGTCATCGCCCTGCCCGTCATCGCCGCCGCGGTCACCATGCTGCTGACCGACCGGCACTTCGGCACCCACTGGTTCGACCCCACCTTCCACGGATCCCCCGTGCTGTGGGAGAACCTGTTCTGGTTCTTCGGCCACCCCGAGGTCTACATCATGATCCTGCCGGGCTTCGGCATGGTCTCGGAGATCCTGCCGGTGTTCGCGCGCAAGCCGATCTTCGGCTACAAGGCGATCGCCGCCTCGACGATCGTCATCGCCTTCCTGGCGACCCTCGTGTGGGCCCACCACCTGTTCACCGCGCCGATGCCGCTGGCCGTGCTGGCCTTCTTCATGCTCAGCTCGTTCCTCATCGGCATTCCCACCGGCGTCAAGATCTTCAACTGGATCGGCACGATCTGGCGAGGGTCATTGGTCATGACGACGGCGATGTACTGGACCCTGGGGTTCATCTTCACCTTCCTCATCGGCGGCATCACCGGCATCTTCCTCGCGGTGTTCCCGGTCGACTGGCAGTTGAATGACACCTACTTCGTGGTCGCCCACTTCCACTACGTGCTGATGGGCGGCGCCGTGTTCACGATCATCGGCGGCACCTACTACTGGTACCCCAAGATCACCGGCCGGCTGTGCAACGAGCGCCTGGGCAAGATGTCGTTCTGGATCTCCTTCATCGGCTTCCAGCTGACCTTCTTCCCCCAGCACGCCCTGGGCCTGTCGGGCATGCCACGGCGCATCTACACCTACCAGCCGGGGCTGGGCTGGTCGACGTTCAACCTGATCTCGTCGATCGGCTCCTACATCCTGGGCATCGGCCTGCTGATCACCTTCTGGAACTTCCTGCGCTCCTACAAGACCGGCAAGATCGCCGGCTCGGATCCGTGGAAGGGCAACACCCTGGAGTGGTTCACCCAGTCCCCGCCCCCGGTCAACAACTTCGATGTCGTCCCCTACGTCCGCTCGGTCGAGCCGATGAAGGACATCCGCCGCCAGATCGAGATCGACACCGGCGTCGTCCAGAAGACCGGCGGGGCCGAGCAGTTCACCCGGGCGCAGTAAGCGCCCGGGCCGGTCACCCCGTCGATTCGCAGGCAAGCTGAGCACACCGTGAGCGGTCAGAGTTCCACTGCGACGCTGGTCGTCGCCCCCCGGTCCCGGGTCCGTCAGGTGCTCGACGACTACGTCGAGCTGACCAAGCCCAAGGTCCAGTCGCTCCTGCTGCTGACCACCATCACGACGATGGAGGTCGCTGGCAACCCGCCGGTGGCGAAGATCTTCTTCGCCTGCCTCGGCGGCTATCTGTCGGCCGGGGGCGCGGGCGCGGTCAACCACTGGTACGACCGCGACATCGACGCCGCGATGGAGCGCACCGCGCACCGTCCGGTGCCCAGCGGGCGTGTCTCCCCGCGTGCCGCGCTCACCTTCGGGTGCTCGCTGGCGGCACTCAGCTTCATCCTGATGAGCCTGACGCTGAACGTGCTGGCGGCGTCCCTGGCCTTCGCCGGTTTCGTCGGCTATGTCGGCGTCTACACGATGTGGCTCAAGCGCCGCAGCGTGCAGAACATCGTCATCGGCGGTGCCGCCGGAGCGATCCCGCCCCTGGTCGGCTGGGCGGCGGTGCACAACTCGCTGTCCTGGACGGCCGTCTACCTGTTCGCGATCGTCTTCTACTGGACTCCCCCCCACTTCTGGGCCCTCAGCCTGCTGATGAAGGACGAGTACGCGAAGGTCAACATCCCCATGCTGCCGGTGATCAAGGGCGAACGTGAGACCCGTCGCCAGATCCTGCTGTATTCGGTGCTGCTCTACGCCTTGACCCAGCTGCCCGCCTGCACGGGCCAGTTCGGCGTGATCTACGAGACCTGCTCCATCGTCCTCGGGCTCGTCTTCGTGCTCGGTGCGGTGATGCTGTACCGCCGAGCGGACCGCAAGGCGGCTCTGCGGCTGTATCTGTACTCCCTGGCCTACCTGGCGCTGCTGTTCTGCGCCATGGTCGTCGACGTCAAGCTCTGAGTCGGTCTGGTTAACGCGCCTGCCCGCGCCTTCTCACGACGCCGCAAACAGGTACAGTTCGACCCATGGATAAGAAGCTGGCCCAGAAGAACATCCGCACCGGCTTGATCGCCGGAGCAATCTGCTTCTTCATGTTCGGCGCGACGTTCATCGTCGGCGCCATCTACCTGCACTCGTGAGCACATCTCAGCCGCAGAACCCTGCCTCCGGGTCCCGGAACGCCGGGGTGACCACCCCGGCGCCCAGCGCGGCGCTGCATGACCCGGACGCCGTCCCGCCCGCGGGCGAGGACATCCATCTCCCGCCCGGGACGCCGATTCCGCTGGCCATCGCCGTGGGCATCACCCTGACGCTCGTGGGAACCACGGTCAACTGGATCTGGACGATCATCGGTGGCGTCATCTTCATGGTCGCCCTGGTGCTGTGGATTCGCGACACCAAGCGTGAGGTCGACCACCTGCCGGACGAGCACGGCTCGCCCGCGCACCATTAGAACGGAGGCGTCCGCATGAGAATTCGCGACAAGTACCGCTACCGCTCGGCCTCCGGTCGGGAGCACATCATCGAGGCTCAGCTTGACGTCGCGTACGTCGACCATGAGACGGGTGAGCCGCTCTACCCGGTCGCCAAGCTCACCCCGGTCGCCCCCACCGCCTCCGAGCTCCCCTGGGCCGTCGAGAACCTGCGCTTCTGCAACCACTGCGATCAGCTGTGTCAGCGCGATCTCATCGTCTGCACGACCTGCGGACAGGACCTGGAACCGCTGCCCGACCGCAACGCCGACCCCGAGTCCGAGTGAGGCGCACGCCTGCCGTGGCGGTCGCGGCGGTCGCGGCGGCGATTGCCCTGGGCGCCTGTGGCTCCAGTGGCAGCTCAACCGATACCAGCGGTGCGCCGGCGCTGACGGTTCCTCCCACCAGCCAGGCCGTCGCTCCCGCCGTGTCGACGACCAGCGCCACGACGGCCACCACATCGTCGACGAGCAGCTCGGCCGCAAGCCCCTCAGCCTCGAGCTCGAGTGGAGGGTCTGCGCTCAGCAATTCCGGTGCCGCCTCGAGCACCACGGGTGGCGCCGCGGCGACGGGTGGGACCGCTGCGACCGCTGCCACGACGGGTGGCACGAGCGGCGCGACGGGCGGAACCACCGCCGGGACCGCGGGAACCGCGGGGAGCACCGGCGGTAGCTCGACCACGGGCGGCGGCGGGCTCTAGCCGCTCCGACGGTGGCCCCGCGGGGTTCCGCCGGGCGTCAGTGTCGGGGTGGAGGTCTAGCGCTTGATGATCCGCGGGGTGCGGATCTGGTGGTCGATCCGCCGCTCCAGCCGGATCGACGCCGTGGGTGACGGGGTTGTCACCTCGGTGGCCGAGTACTCGATCCGCGTGCCGGTGTAGCTGCAACCGTAGGTTGACTGGTTACCGAAGGTCAGCGGCGTCGCCAGGGTCGTCTGGTTGCAGGTCGCCGCGGCTCCGGCGGTCTTGGACGTGGCCACCACCGGCTGACGGTAGGCGAAGTTGGTCTTGGATAGGTCGATCGAGAGCACCGGCGCCCACGTCGTCGTGGTCAGCGCGACGACCTCCCCCGGCACGACCGGGAGGGATTGGGCCATGGGGAACTGGACGACCGAACCCTGGTAGGCGGCCAGCGGTTGGGGCGTGCCCTGGGCCACCACCTGCCAGCGGAACTGCCCTGGACCACCGACGGGGCGCAGGATGGTCAGCTCAGCCGACGGCGGGCCGCCATAGCCCTTTTGTGCGGTGGGGAGGTCGAGGGTGGAGACGTAGCTCTTGGCTGCCGAGGAGATACCGATCGTGAAGGACGTGATGACCCCGTCGGACTTGACCTGGGTCGGATTGGCCGTGCCGTCACTCAGGGTCTCGAGACCTGTCATCTGGGTCAGGAGGATCGTGCAGTTGGCGGCTGAGGTGCCCGCCGGGCAGGTCGGAGCGGCCAGCGCCGTGGCAGTCTGACCGAGCTGGACCTCAGTGGCGGCGGCGGTCGCGGGCAGTCCGGCCGCGGCCAGCATGGAGGCGGCCGCGATGGCCAGCGAAGAACGTCTCATTGCCCCCATTTAAACCCATCCGGGCCAAGATTGTTGCGGGTTTGCTTGCAGCGCCCCGCGAACGGCGCCCAACCCGCGAGCGGACCCCAGCGCGCGCCGTGGCTAGAGCTTGGTGACGTTGACGGCCTTGGGACCCTTGGGCCCGGCCTCCTCCTCGAAGTTGACCTTCGCACCCTCCGGCAGTGACCGGTAGCCATCCCCGTCGATGCCGCTGAAGTGGACGAACAGGTCCCGACCCCCATCATCAGGTGTGATGAAGCCGAAGCCCTTCTCGTCGCTGAACCACTTAACGGTTCCAGTTGCCATGTGACCTACCCCGATTGAACGTCAACGCAATACCCGCCCGACCGTGTCGGACCCCGCGGGTGCGCGAGAGAATATCAGTCAGACGGCCGCGCGCACAGCGGGACTTTCCCCGTAAATGGACTGTTCTGCAGACCTGGCGCGGTCAGCGCAGCTGCTGGGCGAGCGCGGCGATCGCCTCCGGGTCACCCGGAGCGGGCGTCCAGGGCAGCACGAGCGGGTCACCCACGTAACGCGGGATCACGTGGAAGTGGAGATGGAACACCGTCTGCCAGGCCGCCGCCCCGCAGGAGTTGATGACGTTGACCCCGTCGGCGCCGAGGCGCTCGGTCACCCGCCGGGCCATCACCTGGGCGCTCTGGGCCACCGCGGCCAGGTCAGCGGGGTCGATCGCCGTGATGTCCCTGGCGTGCTGCTTGGGGATGACGAGCAGGTGGCCGCGGCTGCCCGGCGCGATGTCCATGAACGCGAGGGTCAGGTCGTCCTCGTACACGCGCTGGGCGGGCAGCTCCCCCGCGACGATCTTGCAGAAGATGCAGTCCGGGTCTCTCACCGCAGCGGAGGCTAACCGTTCTGCGCCAGCCACGCCGCGGCGTGGCCGACGGCGCTCGCGGCTGAGTCGTCGATCTCACCGGCGTAGCGCGCGGCGTTGAGTTCCTCCAGCACCTCAGCCAGCCACGGGCCGGCGGGACGGCCCAGGGCCGCGGCCAGGTCATCTCCGCGCAGCGCGGGCCGCGGGCGCCGGGCCTGCCACTCCAGGGCGGCCGGCCACAGCTCCCGGGCCAGCTCGAGGTGCGCGGCGATCGCCGCGTCGCCGTTGCGTCCGCGGGTGGCCAGACGGTCGGCCACCGACAGCAGGGTCACGTCGGCACTCACCGGTTCGCACCCGGCCAGGTAGTCATACACGTCCCGGCGTCCCAGCGGACGCTGGTGGACGAGGAAGCCCAGGCGCAGGTGATGGCGGGTCAGCGCCGCCACCTGGGCGCTGATCCGCTCGGAGGCCCGCAGCCGGCCGAAGATCTCCCGCACCACGCCGACGCCCTCGGCGTCGTGGCGGAAGAAGGTGATCCTCCCCTCGGGGGTGACGGCGCGCGTCTGGGGCTTGGCGATGTCGTGCAGCAGCGCCCCCCACCGCAGCACCTCCCCGCGGGTCATGTCATCGGCCAGCCCCTGGGTCAGGAACCCGGTCACGGGCTCAGCCGCCACGCCGAGCACGCCGGCCGGGTCGGCCGCCAGGTCGATCGCATGGGCCAGGGCCTCCATGGTGTGGCCGTGGACATCAAGGTGGTGATAGACGCTCTGCTCCACCCCGTGCAGCGCCATGAGCTCGGGCAGCACCACCGCCGTGGCGCCCACCGACTCCAGCATCCCCAGGCCGTCGAGCGGACGCGGGCCGGCGATGATCTGGCGCAGCTCGGCGTAGATGCGCTCGCCCGCGACGCTCACCAGCGCCGGCGCCGCCGCCCGAGCGGCGTTCAGCGTTGGCGTATCGACGTCGAAGTCGAGCTCAACGGCGAACCGCGCCAGGCGAATCACCCGCAGGGGGTCGGCCGTGAAGGCGCCGGCTGAGACCATGGCCAGGCGCCGGGCGCCCAGGTCCGCCGCGCCACCGAAGGGATCGATGAGCTCCCCTCCGGTCAGGGGCCGGGCGATCGCGTTGACGGTGAGATCGCGGTTGGCCAGGTCGGCCTGCAGGGAGGGACCGGTCAACGGGGTCAGGTCGACCTGCCAGGAGCGGTCCGTGGCGGTGACCCGCCAGGCCCCGAAGGCATCTGACAGCGCGAAGGAGCTGGCTCCGGTGGCGCGGCCGAGCGCCCGCGCCAGGCCCTTGGCGTCACCTTCGACGGCGAGGTCATAGTCGGTGCAGCTCAGCCCCAGCAGCTCGTCGCGGACCGCTCCGCCGACCAGCCAGGCCCGGTCGGTCAGGCCGGCGAGCTGCGTCAGCGGGCCCCCGGCCGAGGGCGTCACAGCGGAACCCCGTCGCGGTGGTAGCGGCGGGGCACCCGTGCCGAGATGCCGCACAGCACCTCGTAGTTGATCGTGTCGACGCGCCGGGCGAGGTCCTCCACGGTCTGGCGCTCGGCACCGTCGGTCCCGATCAGCGTCACCGGGTCCCCCACCTCGACCTGCGGATCGGCGCCCACGTCGACGGTGATGTTGTCCATGCTCACGGTGCCGACCAGCGGGTGGCGCCGTCCGCCGATGAGCACGTCGCAGTTGTTGGTCAGGCGCCGGCTCACGCCGTCGGCGTAGCCGATCGGCACCGTGGCCAGCCAGCTCGGCGCGGCGGCGATGAAGCGGCGCCCGTACCCGGCGCTCTGGCCCGGCGCCACCGGCTTGAGCGCGGCCACGTAGGAGCGCAGCGCCAGCGCGGGGTCGAGGCCGAAGCGGTCGGGATCCTCGTTCATCGGGTCCGCGCCGTAGAGCGCGATCCCGCAGCGCACCATGTCGAAGTGGCTGACCCCGAGGCGCAGCGTCGCCCCGCTGTTGGCCGCGTGCACGGTCACCCCGGGGCGAGCCAGGGACCGGGCGAAGGGCAGGAAGGTCTCCAGCTGGGCCTGGGCGAAGCCGAGGTCCCCGTCACTGGTGGCAAAATGGGTGGTGACGCCGACCAGCTCGAGTCCCGGTGTCGCGTCGATGGCGGCTGCGACCGCGGCACCCTGGGCCACGCTGCGGGTGCCCAGCCGGCCCATGCCGCTGTCGAGCTTGACGTGGACGCGTACCGTGTGACCGGTCAGCGCCGCGATGAAGTCCTCATCCCAGGCCACCAGCTCGGCCCGGGCGGCCAGCGCCAGCGGAAGCTCCTCGGTGCTCACCGCGCCGAGCACGAGGATGTCGGCATCCTCGATCCCGCCCTCGCGCAGGGCGAGCGCTTCAGCTGCGGTGGCCACGGCCAGACAGCCCGCCCCGGCTCCCAGCACAGCGCGCGCGACGGGCCCCGCCCCGTGTCCGTAGGCATCGGCCTTGACCACGGCACACAGCCGGACTCCGCCCAGCTCCGCACGCAGGCGGGCGACGTTGCGCTCGATCGCCGCCAGGTTGACCTCGGCCACGGCTCGCAGCGCCATCTAGCGACCCCCGTGGGAGGTCACTCAGTCCGCCTCGTCAGCCGCGTCACGCGCGAACACTCGCGGCAGCTCGGTGATCACATCCGAGGCGATGACCCCCTCCTGGCCGATGAAGCGGGCGGCCAGCGCCCCGGCGCGCAGGTGCGCGTAGACCCCCGCGCAGGCGGCGGTGAACGGGTCCATGCCCTTGGCGAGGTAGGCGCCGATGATCCCGCTCAACACGTCTCCGGTTCCGGCGGTGGCCAGAGCCGGGACACCCCCCGGACTGACGGCGGTGCGCGTTCCGTCCGTGATGATCGTGTCGTCACCCTTGAGCACCACCACTGCGCGGGAGAGCCGGGCCGCCTCCTGCGCTTTCTGCAATCTGTGGGCTGAGATGTCGTGCGAATCGCACGCGAGGAGGCGTCCCAACTCTCCCGCGTGGGGCGTGATCACCGTCGGCGCACCGCGGCGGGCCAGGAACGCCGGATCGGGCCCGAGGGCATTGAGCCCGTCGGCGTCGAGCACGAGGGGGCTTTTGGCCTGATTGGCGAGCGATCGCACGAGTGCCTCGACGTCTGAGCCTTTTCCTAGACCCGGCCCCAGCACGAGGGCATTCGCTCGGCCGAGCAGGTCGAAAGCCCCTGACTGCTCGGTGACCATCTCCTCCAGCAGCTTGGACTGGAGCACCGGAATGACCGCCGCGGGAACACACACCGTCACGTAACCCGCTCCGGCCCGTGCGGCGGCCCTCGCCACCATGACCGGCGCGCCCGTGTACTGCTCAGAGCCGGCCACGATGAGCACGTGGCCGCTGGTGAACTTGTTCGAGTCCGCCCCGCGGCGCGGGACCGCGTCCAGCACGTGCTGGGTGATGAGCCCGGTGTCGATCTCCACCGGCAGATCCCAGGTGGGGATGCCGATGTCCACGATCGTCACCCCGCCGACGTGGCCCTTGCCGGGTGACAGCCACAGTCCGGGTTTGGCGGCATGGAAGGTCACGGTGTGATCGGCGATGACCGCCGCGGTCTGCACCTCACCGCTGCTGGCGTTCACGCCGGAGGGGACGTCACAGGCGATGACCACGAGTCCCTCCTCGCGGGCCGCGTTCATCGCGGCGATCGCCCGGGCCGTCGGCTCGCGCGGGGCGCCGTGGAAGCCGGTGCCGAGCAGCGCGTCGATCACCGCCGCGGAGCCGTCGAGGCGGGAGTCGAAGTCGAAGTCGGCCGGCGTGTCCCGGGTGACCTCGATGAGGTCGACGTCGCGGCCGCGGTCGGCGAGCAGCCGGGCGGCCACCTTGCCGTCACCGCCGTTGTTGCCCGTGCCGGCCATCACCGCGATGGCACCCTCCGGGATCCGGTCGGCCACCAGTCGGGCCAGGCCCGTGCCGGCCCGCTCCATCAGCGTCTCGGAGGCGATTCCCAGGTCGTCGATGGCCCAGGCATCGATCGCGCGCTGCTGGTCGGCGTCGGGCAGAGGTTCGAGCCAGGATGCAGTCGCCATCTGACCGAGCATACGTCGGTGCGCCGGCGCGCTACTCGACGGTGACGGTCTTGGCCAGGTTGCGCGGCTGGTCGATGTTGAGCCCGCGGTTGCGGGCGATCTCATAGGCCAGCACCTGCAGCGGCACCACGGCGAGCAGGGGGCTGAGCATCCAGTCCGTCTGCGGCACGCGGATCACCTCGTGGGCATGCTCACCGATGGTGAGGTTGCCCTCTGAGGCGATGGCCACGACGCGCGCACCCCGGGCGCGGACCTCCTGGACGTTGGAGATCAGCTTGTGCAGCACCGGTGAGTCGGTGGCGACCGCGACGACGGGCGTGGACTCGTCGAGCAGCGCGATCGGACCGTGCTTCATCTCCCCGGCCGCGTAGGCGTCGGTGGCGATGTAGGAGAGCTCCTTGAGCTTCAGCGCGCCCTCCAGCGCGACGGGCACCCCGGCGTGGCGGCCGATGTAGAGGAAGAACTCCCCGGCCGCCAGATCCTTGGCGATCCGGGCGATGTTGGCGCTCTCGTCCTCGAGCAGCTGGGTGATGAGGTGCGGCAGGCGCCGGATCTCGGCGACGAGGCGGGTGAGCTCGTCACGCTCCAGCGTCCCGCGGGTCTCGGCCAGTGACAGCGACAGCAGGTACAGCGCCGTGACCTGGGCGATGAAGGTCTTGGTCGCCGCCACGCTGATCTCCAGGCCGGCGCGGGTGTAGAGGACACCGTCGGCCTCGCGGGTCATCTGACTGCCCATGATGTTGGTCAGCGCCAACACCGTGGCCCCCTTGGCCTGAGCCGTGCGCATCGCCATCAGGGTGTCGAGGGTCTCCCCGGACTGGGAGATGCCGATGACCAGGTCGTCGGGACCCACGATCGGGTTGCGGTAGCGGTACTCAGAGGCGATCTCCACCTCGACAGGCACCCGCGCCCACTCCTCCAGGGCGTAGCGGCCGATCAGCCCGGCGTGGTAGGAGGTGCCACAGGCGACGATGACGATCCGGCGCACGCGGGCGAGCACCGCGGGGTCGATGGCGCCCTCGAAGTCGAGGTCGATCCCGTCCACCCGCGTGGCGCGTTCCCCGATCGTGTCGGCGACCGCCTCAGCCTGCTCATGGATCTCCTTGAGCAGGAAGGTCTCATAGCCCTGCTTCTCCGCCGTCTCGGGGTCCCAGTCGATGACCGAGATCTCCCGGGCCAGCGGCTCGCCCTCGACGGTGGAGAACGCGGCGCCCTCGGGCGTGACGACGACGACCTCGTTGTCGTTCATGTACTGGACATAGCGGGTGTGGGCCATGAAGGCCGGCACCGCGGAGGCGATGAAGGTCTCACCGTCGCCGCGACCCACGATCAGCGGGCACTCCTTGCGCACGCCGACGAGCCGACCGGGCTCATCGACGCTCATGGCCACGAAGGAGAAGTGGCCCTCGAGCTCCTGATAGGTGGCGCGCACCGCGTCGACCAGACTGCCCCGGGCGTAGTGGTGGGCGATCAGGTGGGCGATCACCTCGGCGTCGGTCTCGGAGGTGAAGTGCGCCCCCATGTCGGCGAGGCGGGCCTTGAGGGCCACGTAGTTCTCCACGATGCCGTTGAGGACGATGTGGATGCGGTCGGCGCTGTCGTAGTGCGGGTGGGCGTTGGCCTCGGTCACCCCGCCGTGGGTCGCCCAGCGGGTGTGGCCGATGCCGGTGCCGTGTGGCGGCACCGGCTCGCTCAGCGTCGCGACAGCTTCCGCGCGCACGGCATCGGGGTCCGGGTCCGTCAGCGAGATGGCCGTGAAGGAGCCGGTCTCGGAGCTGGCCGTCTCCCGGGTCACCGTGGTCCGGGCGGCCAGGGCGGTGCGCAGCGCGTTGAGGTTGCCCACCGCGCGCACCGCATCGATCCGGCCGCCGTCGATCACCGAGATGCCGGCTGAGTCATAGCCGCGGTACTCGAGCTTCTCCAGGCCCTCCATGAGGAGGGCGCGGGCCTCACGGGGCCCGACGTATCCGACGATGCCGCACATGCAGGGGGACTCCTTCTTACCGGCGGGAAGGTTGTGATGTTATCTGCGCGGTGGGCGCCGACTTTCCTGCCTGACGGTGACCGGGTTGGGGCTCGAGGGCTCGCCGCGGAGGTGAGCCCGGGGCGATCAGGCGGTGAGTCGGTGGATCTTCAGGCCCAGACCCAGTTGCTCGCGGTCCTCGTGAATCGTCGGATCGAGTCCGGTGAGCTCGTGGATCCGCTCGAGCCGGTGAGCCACCGTGTGGCGGTGGGCGAAGATCGTGTCGGCGGTCACGTTCATGTTGCAGTTGGTATCGAGGTACACCTCAAGGGTGCGGACGAGGTCGGTCCGATACTGCTCGTCGTGGGCCACCAGCGGTGCGATCGTCGTCGCGTGGTAGCTGCTGAGCTCGTCCGGGTGGGAGGCGAGCAGCCGGAACAGCAGTTTGTAGGTCCCCTCGACGATCTCGCTGCCCGGCGGCACCGCCGCCTTGCGCATCACGTCGAGCATCAGCTCGGCCTCATCCAGGCCGCGGGCGAACTCGGCCGGATCCGCGTGAAAGCGCGACAGGCCGACCGGCCCGTACTGGCGCAGGCGGGCGGCCAGCCGCTTGGCGGCCACCAGGGTCGCCTCGACGACGCCCTCACCGCCGTCGGGAAGCGCGGGCAGGATCGCCCAGACCTGTGTGGGCCCGCCATCAACGGGCGCGATGGCATGGGCGAAGGCCCCGGGATGGTCGTCGGTCACGCCGAGCGCCACCAGACGCGGACGCGTCCCGTCGACCTCGACGCACAACAGCACCGCACCGCCTGACACGTCACAGCCCAACCGCGCTGCGCGTCGCGAGATCTCCGCGCCGTTGAGCCAGTCGCCCGCCCGCAGCTGCTCGAGGAACGAGCCACGCAGGCGGTGCTCGGTCTCCATGCGCGCGTCCTCGATGACCAATGCGGTCAGCACGGCGGCCGCCGTCACCTCGAGCACCAGGCGCGTGGACGGCGCAGCCCCGGCGCGAGCATCGGGGTTGACCAGCTGGTTCAGCTCCGAGTCCACCGAGTCGTGCCAGAGCGCGACCACCCCGACCGACCGTTCGTTGTGTCGGATCGGCACCGGGGAGGTGAACCCGCCGAACTCGACCGGGCCTGGGCGGTGGATGATCTCCCGCACGCGGCGGGTCAGCATGGCGCATTCACGCTCGGTCGTGGCACTCGCCGGCTCGATCACCGCGACGACACCGGGGACCACGATGGTGATGGGAGCCCCGCTCGCCTCATGCGCGAGCTTGGCGACGGCCTCGAGACCGCCCCGCTGCAGGCTGGCGATCATCGCGCCGTGCAGGTCGCGCCATGCCGTGCTGACCGCGATCTCCGCACCGCCGTCAAGCGGCTCGGTGAGGAGGAGACGGTCAGCCAGCATCGGTGGAGTGTCAGTCACCACGACAAGTCAGTCTTTGGCCATGTGGAGAACATTTGGGGGATGGCACCGCCACCCGACGGGTCATGGTGTCAGACCGGTGCCATAGGCGCCGGCGACCGCGTCCGCCGCTGCCGCGATGTCGACCCGGGCACCGAGCTCACCGAGGGCGACGCCGAGCCCGGTGACGGCGGCCATGACGAAGGGCAGGCAGGCACGGGCTCCCATGTGGTCGATCCGGACCGCCGAGCCGGCCAAGTCTCCGGTGCCCGGGGTCAACTCGAGCTGAGCCTGTTCACGCACCCGCATGAGGACGCGGGCTGGGTCAATTCCGGCCGGGAGACGGACCGGCGTGGCGACCGCGCACGCGTCACGCTCATTCCCCACCCAGAGCCTCAGACCAAGCGCCTGGAGTCCGGCCCGCGCCGCCGTGGCCGCGGTGCCGTGGCGCGCGACGACGTTCTCGATCCCCTCATCCTCGAGGCGACTGAGCGCCGCTCCCAGTGCCGCCAGCTCCAGCGGCGGCGGCGTGCCCATGACGCGGGTGCGGCCCGGGTCGATCCAGCGCGCCTTAATGTCGGCCAGGGAGAGCAGCGATCCCCGTGCACCGTGGGGATTGGCCTCGATCAGCCTCCAGGCCGTGTCGCTGATCGAGATGACCGACGCCCCCGGGGGTCCGCCCCAGCCCTTCTGGGGCCCGACTACGCAGATGTCGATGCCCAGCGCGTCCACGTCGACCGGCTCGGCCCCGGCGGAGGCCACCGCATCCACCACGGTGAGCAGTCCGTGCTCCTGGGCCAGGGCACACGCGTCGCTCAGCGGGTTCACGACGCCGGTCAGGGATTCGGCGTGGACGATCGCCAGTGCGGTGACCTGAGGATGCTCGGCCAGGGCAGCCGCGATCTCCTCGATCCGCACCGGGCGGTCATTAGGGGTGACCAGGTTATGGACCACCGTCCCGTGGCCGCCCAGCAGGTCGCCGAACCCGTGCCCGTAGGGGCTCGTGACGATGTTCAGCCATTCCAGGCCGGGGCCGCCGAGGCTGGCGGTCACGGCCTCCAGCGGCAGCGACGCCTCAGCGCCGAGCACCAGCGTGTCGCTCTGGGTGCCGATCAGGGCGGCGGCGCGGTCCTCCAGCGCGGCCAGCTCGCCGGCGCTGAGGAGCGGGAGGTCCAACAGCGGGTGGGGCATGCCCCAGGCGAGCGGCGCCGCCGACCTCACACGCGTGCTCATCGCACCATGATCATGCTCCGACGACCGGCCGGGACCGGGATTGCCGGGGCTCGCAAGCGGGTCAGGCGGCGGACGCCAACCCGTGACGCGCGTTTGCCGATGACAGCAGCCGGTGCAGCCGCAGAGCGGTCTCCAACTCGGCGCGGCGGACGCTGAGAGGCCGGCCGAGAATCGCCTCGGCGTGGCGCAGGCGGTAGGTCACGGTGCGCTCGGAGACCCCCAGGCGCTGGGCGGCCGGGGCGGCGCCGTGGGCGGCAAAGTACTCCGACAGCGTGTCGCGCAGCAGTGAGGTGCGCCGGTCAGGTTCGGTCAGCGCGCCGATCTCGCTACGGACGAACTCCCAGGCCACCTCCTCACCGCCCACCGCGAGGGCCTCGAGCGCCACGTCGGCGAACGTCGTCACCGCCGGCCCCTGACTGGAGCCGATCTTCAGCGCGAGCGACGCCTTGCGCAGGGCGGCGCGGAAGCCCTCGATGCCGGGCTCGTGGCCGCTGACGCCCGCCGCGATGGGTCCGGCCCGGCTGCCCCGCAGCGCGGCGACCACATCCTCCTCGCAGAGATCGCAGGCGATCCAGGCCAGCACCTTGCCGTCATGGGCTTCGGTCACCAGCAGGGGCGCCTGTCCCGCCGCCTCGGCGATCGCCGCCAGCACGCCCGCCGGCTGAGGGGCGCGCAGGACCACGGCAACGTGGGGGCCATCGAGCGGATAGGGCAGACCCAGCTCCGTGCCGCCGTCGAGCACGGCCTTGATGCGCAGGTACTTGGTGCGTTCGGGACGTGAGTTGATGCGGCGGCGCTCGGCCACGTAGATGCGCGACCCCGTGGCGATCATCGAGTCCATGTGCCAGAACAGGTTGCGCATCGGCTCCACCGCGATCGCCAGCGGGATCCCCTCCGCGGCGGCGCAGTCGAGGAGATGGTCGACGGCGACGGCGTGACTGAGCCGGTAGCAGTGCAGCACCCCGGCCAGAGGCACTCCGTGCCGAGCCGCCACCTCGGCGAAGGGCGCACCGAACTCGGCCTTCTCCGAGCCGGGATCCCGCGTGGCGCGCAGGGCGCCGACCAGCAGCTCGGCGCCCCGGGCGGTCGCCGCGGCCAGCGATTTCTGCAGCTCGGGGTCGGCGTCGGCCAGCGCCGGGGAGGCGAGCTGGCGGCGAGTGGACTCGTCGACGAACTCCCCCAGACGGCGGGCGAAGCTGTTGGTCAGCAGATGGGTCATCCGGTGGCGTTCCACGAGCTGCATCGTGGCTTGACCGTAGGCCAGCCGGGGCGGCCGATCCATGTACCCGCGGCTAAACATCTTGGGGCGGTCATGGGACGGTTGGGCACCCGCGGAGGCTATCCGCCGGCCACGATGGCGCTGGACAGCGACCGGTTGGCCAGGACCCGCAGGAAGAGGTAGGTGGCACCGGCCGCCAGCACCCCGGCCATCACGTGCAGCGGACCGCTGGCCCCCTGGGCGCCGGACGCGGAGACGGTCAGCCCGACGAGCGCCGAGGCGATGTTGGCGCCGATGTAGGAGGAGGTCCGCTGCAGGCCCGCGGCAACCCCCGCCAGGCTCCGGGGGGCCTGCTGGTAGGTGGCCAGCTGGTTGCCGACGCTGATGAAGCCGTTGGGGATGCCGAGGACCGCCGCGACCAGGATGAGCAGCGGCAAGGGCGTGTAGGGCGTCAGGCCGAGCATCGCCAGCAGCGCCGCGATCAGTACCGCGGAACCGACCAGCAGCGCCCGACGGGGGCCGCGTCCGCGACTCATGCGGGCGGCTCCCACCGTCCCGAACGCCGCAACCGTCGCGATCGGCAGCGTGACGAGGCCGGTGGTCGAGGGACTGAGGCCGCGGCCCCGCTCGAGCCAGATCGGCCAGCCGTAGTAGATCGCGTAGAAGATCGTGTTGAACAGCATCACGCGCACGTACGTCCCGGCCAGCCCGCGGTTCTCCTCGAACAGCCCGAGCGGGATGAACGGTGCCGCCGCCCGGCGCTCCCAGCGCACGAAGGTGATCGCGCTGAGAATCGCGCCGACTGCCAGACCGGTCAGCACCAGCGGGTCGGCCTGCACGTTCAACAGCGCGGCGACGCCGAGTCCGGTGGCGCCGCTGAACAGCAGGATCCCCACCGGATCGAGCGATCCCAGCGTCAGGCGCTCGCGCTGGGGGTGGTCGAGCTGGGTGAGGTCCCCGTCCTCCGGCGACTCCGCGGCCGGCGACTCACCGTCGGGCGGGATGAACCAGTAGCCCATCACCCAGGTGACGGCGACGAAGGGGAGGTTGAACAGGAACACCCATTTCCAGCTGCCGAGGGCCAGCAGGGCACCGCCGAGCGCCGGTCCGAAGGCGTTCGTGGCCTGAGCGGTGAAGGACAGCGTGCCGAGGGCGCCGTTGGGCACCGTCCCCCCCTGGCGATCGGCCTCCCGGCGCAGGATCGCCAGCGCCGCGGGGTAGCCCGCGGCGGTACCGAGTCCCAGCAGCACCCGCACCCCGATCAGGAACGCCAGGTTCGGCGCGAACGGGGCCACCGCGCCGGCCAGCGCGACGAGTGCGGAACCGATCAGGAACACCCGCTTGGGATGCCCGGCGTCGCAGATGCGCCCCCAGGTCGGCTGGGCCACCGAGGTGGTGATGTACAGCGCGCTGACCAGCCAGGAGGCCGCCAGCACTCCGACCCCGAAGGCGTGGGCGATCGGCACCAGGGCGACCGCCAGCATCGAGGAGTTCACCGGGTTCAGGACGGTGCCGAGCGACACGCTCAGCACCAGGCCCCGGCTCACCGTGGTGCGCGGCGGAGCCTGGCGGCGGCCGCGGGCCCGCGGTGTGGCCAGGCTCAAGCCGCCTGCACCTCGTTGGCCAACTGCTCGATGTAACCCTGCAGGCTCTCGCGGACCTGGAAGGTCTCCAGCGTGGGATAGACCGAGGACGGGATGAAGATCTCATCCTTGAACGGTGTCTTGGCCGGGATCTTGCTCTCGAGTCCCCGAAGGACGGTCGGATAGCCGATGAACTGGGTGTCGGTGACCTGGCTCGTCGGCTCCAGCTGGAAGTCGATGAACGAATAGGCCTGATCGGTGTGGGCGGCGTTCTTGAGGATCGTGTAGTTGTCGACCCACAGCTCGCTGTGGGGACCCGGGACCACGTACTTGAAGTGCGGCTTCTCCAACAGGACCTGTCGGGCCACCGACTGATCACAGGCCATCAGTGAGATCTCACCGCTCGTCATTCCACTGACGTTGAATCCGTTGAAGGCCTTCACGTGCGAGGCGGTGGACTTCATGAGGTCACACGCCGCCTGGAGGTGCGTCTTGTTGGTGTCATTCATCGAGTACCCCAGCGCCCACAGGCCCATCGAGATCGTGTTGTAGCTGATGCCGTAGCTGGTGGTGCCGCTGGCCTCCCCCTTGGTCGCGTCGATGAAGTCCATCCACGTCTTGATGTCCTTGGTGACCACCGAGGGGTCCCAGATCACCAGGT
>CAZZVR010000060.1:0-17425 GCA_964657595.1 Burkholderia sp. PAMC 26561 | reverse complement strand
GCCGCCGCGCGCCACCCGAGCGCCGCCGCGCCACAGCACCGCGCTCTCGGGGGTCAGTCGCGCGGAGGCCAGGTCGGGATGGTCCCGCGCCCCGACGGCATCCGGATGTTCTTGGAGCGAACGAACTCCCGCAGCGTCTCGGCCGCATTCTCGCGTCCGAACCCGCTGCCCTTCTGGCCACCGAACGGAGAGCCCAGGAATGACCTGCGCATGTAGTTGTTGACGAACACCATCCCGACCTCGAGGCGCTGAGCGATCCGGTAGGCGCGCGCCTCGTCGGTGGTGCAGATCGCGGCGGTCAGCCCGTAGCGGGTTCCGTTGCAGATCTCGATGGCCTCCTGCTCGTCGGTGAACACCATCACGCAGGCGATCGGTCCGAAGATCTCCTCCTGGGCGATCGACATCTGCGGGGTCACCCCGGTGAGGACCGTCGGAGCCACCCAGAAACCGTCTCGCAGACGCGGATCGGTGGGCAGTTCCCCCTGAGCGGCGATCTGGGCCCCTGCGACCAGCCCGTCCCGCAGGAACGCGAGCACCTTCTCGCGTTGGGCAGCGTCGACCATAGGCCCGATGTCGGTCGCGGCGTCGAGGCCGTCACCCACGACGAGGGCCTGGACGGCCGCACTGAAGCGAGCCACGAACGCGTCATGCAGCGATGCATGGACCAGGATCCGTGCCGTGGAGGTGCACGCCTCGCCCTGGTTGTAGAACATGCCCTCGAGGACCACCGGAAGGGCCTGGTCGAGGTCGGCGTCCTCCAGGACCATCACGGCGTTCTTGCCGCCGAGCTCCATCGTCGCGAACGTCAGATTCTCCGCCGCGCTGCGCAGGACGCGTTGGCCGGTCACGGTGGCCCCGGTGAAGGTGATCCGCTCAACCCGCGGGTGGGCCGACAGCGCCGGGCCCGCACCGACGCCGGGCACCGCGTTGAGCACCCCGGGCGGCAGCACCGTGTTGGCCAGCTCGACGAGCCGCAGGACGGTCAGCGGTGCCTGTTCGCCCGGCTTGACGATGACGACGTTGCCCGCCGCCAACGCCGGTGCACACTTCTTGGTGAAGTGGATGGGCGGCCAGTTGAAGGGGAGGATGGCCGCGACGACGCCGTACGGCTCGTAGACGATGCGTGCCTCGATCGGGCCCTGATCGACGATCTCGCCGTGCAGCGTGTCGGCGAGGCCGGCGAAGTAGTCATAGCCGGCGTGACAGAAGGAGAGGTCAAACCGCAGCGCATCGCGCCGGGGCTTGCCGACCTCGCGCGCCTCCAGCTCCGCCAGCTCGTCGAGGTGCTCGCGGATGACGGCGGCGACTCGGCGCAGCAGGTTGCCGCGTTCCCGCGGGGCCAGATCCCGCCAGGCGCCGAACGCCTGGCGGGCGTTGTCCACCGCAGCCCCGACGAGCTCCGCATCACCCTCGACGACCTGGGCGAGCTCCCGGCCGGTGGCGGGTTCGACCACCGCGAAGGTGTCGCGCCCCCCCGTGGGGGCCCAACGTCCCCCGATGAAGGCCCCCCAGACGTCGCGCTGGGTCTCGTGAACGTCGGGTGCCGGGGCAATGCTCAGGTCGGACATCAAACCTCGCTCTCGTTGTGGCCACGCTTCAGCTGATCGGCCATCCAGTCGGCCACCAAGGGCCGGTAGGCGTAGGGCATGTTGTTGCAGACATGGGTGCCGTGCTCATACAGCACCCAGACGGCGCCGGGGATCGCGTCGGCGATCCGCTTGGTGTCGCTCCAGGCGATCACGCGATCCTGGGCGCCGGTGACGACCAGGCTCGGCACGGCGACCCGCTCGGCGACACCGCTCAGTTCGAGCTTGGCGGCCCCGCGGCGGGCGCCCGCGTCATCCTCGGCGCCAGAGACGTAGCGCACGGTCTCCCGCGTGAGCTCCGGCATCGTCTCCCAGCCAGCGGAGAAGTCAAAGGGGCCACTGACCGAGGCAAGGGCGCGGATGCGCGTTTCGAAGGCCGCTGCCCGAACGACGTAATAACCGCCCAGGCTGACGCCCACGGCACCGACGCGGTCACTGGCGATACCGGGGCACGCCTCCGCGGCGTCAAGGATCGCTCCCACCGCCGACTCATAGTCATGGCGCAGCGGGAGCTCGAACCCGGCCTCACCCTGACCCGGGCCGTCCACCGACAGGGTGGCCATCCCACGGTCGAGGAACACCTGCTCCCAGCGGAAGAACTCCTCCTTCGTGGAGTCCAGCCCCGGGATGAGCACGACCAGTGGGACCGCGGCCGGCCCGACGCTGGGCCGCCGGAGCGTGGCGAACACTCTGCCGGGGCCGAGTGGTGCCTCGATGCGCTCGGCCCCGGTGGCCAACAGCTCATGGGCCCGTCGCATCGCCTCCACCGCAGAGACGGTGTTGGCACGGTTCTGCGCAGGGTCGAGGATCCAGACGAACTTGGAGAAGTGATAACTGATCGCCGCCCGCAGCCAGGCCTCCCCCGCGCTGCGGTGCCGTCCGACGGCCCGCGCCTCCTCGGCCAGGTCGACATGGCGCTGGGCCGTCGCCGTCCAGGCCGGCAGCCACTCGTCCCAGGTCGAGATCCCCGCGGTCGTCGTGACGAAGTCGTTGTAGTCCACGCCGTTGGCGATGAACCGGCCCGCCCAGTGACGGACGGCGGCTTCCACGCGTGCATCAGGCACGGTTCCCACCCCTCGGCTGCTGCGGTTCGACTCTCAGCTCCCGGCGGGCGTTGCCAGACAGCAGCGCCTGTTGCTCCTCGGAGCTGAGCCCGGCCGCCCGCACCGTCCCCACCGGATCGCGATCGGCCATGTCAAACGGGTAGTCGGAACCCAGCAGGACGCGCTCGGCCCCCACGGCCGCGACGAGGTCGGCGAGCACCTGCGGGTCATGCGTGACGCTGTCGAAGAGAAAGCGCTCACGGATCTGGGTATCCGCCGCCGGTGCATCGGCCGCGCCGGCCGCGGCGACGGTGCGCTGGGCATGACGCAGACGACCGCGGAGCGCCAGCGCCGCTCCCCCACCGTGGGCGAGCAGCACCCGCAGCCCCGGGTGGCGCGCCATCGTGCCGCTGAGGACGAGATGTGCCGCCGCCAGCGTGGTCTCAAAGGGATTGCCGACGAGATTCCACAGGTAGTGGTCATCGAACACCGGCTCCCTGAACGCTCGCGTCGTCGGGTGGACGAACACGAGCGCGTCGAGTTCCTCAGCCGCCGCCCAGAACGGCTCAAACCGCGGATCCCCCAGGGGCTCGCCGCCCACGCTCGCGGGGATCTCGACCCCGGCAAAGCCGGGCATCGCCATCACGTCACGCAGCTCCGCTGCCGCTCGCTCCGGAGTCTGGAGCGGAACCGCACCGAGAACATGGACCCGCTCGGGCTGGGCCTGATGCAAGCGCAGCAGACCGGCGTTCTGCATCCGGCAGCGACGCAGCGCCTCGTCGCCGTCGAGGGTCTCGAACAGCAGCGCGACCCAGGGGCACAGCAGGGCGGAGCCGGTGCCGCGGCTCGTGAGCGTCGCGAGGATCAGATCGAGGTCGACGAACTCATCGACGGCCGAGAGGATGCGACGGCCGCTGACCTCGACCTCCTGACGGCCGCGGCGCCGTTCCACGAGTGGCCGCCACGCGTCCGAGTGCACGGCGCTGCGGGCCATCTCGGGCACGATCACGTGGACATGAGCATCGAGCGCGGTCACCTCTCTTCCCGCTCGCGATCATACTGCAAACGTTTGCGGCGCGCCGCGGTTTAGGCTCTCGGGGGCGCCGTCGACCCGCGCACGATGAGCTCGGGCTCGAGCAGGATCTCCCCGTTCTCCAGCTCGCCCCCGCCCAGGCGGCGCAGCAGCAGGTCGGCGGCCCGAATCCCGATCTCGCGCTGGGGCACCCGCACGGAGGTGAGCGGAGGGGCAAGCCGTCCGACGAATGGCATGTCGTTGAAGCCGGTCACCGAGACATCACCCGGACAGCTCAGACCGCGAGCCGCCAACGCGTCGTAGCAACCGATCGCCAGACGGTCGTTCGCCGCGACGATCGCGGTCAGCTGCGGCTGGCGGTCGAGCAGCGACCCGCACGCGCGCGTGCCCTCGCTCTCGGTGAACCGCGTGGCGAACCGCGTGTGGCCCCGCGGGGCGGGCAGCGACCGGGCGCGCAACGCCTGGTGGAAGCCGAGGTTCCGCCGGTGGCCGGTGGAGACGTTCTGGGGGCCGGCGACATGACCCACCTTGGTGTGGCCGAGGTCCACCACGTGGTCGACCGCGAGACCGATGCCCTTGCGGTCATCGACGGTGACCGCAGGCAGAGAGCCGTCCTCGAAGCTGCGGTTGACGAGCACCATCGGTGCGCCGCCCGCCGCCACCTCCTCGAGCAGCTCGACGTCCAGGCGGGCGGTTGCGGCGATGAAGCCGTCGACTTGGCGATCGCGCATCACCTCCATCTGGTTGCGCTCCCGGGCCGGATCGCTGTCGGTGTTGACGACCAGAACCGTGTATCCGGCCTCCGCCAACCGATCCTCGATCCCGCGCATGATCGGCGGGAACAGCGGGTTGGTGAGATCCGGGATGAGGACGCCGACGGTGTAGGACCGGCTGGTCTTCAGTCCGCGGGCGATCGGGTTGGGCCGGTAGCCGAGCTGCTCGACCGCCCGCAGGACACGCTCTGCCGTGTCCCGGTTGACCAGCGACCGGGTCTCCTCATTGAGCGCGCGCGAGACCGTGCCGGGATGGACCTCGGCCAAGCGGGCCACATCCCGGATCGTCACCACCGCACGCACCGCGTGCATTATGAGTCAGGCTCGGATGCGTCGGTCCGGGTGGGGTGAACCGCCCACCGGCACAGACCAGCTCAGCCCCAGAGCATGCACGCTCAACCCGCGACCGCTGCGCTGCCGGATTGGTCGCTGACGACCGCTCCACCGAGGTACAGCGCACCGATCTCCGCATGCTCGAGCACCTCACGGCCGGACCCCGTCAGGCGGACCATGCCGTTCTCCAGCACGACACCGTGGGAGCTGAGCTTGAGGCCGGCCCGGGCGTTTTGCTCGACGAGCAGAATCGTCTTGCCCCGCTCGTTCATCTGCGCGACCATGTCGAACACCATCTGGCGGGTCTGGGGATCCAAGCCCATGGAGGGCTCATCGAGCATGATGAGCTGGGGATCCAACATCAGACAGCGCGCGAATTCGACCAGGCGCTGCTGGCCGCCCGACAGGCTGCCGGCCTTCTCGTCGGCACGATCGCGGACGATCGGATAGAGCTCCTCCACGGTCTTGAGCCGCTGTGCGATGAGCCCGCGGTCGTTGATCGTGAACGCACCCATCTCGACGTTCTCCCGCACCGTCATCTCGCCGAACAGACTGTGCGCCTGGGGAATCTGGGACAGCCCGCGACCCAGGATCTGGCGCGGGGACAGGCCGGAGATGCGATCGCCGTCAAACCGGATCTCGCCCTCACGCGGGGTGAGCAGGCCGCTGATCGTCGCCATCAGCGTCGACTTGCCCGCGCCGTTGGGTCCGACGATGCAGGTGATGCCGCCGCGGGGAATCTCGAGCGTGACCTGCTTGAGGATGTCTCCGCCCCCGTAGCCCGCGCTGACCCCTGAGAGGGTGAGCACCGAGTCAACGCTGGCAGCCGGTTCCGGCGCCGGCGCCCGCGGGGTCACTGACACGTGAGCGACATGCGGCTGGGTGGCTTCCCCGGCGATCTCGGCCAGGTCGGCCTCGTCATCCTCACCTCCGAGGTAGGCATCCAGCACCGCCGGATTGCTGCGGACCTCATCCGGCGTACCGGACATCAGCGCGCTGCCCTGTCTCAGCACCGTGATGCGGGAGCAGAGGTTCATCACGAACTCCATGTTGTGCTCGACGACGAGGATCGTCTTGCCCATGGCGTTCAACTCCCTGATCCGGTCAGCGAGATCACCGATCAGCGTCGGGTTGACGCCGCCCGCCGGTTCGTCCAGCAGCAGAATCGCCGGATCCGCGACTAGCATAGAGGCGAGCTCGAGCAACTTGCGCTGCCCGTAGGACAGCACGCCCGCCGGCTGATCGGCCAGCCGGGTGATGCCGACGAAGTCGAGCAGCTCCATCGCCCGGCGTCGCTCGCTGGGCGATCCAGCCAGGCGCAGGATGCCCCGCAGCCAGGACTCCTCCCGCTGGGTGGCGACCAGCATGTTCTCCAGCACCGTCAGACGTCCGAAGATCCGCGTCAGCTGAAACGTGCGGCCAAGACCCAGACCGAAGATCCGGTCCGGTGAGGCATTGGTGATGTCCGTGCCCTGAAAGGACACGCGCCCCTCCTGGACTCGTTCATAGCCGGTGATGACGTTGAACAACGTGGTCTTGCCAGAGCCGTTGGGCCCGATCAGCCCGTTGATCGCCCCTTCATGCACCTGGAGGTTGCATCCCGACAGCGCCTTGACGCCGCCGTAGGCCTTTGAGACACCCTCGACCTCGATCAAACTGCTCATCGTGCTGCTCCTGCCAGGTCGCGGATGGGTTGTGTGTCCTTGCCCTCGGGACGTTTGCGCTCCGCGACGGTCCGTCGCCGAGCCAGCCACGCCGAGATGCCCGGGACGACCCCGCGCGGCATCACGATGATGACCGCGAGGAAGAGGACGCCGTAGGCGATCAGGTAGACGCCGTTGGTGGACAGGGACTGGGTCAGGTACTGCTGGAGGGACTCGAGCACCAGCGCCCCGAGCAGCGGTCCGACGATCGTGCCCAAGCCGCCCATGAAGCCCATCAGGGCGATCGAGATATCGAACAGGGGGTCGAATCCGAACTGGGGATAGATCTGGCCCACGAAGTAGAAGTACAACCCGCCCACCATCCCCACCGGGATGGCCGAGAGCACGAACGCGGACATCTTGATCCGTCGTGTCTTGACCCCCAGCCCGAGCGCCCGATCCTCGTCGTCCCGGATGGCCAGGAGCTGCAGCCCGAAGCGCGAGCGGCGCACCCCCCACGAAACCAGCACCGTCAGGATCAGAATGGCCAGCGCCACGTAGTAGAAGGGCTGGTTGTAGTTCGCCGCGGAGAACGTGGCGAACGGGAACGTCAGTCCCGAGGTGCCGCCGGTGAAACCGAGGTTGAACGCCGCGAGCTGGAAGATGAAGAAGATCGCGATGGTCACGACGACGAACGTGTGCCGCCGCGTCCGCAGCGCGATGAGTCCCACCGGGATCGCGATCAAGCCCGCAACCAGTCCCCCGAACGGCAACAGCGCGAACACCGGCCAGCCACCGGCGACGTGCCAGTCCTTCGCCGCGAGGGCGACGGCGTAGCCCCCGGCACCGAAGAACACGGCATGACCGAGCGCGAGGTACCCGGAGTACCCACTGAAGATGTTCCAGGACGACGTCGCGACCATGAACACGAGGGCGAACACGGCGATCGAGGTGGTCGTCGGGTCGGTGACGACGAGTGGGAACAGGACGAACAGCAGAAGGGCAATCGCCCATGCTGCGGGTACCGCCCGACGCCGGCGACCAGCGGCGGGATCCGACGCCGACGCGACGACGGGGTTTCTCCCGGGGAGATCCATGCCGGTCATTGCGCTCTCACCGCCGCCCGGCCGAACAGTCCCTGGGGTCTGACCGACAAGACGATCACCAATGCCGCGAAGTAGACCAGCGGCGCCCAGGTCGGAGACCACGCGACGGCGACCACGTCGTTGATGACGAGCAGGAAGATGGCGGCGACCATCGCCCCGCCGATACTCCCCATGCCGCCCAGGATGACGATCGCCAGCAGCCGTGAGATGAGGTCGTAGCCGGTCCCCGGGTTGAACGAGTTGGTGGCACCGAAGACCATGCCGCCGACGGCGGTCACCGCCACCCCGATACCGACCGACACGGTCCGGACCCGATTGACCTGGATGCCGATCAGGTCTGCCGCCGTGCGGTTCTGCAACGACGCCCGCACGGCCCGCCCGAACTTCGTGCGGTAGAGGCCGGCGTACAGGGCCAGCATCAGCACGATCGCCAGACCGAAGCCGATCAGGTAGATCCACGGGAGGTAGAACCCCAGGATGTGAATCGAGGAGTTCACATAGGACGCATGGAGCTGGTCGTAGTTAACTCCGAACAGCACCGTGAGGACACCCTCGATGATGATCGCCACCGCGTAGGTGATGAGGATCGACATCTGCGTCCGCTCCGATTCCGCGAGACGTCGCATGAAGAAGAACTCCATCGCGACGCCGAGCAGGAACATGAGCGGAACGGTGATCAGCAACCCGGGGAGCAGGCCGATGCCCAAGTGGACCGAGAGCTCGTAGCTCAAGTAGGCCCCGAGGATGACCATGACACCTTGGGCGATGTTGATGATGTCCATCACGCCGAAGATGAGCGTGAGTCCGGCGGCCATGAGTGCGTACACACCGCCGGTCAGCACGCCGTCGATGATTGCCTCTGCCAATGCAGTCGATGACATGCGCCTAGCCCTTCCACGCGGGCTTGGGCATGATGGGCGCCTTGGAACCTGCCGTTGAGGCCGGGAGCGTCTGGACGAGCACTCCGTTCTGCCATTGGAAGGTCAGGGCCTTCTGCGCCGTGTTCTCGCCCAGGGAATCGAACTTGACCGGTCCCTGAACACTGTTGAACGTGGCGCCGCTGTGCAGGTAGGCGTTGATCTTGGTGTTGTCCAAACTGTGGGTTGCCTGAACCGCCTGGGTGAGGACCTGGCCGACCGAGTAGGCCTCGGCCACGTCGGCATTGACCTCCGTGGGAGTCCCGCCGTACTTGGCCACGTACTCCTTGACCATCGCCTCGCTCCCGGCCTGGCGGTAGCCGCCGTACCAGCCGTTGGGAACAAAGATGCCGTTCTCGTTGCCGGACCCGACGGCAGAGACGAACTGAGCGCCCTGATCTGGACCCGCGGTGGCGATGAATGCCTTGGGGTTGTAGTGCTGCTGGACGAAGGCGTGCGTGAACGCCGACACCGTCGGCACGTCCACCGACCCGAGCACGACGAGGTCGGCGTGACTCGAGGCGACCTGGCTGGCGATCGGCGTGTAGTCGGTCACCTCGGCCGGGAACACCTTCGAGAGGACCGTCTTGACGCCGGCAGCCTGCAGGATCTTCTCGGCCACCGGAATCTGCGGCTGGGTGAACGGATCGTCGACCGTGGCGTAGGCAGCGGTCTTGGGCCGCTGGGAGGCCGGTAGTGATGCCACCCATTGCGCGAACGTGACGAGGTCATCCTTGACGGGTGTCGTCACGTCATAGACGTTGTGCAGGCCCTGACCGAAGACCGTCGGGCCGCCTCCGGCACCTTCGACGAAGGCGTAGCCGTAACGCGCCGCGATGCGTGCCGATGGCACGGTCAGCAGCGTGGAGTACGGACCCAGCACGAGCGGGTCCTTGTCGGAGCCGATCAACCGCTGGTAGTTGCTGACGACCTGTGACGCGCTCGACGCATCCGAGAGGACGTTCAGCTTGATCTTGTGCCCGAGCAACCCGCCTTTGCGGTTCTGGTCCGCCGCCCACAGCTCATAGCCACGCTGGAAGGCCTGACCATCTGCCGCGAAGTCGCCCGACAGCGACAGGGACGCGCCGATGGTGATCGGACCCGCGGCCACCTTCCCGCCACTCGAACCACCCGCTGAACTACCGCAGGCGCTAGCCACGCCCGCAATCACTATTGCCGCACCAGCCGGCATGAGCCTGCGTAAAACCCGACGCACGAGCATCTCCTCTTTCATCTCTCCATCCTGCTGCAAACGTTTGCAGCAGCCTCGACGCGAAGTTATCGCGCGTCGCGCGCGCTGTCAACCCAAACCATCTCCCGCGCTCCCATCACACTGTGCCCTGCACCGCACCCGACTGAAGGCTCCCGATGACCCTCACCTCGACTCGTCTGCTCAACAACTACGTCGCCGGCACCTGGCAGCCGGCCGCCCATGCCACCGACGAGCTGGACGTGGTCAACCCGGCGACGGGTGAGCCGATCGCGCGGGTGCCGCTGAGCGGCGCCGCCGATCTCGACGCCGCCGTGGCGGCCGCCCGGGCCGCCCTGCCGGCGTGGCGGGCGGTGTCGACCATCGCACGCGCGCAGAAGCTGTTCGAGCTGCGCGAGCGACTGGTTGCCCGCAAGGAGGATCTCGCCCGGTCGGTGACGACCGAGATGGGCAAGACGATCGCCGACGCCCGGGCCGAGGTGGCGCGGATGATCGAGATGGTCGAGGCGGCCACGGGGGTGCCCACCACGATGCAGGGCCGCATCCTCGAGGACGTCTCCCGCGGAATCGACGCCGCCACGATCCGCCAGCCGGTCGGGGTGTGCGCGGCGATCGTGCCGTTCAACTTCCCGGCCATGGTGCCGTTCTGGTTCCTGCCCTTCGCCATCGCCTGTGGCAACACCTTCGTGCTCAAGCCCTCTGAACAGGTGCCCCTCACCCAGCAGATCGCCTTCGAGGAGCTTGACGCGCTGGGCCTGCCGCCCGGTGTGGTCAACCTGGTCAACGGCGGACGCGAGGTGGTCGAGGCGATCCTCGATCACCCCGGCATCGACGCGGTCTCCTTCGTCGGCTCAGCCCCCGTGGCCAAGCTCGTCTACGAGCGTGCGGCCAAGGCCGGCAAGCGCGTCCAGGCCCTGGGTGGGGCCAAGAACCACATGGTCGTGATGCCCGACGCGGTCATCGACAAGACCGTTGAGGGGATCATCGCCTCGGGCTTCGGGGCCGCCGGCCAACGCTGCATGGCCGGGTCGGTCGTGGTCACCGTGGGTGACGCGCACGCGAAGTTGATGCCGGCCCTGGTGGCGGAGACCGAGAAGCTGCGAGTCGGCGATGGGCTGGATGAGTCCACCGACGTCGGGCCGGTGATCAGCTGCGCCGCGCGTGACCGGATCGAGGGGTTCGTGGACCGGGCGGTCGAGGCGGGCGCCCATCTGGCCGTTGATGGGCGCCGGTCTGTGGGACCGGCGGCGGACACGCACCCCCAGGGCGCCTTCACCGCTCCCACCGTCGTCGACGGGGTCAGCGCCGAGATGGAGATCGCTCGCGAGGAGGTATTCGGGCCGGTGCTGGCGGTGATCAACGTCGCCAGCCTGGACGAGGCGATCGCGATCGTCAACGCCTCGCGCTTCGGCAACGGCACCTCGATCTTCACCGAGTCCGGCGCGGCGGTGCGGCGCTATCAGCACGAGGTGGAGGCCGGGATGATCGGCGTCAACATCGGGGTCGCCGCCCCCGTCGCGTTCTTCCCCTTCTCCGGCTGGAAGGACTCCTTCCTCGGGGATCTGCACGCCCACGGCACCGACGGCGTCGAGTTCTACACCCGCAAGAAGACCATCACCAGCCGCTACTCCTCCGACGGTCAGGGGTCCGGGCCGTACTTCGTCGAGCGTTGATCGGTTCCAGACGGTAGGTTTGCCCATCATGGCGATCCCCTCATTCACGTCCGTCCTTGTCGGCACCGACGGCTCCAGCACAGCCAGCACCGCCGTCACCCGCGCGATCCAGCTCGCGAGCTCGGTGGGCGCCAAGCTGGTGATCATCTCCGCGCACCCCGCCGGGGAGTCCGTGGCCGATGTCCTCGCGGCCGCGGCAGAGGCCGCCCGCGCGGCCGGGCTGACGGACGTGGCCACCTTCGAGCGCGTGGGCGATCCAGCCGACGCGATCCTCGACCTGGCCGAGGAGCAGGGCTGTGACCTCATCGTCGTCGGCAACCAGGGAATGCAGGGCGCCCGGCGCTTCCTGCTCGGCTCCGTGCCCAATCAGGTCTCCCATCACGCACCCAGCTCGGTGCTCATCGTCCGCACCGGCGAGGCTGTGCCGGAGACGTCGGTCACCGCACCCGTCAGCTCGATCCTGGTCGGCACCGACGGCTCCGGGACCGCGCACAAGGCGGTCGACCAGGCGATTGCGCTGGCGGGCGAGCTCGGGGCGAAGCTGAGCATCGTCTGTGCCTTTGACTCCGGTGCGGGTCTCGCCCAGGGTGCGGCGGCCACCCCCCAGGACGCTGCCGAGCGAGCGCTCGCGGCGGCCGTCAAGCAGGCAAGCGCCGCCGGCGTCGAGGTCGTCGACACCTTCGCCCGCGACGGGGATCCCGCCAGCGCGATCCTCGATGTCGCTGAGGAGGGAGGCGTTGAGCTGATCGTCATCGGCAACCAGGGCATGACTGGGGCGCGCCGCCGCGTCGTCGGCTCGGTGCCCAACAAGGTCTCCCATCACGCGCCCTGTTCGGTGCTGATCGTCCAGACCAGCTGAGCGCGTCAGTCGCCACGGCTCGGGGTCACCCGCGCGCGCTCGTGGGCAACTGGCGGCCGTGGGCATGCCAGCAGGGTCCTGGGAGGTTGGTGTTGAACGGGCTTGGGAGAGGAGGGAGAGCTAACGCTCTCCTTGGTTTTCTCTCCGACGAAGACGGCCGCTGACGCGGCCTCCGGCTGTGCGTGATGACCCGGAACGGGTCAGCGAGCCGACCGGCGCCCGCTGCGAGCCCGGAAACGCCACCGGGGTGAGCGTTCGCTCACTGCTGAGCGCCCATCCACCGAGTTGGTGTTTACGTCCGAGCACGCCGAGACGAGCGAGGTTCACAGCCGCGGCCAACAGGTTGAAATCAGCGGTCACCTTGGTGCTGCGCCAGAAGGCCGCGCAGCGGCCGTCTCCGTCGGAGAGGTCGCAGAGCTGTCCCACCACACCCCGACAGCCATCAACGCTCCCGGCCGCCAGCACCGCACCTGACAGCTCCCCTCCCCAGCCCAGCAACCACGGCGGCTCAGCTCAGCTCAACGCCATCGCGCCGACTGCACCGCAACACGAAGAACACCACTCTCCTGGGGCTCCAGCGTGAGGGGGCCCAATCTCGTTGGATACGTCGCTGAGTCGGCGTCGAGGCTGTACCTCTCTTTGGGGGGTCCACGGAGGTTGTGCAAAGCGCCCTCTCGGAGCAGTCCAGAATGGGCAGTCTGCCTACCGCCCCAAAAGGCCTCAAAACGGACAGAGGTCCGAGCGGGCACGGTCGGCCGCCGCGATGCACGCTCGTCGCGCGTGAGGACGTGAATTGGGGTCGCATCATCAGTGATTCACGTACGATGCAGGAGTGAGAACCACCGTCGATCTTCCCCCTGGCGTCCACCGTCGAGCCCGCGAGCTGGCTCAGGAACGCGGCCAGTCCCTATCCAGGGTGATCGCGGATCTGACGACCCGGGGTCTGGCCACGCTTGGCGACCCGGTGCGGGTGACGACGAGCCCGGTCAGCGGGTTTCCGGTGATCAGTCTCGGGCGTCGCATTACGGCTGATGAGGTGGCCGACGCACTCGACGACGAATGAGTGCCGCGTTTCTGTTGGACGCCAGCGCGCTCATCGCCCTTCTCGTCGGGGAGCATGAGCACCATGACCGGGCAGCCGCGTGGGCGGCGGGGGTCGAAGCGATAGCGCTCTGTCCGATCGTCGAAGGGGCCCTCGTGCGGTTCTTCGTCCGCGGCGGTGAGAGTCCCGGAACGGCTGCGGCGGTCCTCGCCGAACTTCACGCCTCGCCGAGATGCACATTCTTGGCTGACCAGATTTCCTACACCTCCGCCGACCTTGGGCACGTGATGGGCCACCGTCAGGTCACCGACGCGTACCTCGCGTCTCTGGCCGTGTATCACGGCGACCGGCTTGCCACCTTTGACCGCGCACTGGCTCAGGCGCGTCCCGACGCGGTTGAACTCATTCCGTGAGCTCAGTCTTGGCGGCTCAGCCCCCAGCTCGCGCCAGGCACAGCTGCGTCGAGTAGGTGAGCCGGATGCTGCCGCCGGCCTCGTCGATCACCGTCGCCACCGCACCGAACAGGCGCGTGCGGAGCTCCTGCTCCAGAGTGATGTGGTCAGAGTGGGTGCCCAGCAGGGCGATGTACTGAGCGGTGGTGTAGGTCTCGAACCACTCGTAGGTGCGGGACTCGGGGTCGCTGAGGCCGTTGATCGCCGCGATCCGTTCACGCCAGCTGTCGGCGAACTCCAGCTTGGCCGCGTACGGAGTCATCAACCCCTGGGGGTCCCAACCGATCGCCTGATAGGCCTCGTCGAGCCGGGCGCGCAGACTGCAGTTGCTCCAGTCCACCCGGTTCCAGAAGCAGGCCAGCGCCCCGCCGGGAACCAGCGCGGCCGCCGCCAGACGCTCACCCGTGATCGGCTCGACCCAGTGCCACGCCTGGGCGCTGAAGATGAGCTGATAGTGGTGGGGCGCCAGGGGCGCCTCCTCGAAGTTGGTGATGAGGAAGCTGACCCGGTCAGCGGGAAGGTTCTCCCTCGCCACCGCGGCCATCTCGCCGCTCGGCTCGATCGCGGTGATCGTCAGGCCACGCGCGGCGAACAGCGCGGTGGCCTTGCCGGTGCCGGCGCCGACCTCCAGGGTCAAAGAACCGGGACGGGCACCCGCGTACTCCACGACGTCGCTGACCATGGCGCTGGGGTAGGACGGTCGGGCCCGGTCGTACTGACTGGCGACGGAACCGAAGCTGGTCCTGCGGCTTTCATCGATGCCCGACACATACGAATAGGTACCTCAGGCGGGCAGCGCCCAACCGCGCACATCCGCATATCCGGGCGCGATCTGGTTGAGGATCTCCAGCATGGCGTCCGCGCTGGGGGCGATGCCCGGACCGTCGGTAGTGGCAGCGACCACGGCCCGGACCGGACTGGCGGGCTCGAGCGAACGCACCACGATGCCGTGGTGGACGCGCGTGAGCGCCAGGTGCGGAATGAGGGCGACGCCGACGCCGGCGGCCACGAGGCCCTGGATCATCTCGTAGTCGTCTGACTCGAAGGTCACGTGCGGCTCAAAGCCCGCCGCGCGGCAGGAGCGCACCACATGACGGGCACACGGCGAATCCTCGGCGGTCTGGACCCAGTCCTCGTCCCGCAGGTCCCACAGGGTCAGGTCCGGTTTGCGCGACAGCTCGTGGTCGACCGGCAGGGCCACGTGCATCGCGTCATCGAGCAGCGGGGTGACCGCGAGACCGCCGCCATGGGCGAGGTAGCCCGAGACGGGATCCTCGGCGCCGGGAAACGCGAACAGCAGAGCCAGGTCGAACTCACCCGCCCTGAGTCGAGGGGCGATCTCCTCCGGCTCACCCTCGGCCAGGGACAGCTGCACATTGGGGTGCCGACGCCGGAAGGATGCGATCGCCTCGGGCATCAGCGTGGAGCCCGCACTCGGGAAGACCGCCACCCGGAGACGGCCTCCGTGCAGGCCGAGCACGGCATGGAGATCCTCCTCGGCCGCCTCGACCTGGGCGAAGATGAGGTCGGCGTGGGCCAGCAGGGTCTCCCCCGCCGGGGTGGCGCGCGCACCGCGGCGGTCACGCACCACCAGGGGGGTTCCCAGCTCCTCCTCCAGACGCGCGACGGCCTGGGACACCGCAGACTGGGTGTACTGCAGCGTGTCGGCCGCTCCGGAGAAGGAGCTCTGCTTGACGACTTCCTGCAGAACGCGGAGACGGGAGAGGCTCAGCATTAGTGGATCTGATGGTAGCGATGAAAAGGTTCACTTGTGCTGATCCTCGATTGGTGCGATCTTGAATTCAGCAAATCGACTTTCCATTTCGTTTCACATCACCGACTGCCTCGAAAGGGGGGACACACATGTCTCTCACCACTATCGTTTCCTATGACGGGACCGCAGGCGACCGCGACGCACTCGCCCTGGCCCGCGTGTTTGCCGGGCTCGGCGCCGAGACCGTCCTCGCCTATGTCGGCCACACCAACGCCGACCACAGCGCCGCCCAGCAGAAGCTGGACGCCGGTGCTGCCGAGCTGGGCGGGGCCCAGACGCGCATCGTGGTCAACGCCTCCACCAGCGAGGGCCTCAAGCAGCTGGCCGCCGCCGAGGGCGCCAGCCTGATCGTGTTCGGCTCTGAGTACCGCACTCCGGCCAACCGCGTGGCCTTCCAGAAGAGCGCCTCACAGCTGCTCGACGGTGGCGCCACCGCCGTCGCGATCGCGCCCGCCGGCTACGCCGAGCGTCCGATCAAGAAGATCGGCCTGCTGGCCGAGCTCGACGACCACGCTGCCATCGACACCGCCCACCAGATCGCTCAGCACTTCGGCGCCCAGGTGACGGACGGGCACTTCGGCATCGACCTGCTGATCGTCGGCTCGCGTGCCGCGGCCGGCGAGGGTCGCGTCCTCATGTCCTCGCGCAACGAGATCACCATCGAGGAGGAGGCCAAGACCCCCGTCCTGGTCATCGCCCGCGGTGTCGCGCTTGACTTCCGCGCTCCGCTGACCGTCGCCTAGCGACGTAGGAGTGCGTGCGGTCTGACCGTTGCCCACGGTCTGATCATGCATCGGGGGGCGCGACCCCCCGAGTCGTTTAAGGCGCGCCTCAGCGACTCGCCTAATGTCCCGCGCCAGTGACGCGCACTCTGATCATCTCGGACCTGCACATCGGGGCGTACGCAGGCCATTGCGTGCTCGAACGCCCAGCGGTGCTGGAGGCGTTCCTCGCCCAGCTGGTCGGGTTCGACCGTCTGATCATCCTCGGCGACCTGATCGAGCTCGGGGAGGGTCGCCCGCCCGAGGAGGTGCTGGAGATCGCCGGGCCGATCCTCACGGCGATCGGAGCCCACCCGGCCGAGATCATCATCCTGCCGGGCAACCACGACCGGCGCATGGTGCGACCGTGGATCGACGCCTGCGGCACGGAGCTGGAGCTCGAGGGCGAGGTCCCCCCGAGCGCCTCGGAGGTTCTCGCCGAGGTGGTGGCGCGGCTCGGCAGCGGGGGTGCCCGGGTGAGCGTCCGCTACCCGGGCCTGTGGCTGAGTGACCGGGTGTTCATCCACCACGGCCACTACCTCGACCGCGTGCTCCAGCCCGAGGGGCCTTACGGGTTCTGGAAGCGGCCTGCGTTCAGCCGTCCCGTCGACTATGAGCGAGGGCGAATCCCCCAGCAGAAGCCGACCCCGGTCAAGTGGGTCCAGCACTCCCTGCTGCGCCCGAGCTTCGCCCGCCTCACCACCACCCTGCTCAACTGGCAGATGCGGCGCCACAGTCTGCCGGCGCTGGCCCGGGTGTGTACCGCGCTGGAGATCGCCCCCGACTACGTGGTGTTCGGTCACGTGCACCGTCTGGGACCCCTGCGGGGTGACCGTCTGCGCCAGTGGGATCACCGGCTCAGACCGGGCGCGGGAACCACCCGGTTTGTCAACACCGGCTCGTGGGTCGAGGAGGCGCTGCTGATCGGCGACCGGCGCCCACCCCACCCCTACTGGCCCGGCGGCGCGGTGATCGTCGAGGCGGACGGAATTCCCCGACCCGTCGAGCTGATCGACATCGAGTCCTAGGGGTCCAGAAGCGCTAGGTTGTTCATGTGCCCAAGTTCTGGATCTACACCCAGGCGCTGATCGTCCTGTTTGTCCTGGCAGGCATCGTCATCGCCGTGATCCGCCTCGCCTGAGCCCCGTGGCGAGCACCCCCTTCACCTCGATCCTCGTGGGGACCGATGGCTCGGCCACCGCCGCCCACGCCGTCGACCA
>CAZZVR010000059.1:16741-17663 GCA_964657595.1 Burkholderia sp. PAMC 26561 | reverse complement strand
AGGCAGCCGAGCAGGAAGTCGATGTTGAGCGAGCGCTCGTGCGCCTCGTCGACGATCACCGTGTCGTAGCGACGCAGCAGTGGGTCACGGCGGATCTCGGCCAGCAGCAGGCCGTCGGTGACCAGCCGCACCAGGGTGTCCTCAGACCCGCGGTCGTCGAAGCGGACCGCGTAGCCGACGGCACCGCCGAGGGGCACCTCGAGCTCGTCCGCGATGCGCTGGGCCACGGTGCGGGCGGCGATGCGCCGCGGCTGGGTGTGCGCGATCGCCCCGCGCACGCCGCGTCCGAGCTCGAGACACAGCTTGGGCAGCTGGGTCGTCTTGCCCGAGCCCGTCTCGCCGGCCACCACGACCACCTGATGGTCGCGGATCGCCGCCAGCAGGTCATCGCGCCGCGCCGACACCGGCAGCTGGGGCGGATAGGACACCTCGGGCACCGTGGCGCGGCGCCGCTGTACCCGCGCCTGGGCCTCGGCGAGCTGGCGCTCGAAGCGAGCGCGGCTCTCGGCATCGCCGTGCCGCACCCGGCGGGCCTGGCGGTGGAGGCGCTGCTCGTCCCGGAGCGTCAGCTGGCCGAGGACCGCCGCGTCGACATCTGCCATCACGATCTGAGAATAGGCCGCCGCCACGGTCTCGCTCGACGGCGCCGGGCCTACCGGTAACCTCAACGCCAGGGGCATGGCAGCGGATGTGGCGACATCGGAATCGGGCTACACCAACCGTCCGATGGTGGGCGCCCGGGCCCCGCGGTTACGGGTGGATGCCGGCGCCGGGCGCCACGCCACGGGTCGTGCGGTCGACCGGGTGCGGCTCGCCTTGAGGGCCTACGAGCAGCGGGCTGAGCGCCGGGCCGCCCTCAACGGCTGGCTCGCCGCCCGTGCGGCCGCGGGCGCCCGGCCCTAGTCCCGCCCCGCCGCGGGGT
>CAZZVR010000059.1:10703-16731 GCA_964657595.1 Burkholderia sp. PAMC 26561 | reverse complement strand
CCCGGCCCGCTCCGCCCCATGCGCCGGCGCCGGCGGCGGATCAGGCTCCGAGCGCGCCGGGGTCCGGAGGCACGTCGACGGCATGTTCGCGGAGCGCCTCGAGCGGGACGATCTCCAGCGCGCGTGGGTGGGTCGAGGCGAGCACGACGAACGCGGCGGCGCCGTCGAGGTGCGCCGCCAACCAATTGGCCGCCGTCACACACCACCGATCCCCGGGCACAAGCCCGGGGAAGCGATACTCGGGCATCGGCGTGACCAGGTCGTTGCCGATCCGCCGCTGGTGCTCGAGGAACTCGGCGGTCACCACGGCACACACCGTGTGGCTCCCGCGGTCCTCGGGACCGGTGTGACAGCACCCGTCACGGAAGAAGCCGGTCAGCGGATCGATGCCGCAGGGAGCGAGCGCCTCGCCCAGGACGTTGAGGTCAGACACGCGCCTAGTATCGCGGCGCCGAGCCGGGCCCCCACCCCCTGGGTGCGCAGCGCGCGCTCGAGACCCTCGGCGTAGGGTCCAGCGCCCATGTGCTTCTCGCCTGACGCGGACTTCAGCGCCGGCGTGGTGATCACCGGAGTGGGCGTGGCCACGCTGCGCCGGGTGCGCTCACCCCGCCAGCTGATCGTCGGCGCGCTGCCGCTGCTGTTCGGCCTCCACCAGCTCGTCGAGGGATTCGTCTGGCTCGGCCTCGATGGCGATGTCTCCCGTGAGCTGGGGAATGTGGCGAAGGAGGCGTACATCATCTTCGCTCACGCGGTGCTGCCGATCATCGTCCCGTTCGGGTTCACGCTGATCGAGCCCGAGCGTCGGCGCGGGCGATGGATGTGGCCCTTGGTCGGCCTCGGCCTGGGGGTGGGCCTCTACCTCTTCTGGCAGGTCACCGCCTTTCCGGTCGGCGCCTTCGAGGAGGCCCACTGCATCGACTACACCACCCACGCCCCCAACACCGTGCTGCTCGGCGGCCTCTACGTGCTGGCCACCTGTGGGCCGGCGCTCCTCTCCAGCCGTCCCTACCTGCGCTGGTTCGGGCTCATCAGTGTCGTCGGCGTGGTCGTGACCGCCGTCGTGCGCGTCGACGAGCTCACCTCGCTGTGGTGCGTGTACGTGGCGCTGGTCAGCGTGCTCATCCTCGAGCACTTCCGCCGTCAGCAGCGGATCGAGGCACGCGCCGCGCCTGTGTAGCCTTCTCGGCGTCATGGAGACCCCCGATCCCGTGCGCGCCGTCGATCACGAGAAGGCCGAAGCCGAGGCCCAGGCCGCGTTGGACGCCCGCGCGCGTGAGCGCGTCGCCATGAGCGCCCGGGAGTTCGTCTCCGAGCGCGATGCCCTCGAGGACGCCTGGGCCGGCTCGGGCGAGCGCGCCGCGCGCGATGAGGGCTGGTAGCCCACAGCACGCCTGAACGGCATCGAGGACCGTTCATGACCGGAATTGACGAGAGGATCGCTCCTATGCCTGCACTCGAGACCCGCCAGAAGAACCGCGCGCTGATCCTGCTCGCGCTCACCCAGTTCATGATCGTGATCGACGCCTCGATCACCAACGTCGCCCTGCCGACCATCGGCCGGGACCTGCGCATCAACCAGACCGACCTCAGCTGGGTCATCAACGCCTACACCCTGACCTTCGGCGGTTTCCTGCTGCTCGGCGGGCGCCTGGCCGACGTCATCGGCCGCCGCGCCATGTTCGTCATCGGGCTCGTCGTCTTCGGCATCGGCTCGCTGCTCGGGGGCCTCGCCGGCTCCTCGAACTTCCTCGACGGCGCTCGCGCGCTGCAGGGCATCGGCGCGGCGCTGGTCGCCCCCGCGGCGCTCTCGCTCGTCACGACGATCTTCGCCGAAGGCTCCGAGCGCAACCGGGCCCTCGGCGTGTGGGGCGCGGTCAGTGGTGCCGGTGGTGCCGTCGGCGTGCTGCTCGGCGGCATCCTCACCCAGATCGACTGGCGGCTGGTGCTGTTCGTCAACGTGCCCATCGCGGCGGCGGCGATCTTCGCCGCCCCCCGGGTGCTGCCCGAGGGCAAGGACCCGACCGAGGTGAAGGGTTTCGACATCCCGGGCGCGGTCAGCGCGACCGCCGGCCTGGGCGTGCTCGTCTTCGCGATGGTCAAGGCCAGCCAGGACGGGTGGGGCTCGACGGGAACCGTCGTGCGCCTGGCCATCGGGGTGGCGCTGCTGGCCGCCTTCGTGATCATCGAGCTGCGCACCACCCACCCGCTGCTGCCGTTCTCGATCTTCCGGCTGCGCACGCTGCGGGGGGCCAACCTGGCCGGGATCCTCACGGGCATGTCGCTGACCTCGATGTTCCTGTTCATCTCCTACTACCTGCAGTACGTGCTCGGCTACAGCGCGATCGAGACCGGGATCGCCTACCTGCCCCTGGCGACGATGATCGTCCTCAGTGCCGGCGTCGCCTCGGCGCTGGTGACCCGCCTCGGTTTCAAGCCGACCCTGATCGCGGGGCTCATCCTCGTGGCGGCCGGCCTGTTCTGGTTCTCGCGCATCAGCGCCGAGGGTTCCTTCCTGGCGGACGTGCTCGGTCCCTCCATCCTCGTCGGCCTCGGCCTCGGCTTCACGTTCGTGCCGGTCACCATCGCGGCGGTCACCGGGACCTCCGGGCCTCAGGCGGGCATCGCCTCGGGCCTGATCAACACCTCCCAGCAGATCGGCGGCGCGCTCGGCGTGGCCATCCTCGTGTCCGTCTCGGCCTCGCGCATCGCCGACTTCGGCCGGGCCGCCGGCACCCACCACGCGCTGGTCGCCGGCTACTCGCGAGCCTTCCTGATCGGATGTGGCTTCGCCGTGCTCGCCGCGCTGCTGTCGGCAGTCGTCGTCTCGAGCCAGGACTCGCGGGAGCAGGCGGCGGCGGCGCGCCGGGGTGAGGCCCCGGCGGTGGCGGTCTGAACCGGGGCGTGAACCCGACGGATCAGGGCTCGGAGTCGACCTGGCGGGTGATCACGTCGACCCCGCCGGTCATGGCGCCACCGGCGAGCTTCACCACGTTCTCCAGGAAGGAGATCCACATGTGGGCCTGGACCTCCTTGGCGATGCGCAGCCGGGTGTAGAGCAGGTTCGACACCGGGTCGCCGCTGCGGGTCCAGGACTCGATCTCAAAGCGCAGCATGTCGCCGTCGGCCACCGGCCGCACGCGGAACTCGATCTGGCCGGCCTCGAGGTGGCCCTTGAGCGTGGTGAGCCGGAACGACCGGGGCTGGCGGTCGACCACGCGGACCGGACCGTCCCAGGGCCCGGGCATCCGCACCACGTACTCGTCCCCCAGCTCGACCGAGTGGGGTTCACCCAGGACCTTGTGGAAGCGCGCCATCTTCAACGGCACCGCCTTGGGCAGGTCGTAGGTCAGCTGCGCGAACAGCGCCTCGGCGTCCAGGTCGCTGCCGCGGATGTCGGTCCCGTACAGGCGGTGATACAGCGGTCCGGACCCGTCCTCGGGGCTGGTGATCTCCGTCGGGTCCACATCGCCGGGCAACCGTGGGGGGAGATGCCGTCCCGCCTCCGCCGCGTCCTCGACCGTCTCGACCCGGTGCAGCGCGGTGATGCGCCACATGTAGTCGAAGGAGGTCAGGGTGATCCCCACCGGCCAGGTCAGGGCCGTGCTGAGGCGGTGGGCGAGATTGGGCTTGCGGGGCATCGGGCGGGCCTAGTCTGCCGCGCAAGCCTGCTCGATGCGCGCGCGCATCCGCTCGCCGGAGCTGTGCAGGAACGCCTGGCGCTCGTGCGGTCCGAGGACCGCGAACCCCACCCGGGTGAAGGGATTGTGGATCTGAGCCGGCCGCGACAGCGCATGGACCCGGAACTCCACCTCACCGGTGTCGAGCCACTTCCACGTCGTCCAGCTCATCTCCCCGCTCTCCACGTGACCCTTCAGGGTCCCGTAGGTCCAGCCCCACACCCGGGCCTGACGGCCGGCCTCCTCGCGGGTCTCGTCGATGACCGACAGGATCCGCACGCCGACGTAGACGCGAAACACGCCGAGGGCGCTCAAGCGCAGCACCATGGTCCGGCCGGTCAGCGGCGCGGCGGGATCGAAGTAGGCGCGCACCATGGCGGGATCGGCGAACTCGTAGTTGGCGATGAGCCGGCAGGCCATGGCGAAGCTCCCGTCCGGGGCCGGGTCGCCGGGCGCCTCCCCGGGCAGGGGGTGGCGGACGTCGGTGACGCGGTAGCCGTTGGACTCGCTGAGGCGGGCGGGGTCGAAGTTGAACCCGACCGTGGAGAACGCGTCGAGGCGGCGCTGGATTGCCGGGGAGTCGACCATCGCACCGACTGAGCTACCCCGAAGGACCCGGACCCAGCACGGTCGGGGATACTCGGGGGCAGATGGTGAGCCTGCTCGATCGAATCGGCGTACGCCCGTGGCACCTGCAGGCGGCCTCCCTGGCCGCCATCGGGCTGAGCATCGGCCTGTGGATCCGCGCCAAGACCGTCGATCAGGACGAGCGGGGCAACGCCGAGCGCCGGGCGCTGTTCGTCGGCTTCTGGCCCGCCGAGCTGTGGCTGATCGGCGACGCGCTCGAGCGCCACCGCTAGCCCGGGCAACAGAAATCGGTCCGTCGGGAGCACGTTCTCCCTATGGATCAGGAGAGCTGAGCGCCTTTGACCCGGTGGACATAGCGCCGGGTCATCGCGACCGTGAACATCGCTCCACGTTGTGACCACGCCGCCCACCACCGGAGGGACGCCAGGCCCTGGCTTGGGGGCCACGGACCTCCCCCAGACGATCGACCTGCTGCGCGGAGCTCGGCTCGAGGACGGCTCGCGCGTCGACGTGCGCCTCCACGACGACGCCGTTGCCGACGTGGCCGCCGCGGGTGAGCTCGACGTCCACAACCCGGCCGCGACGCTGGAGCTCGACGGCTGGCTGCTGCTGACCGCCCCGGCTGAGCCCCACGCCCACCTGGATAAGGCGCTGTCCTTTGACCTGATCCAACCGCCGTTCGGGGATCTCAACTCGGCGGTCACCCACTGGCGGGCCTACGCGGAGACGATGACGGTCGAGTCCATCGTCGAGCGGGCGCGCGCGCAGGCGCTGGCCATGCTCACCCACGGCATCACCGCCATCCGTACCCACGCCGACGTCCATGCCGGCTTCCCGACGCGCTGTGTCGCGGCGCTGGTCGCGGTGCGGGAGGAGCTGGCCGCGCTGATCGACATTGAGATCGTGGCCCTCTGCAACTGGCACGCCTCCCCCTCCGACATCGAGGCGGCCCTCGACCTCGGCGTCGACATGATGGGCGGTGCCCCGCACATGGCCGATGACCCCGATGCGGAGGTCGAGCGCCTGGTTCAGATCGCCGCCGAGCGGGGCCTCGGCATCGACCTCCACACCGATGAGAACCTCGACGGCCCCCTGACCATCGCCCACTACGCGCGTCTGGTCCGCGAGATGCCGCGCGACCGCCAGTACTCGGCCAGCCACTGCGTGCGGCTCGGCACGCTGGAACCCGCCGAGCTGTCGGAGGTCATCACGGAGGTGGCCGCCTCCGACCTCGGGGTGATCTCCCTGCCGATCACCAACCTCTATCTCCAGGGCTGGCAGCACCCGACGCTGACCCCGCGCGGCCTGACCGCGCTGCGGGCGCTGATCGACGGTGGGGTGCGGGTGGCTGCCGGGGCCGACAACGTGCGCGACCCCTTCAACCCGGTCGGCCGCAGCTGCGCGTTCGAGACCGCGTCGCTGCTGGTGACCGCCGGCCACCTCAGCCCCGCGGAGTCCTGGCAGCTGGTGAGTGACGGCGCCCGGGACGTCATGGGCCTGCCCGTCGCCGGACCGCGCGTCGGCGCCCGGGCCGAGCTGCTGGCCGTCCGCGCCGACAGTCTCACCGAGGCGGTGGCCAACGGGCCGGCTGACCGTCTCGTCATCCACCGCGGCCGGCTCGTCGCCCGCTCGGAACTGCGCACCAGCCTCGCCGCCCCCGCCGCTCTCGCCCCAAGCACCCCTTCCGCTGTACCCGCCCCATCTCACCTGTCCGCCACCTCCGGAGTCCTATGACAACCGCGTCAACCCCCACCAGTACCGGG
>CAZZVR010000059.1:0-10693 GCA_964657595.1 Burkholderia sp. PAMC 26561 | reverse complement strand
CGAACTGCTGCTCGTCCGCGCCGAGAACCTGACCCAGGCCATCGCCACCGCCCCCGCGGACCGGCTCGTCATCCACCGCGGGGCGCTCGTCGCCCGCTCTCAGCTGCGCAGCCAGATCGCCGCTCCCACCCTGTCCGCACCGACCGGAGTCCTATGACCACCATGACCACCGCGTCCACAGATCGCGGGACCGCGAGCGGCTCGTCCACGCAGCTGCTCGAGTTCGCCAACACGGAGATGACCTTCCCCAACGGGACGGTGGCCCTCCGCGACGTCGATCTGACCGTCTCGCGCGGTGAGTTCGTCTCCGTCGTCGGCCCCTCGGGCTGTGGCAAGTCGACCCTGCTGCGCATCGCCTCAGGCCTCGAGACGTCCTCGGCCGGCACCACGAGCGTCCGCACCGACAACGTCGGCTACGTCTTCCAGGACGCCACGCTGCTGCCCTGGCGCGACGTCCGGTCCAACATCGAGCTGATCGCCGAGCTGCAGGGCATGGGAGCCGCGGAGCGCTCCGCCAAGGCGGACAAGGTGATCGAGCTCGTCGGCCTCACCGGCTTTGAGGACAACCTGCCCAAGCAGCTGTCGGGGGGCATGAAGATGCGCACCTCGGTGGCCCGTTCACTGCTCATGGACCCGGAGCTGTTCCTGTTCGACGAGCCGTTCGGCGCACTGGATGAGATCACCCGCGAGCGGCTCAACGACGAGCTGCTGCGGCTGTTCGTCGAGCAGAACTTCGCCGGGCTGTTCATCACCCACTCGGTGTCCGAGGCGGTCTACCTATCGACCAAGGTCGCCGTCATGTCGGGGCGCCCGGGCACCATCGTCGCGACCTTCGACGTGCCCTTCCCGATGCCGCGGGACCCCGACATCCGCTTCACCCCCGAGTTCGGTGAGCTCGTCGGGAAGGTATCCCACGCCCTGCGGGAGGCCCACAGCTGATGGCCGTCCAGACTCCTCGCAACTACCGGAACCTCCAGACCCCCAGTGCGGCCCGCGTCACCGCGTTCCGTCAGTCACCGATCAAGCTCCGCGGCGGCACCTGGTGGAAGGTCCTCGTCGTTCTCGCCATCCTCATCGGGCTGTGGTACTGGTGGGCGGCCACCGAGGCCCACAAGGGCCTCGGCTTCCTCGTCCCCTATCCCCACCAGGTGTGGTCCGACGGCATCGCCGACGGCCCGTCGCGCAGCGCGCTCTTCTCGGCGCTCGGCCACTCGGTGGAGACCGTGTTCATCGGCTTGGCCATCGCCATCGTCATCGGCGTCGTCTTCGCGATGGTCATGGCCCAGGCCAAGTGGATCGAGCAGTCGCTGTTCCCCTATGCCGTCGTGCTCCAGACCATCCCGATCCTCGCCCTGGTGCCGCTGATCGGTGCGCTGGCCGGGGCCAACCTCAAGTCGCGCCTGATCGTCACCGTGATGATCGCCCTGTTCCCGATGGTCGCCAACACCCTGTTCGGCCTGCAATCGGTGGACAAGGGTCAGCGTGAGCTGTTCCAGCTCGCGGGGGCCAGCCGGCTGACCATGCTGCGCAAGCTGCAGCTGCCCGCGGCGCTGCCCTCGATCTTCGTGGGCCTGCGCACTTCAGCGGGCCTGTCGGTCATCGGCGCGATCGTCGGTGACCAATTCTTCCAGCGCGGCACGCCGGGACTCGGCGCGCTCATCCAGGTCGACGAGTCCCGCGCACTCGGCCCGCAGATGTGGGCCGCGATCATCGTCGCCTGCCTGCTGGGCGTGGTGATCTTCCTGCTCTTCGGGCTGCTGGGGCGGCTCGCAGTGGGCCGCTGGCACGACTTCTCCTAGTCGTCGCCCCGCCGGCCCGACCCGCCAGCTCTGGCGTACTTCGCACATCGAAAAAGGAACGCATGAACCGAATCCGATTGATTGGACTGCTGGCCCTGGGGCTCGCGGTCGCCGTGGCGGTCAGCGCCTGCGGCAGCAGCAGCACGTCGTCGTCCTCCTCCGCTTCCTCCGCGACCAGCGCCGCCTCGAGCTCAACCGGCGCCTACGCCGCGTCGTCGCAGACCAAGGGGGCCAAGGTCAACCTCGCCGGGGTGTGCCCGTCGACGATCACCATCCAGACCGACTGGAACCCCGAGGGCGACCACGGCTCCACCTACGAGATGCTCGGCCCGAACCCGACCATCAACACGAGCCAGAAGAGCGTGACCTCAGACCTGTATGCCAACGGGCAGCCGACCGGCGTGAAGCTCCAGATCCGCGCGGGCGGCCCGGCCATCGGCTACGCGACGCCCAGCCAGGAGATGTATCAGGACAAGTCGATCACCTTCGGCTACGTCAACACGGATGAGTCGATCGAGTTCTCGGGCAAGCTGCCGACCACGGCGGTGTTCGCCGAGAACAACATCTCCCCCCAGATCGTCATGTGGGATCCCAAGACCTATTCGAGCGTGTCGACGATCAAGCAGCTCGGCCAGGCCCTGCCCAAGAACAACGGCGTCGTCTACTACTTCTCCGGCGCCGCCTACATGGACTACCTGACCAGCGCGGGCTACCTGACCACGAGTGAGACCGACGGCTCCTACCAGGGCACCCCCGGCCAGTGGCTGGCGGCCCAGGGCAAGGACGCCCAGCAGGGTTTCCTCACCGCCGAGCCCTACATCTACGCCCACGAGGTGCAGGCCTGGGACAAGCCGGTCAAGGACCAGCTGATCTACGACACCGGCTGGCAGCCCTACCCCGAGCCCCTGTCGATCCGCACGGGTGACCTGACCAAGCTCACACCGTGCCTGAAGAAACTCGTGCCGGTGTTCCAGCAGGCCGACGTCGACTATCTCAGCAACCCGACGTCGACCAACACGCTCATCGACACCCTGGTGACCAAGTACAACAACGGCTGGACCTACGACATCCATGTCGGGACCTACGCCGCCGCCATGATGAAGAAGCTGGAGGACCAGCAGAGCATCCCCTACATCGGGTACATGGATCCGGCCCGGATCGCCAAGTTGATCAAGCAGGCGACGCCGATCTTCGGCAAGACCAAGGGTGCGCAGGTGAAGTCCGGACTCACGCCGGGCGACATCTCGACCGACCAGTTCATGTCCAAGAGCGTCAAGCTCGGATCGTCCTGACCCAGGCGCGAGTGCGGGCCCGGCCTGTGGGGCCGGGCCCGTTTGCTTCTCTCATCCTGTGAGGACCCCATGACTTCCACCACCGCCATCGACGCCCTGTCCGACGAGCTGTCCGCGCTCCTCGGCGAGGACGGTGTCTCAGCCGAGCTCCAGGCGCGCGAGCGCGCCTCGACCGACGCGGCGACGCTGTCGCCGATCATCTCCGAGCTGCTGCCCCTCGGCCTGGCCGACCTGGTCGCCTATCCGCGCACGCCGGAGCAGATCGCCGCGATCATCTCCGCCTGTTACCGCCACGCCGTCCCGGTCACCCCGCGCGGCAAGGGCACCGGCAACTACGGCCAGGGCATCCCCATGCACGGCGGGGTGGTGCTCGACACCCGGCGCACCAACCGCGTGCGCGAGGTGACCGACGGGCTGATCACCGCCGAGGCCGGCGCCACCATGGTGGCGATGGAGCAGGCCGCCAACTCCGGCGGCCAGCAGCTGTGGATGTATCCCTCGACCGCGCAGAGCACCATCGGCGGCTTTCTCTCCGGCGGGTCGGGGGGGACCGGGTCGATGGCCCACGGCTCCAACTGGATGGGCTTCGTCACCGCCCTGGACGTCGCCCTGCCGGCCGCGGAACCGACCCTGATCCACGTCGAGGGGGAGGAGGCCCAGACCTTCGTGCACACCTACGGCACCGCCGGCGTGATCTGTGCCGCGACCGTCCGGCTCGAACCGCTGCAGGAGTGGCGCTCGCTGTATGGGACCTTCGACGACTTCGCCGTCGCGGAGGCGGCGTTGCGCGCGCTGTCGACGCTCGATCCGATGCCGCGACTCGTCTCGGCCGACCCGGCGGAGATCGCCGCCCGGCTGCCCAAGGACCCGGCGATCGACCCCGCCCGGGCGACGCTGCGGGCGATCCTCGATGTCGCGACGGTCGACGCAGCCCAGGCGACGATCGCGACGCTCGGGGGGACGGTGACCGACGTGCGGGACGGCACCCGCCACACCCTCAAGCTCTCCTCGCTGTCCTACAACCACCCGATCTACTGGCTCAAGCGCAACTCGCCCGACACGGTGTGGTTCCACGTCGAGGTCGGGGGCGAGGCGCTGATCGACCGCCTCGATGAGGTGCTGGCCGTCTACCCCGGCGGGCTGCTGCACATCGAGGCCGCCCATCACTTCCCCATCGGCATGCTCACCGCCCCCTACACCGCGGCCGCGGATGTCTACGCCGGCTACCCGCAGCTGGAGGCGCTGGGGGTGCGCGTCCACAGCCCCCACCAGTGGTACGTCGACCACGGCATCGACGAGCTCGTCGCGCTCAAGGCCCGCACGGACCCGAGCGGGATCCTCAACCCGGGCAAGGTCGGAGCTCCCGAGCACATCCCCCAGGGGCGCATCACCGGCTCGGCCCCGGCGCCGGAGCGCATGCTCGACACGCTCGCCTACGACATCGATGCCGACGTCGACGCCGAGGCCGCGTGAGTCGCCAGCTGGCCGAGCTGTCGGGCCCGGCGGCGGCCGAGCGCCTGGGGACCGACTCGATCGTCGTGGTCCCCACCGGGGCGATCGAGCACCACGGCCCGCACCTGCCGCTGGTAACCGATTTCCTCATCGCCGAGTCGGTGGCCGCCGTCGCCGTCGACCAGGCCGCCGCGGCGGGGCTCGACGTCTGGCGCCTGCCCACCCTCGCCTACACCAAGTCCGACGAGCACCACTGGGCGCCGGGCACCGTGTGGCTGGACTGGGACACCATGTTCCGCACCTGTCTGGAGATCGGGCGCGCAGTGGCCAACCTGGGGGCGGGCACGATCGTGTTCGCCAACGGCCACGGGGGCAACACCGCCCTGCTCGGCGTGGTCATCCGCGAGATCCGCAAGCGCTACGGGCTCAAGACCTTCGCCATGCCCACGCTGTCGCTGGGGGCGCGCAGCTCCCCGCCCCACGGGGAGGGCCTCGACGAGCACGGGCTCGGCGTTCACGGCGGCGCGGCGGAGACCTCGATCGTCATGCACCTGCGCCCCGACCTGGTCGATCTCTCCCTGGCCGAGCGCTGGGTGCCCGAGCACCTGGCCGACTTCGAGCTGATCGGCTTCAACGCCCGCCCGGTCAGCTTCGGCTGGCTGTCGAACGACTTCGGCACCCCCGGTGTGCTCGGTGACCCCACCCAGGCCAGCGGCGAGTACGGCGCGGTGCTCTGGGATGCTTCGGTGGCCCAGGCGGTCGCCTCCCTCCAGGAGATCGCGCGCTTCACCCATCGTCTGACCTCGTGATCAACCCGTCCAGCATGTTCGGCAGCGACCTCGACGTCGACGACCGCGTCGAGGACCCGCTCGATCTGCTCGACCGCTGGCTCGCCCAGGTCGACACCGGCGCTGAGGACACCGACCTCCTCAGCACGCCGCTGATGGCGCTGGCCACCGTCGACGCCGAGGGCTACCCCCGGGTGCGCCACGTGCTGCTGTCGGCCTATGACCGCGGTCGGCTGCACTTCCACACCGACCAGCGCAGCGCCAAGGCGGCCCAGCTCGCCGCGAACCCGCGGGCCGGGGCGACGATCGTGTGGCCGGAGAACGCCCGCCAGCTCAGCGTCAGCGGCAACGTTGAGCTGGAGTCCCCCGAGGTGGCCGCGGGCGTCTACGCCCGCCGTACGCGCTACCTGCAGGTGCTGGCCTGGGTCAACCATCCCGGTCTGACCGAGCTGAGCGCGAGCGAGCGGCGGCAGCGCTGGGCGGCCTTCGAGGCCGAGCATCCGACGCTCGAGCCGCCCCCGACCTGGGTCGGCTACGTCCTCGTGCCCGAGATCATCACCTTCTGGCGGGGTGTCCCCGACGGCCCCTCCCAGCGCCTGACCTGCCGGCGTACCTACGACGGCTGGGCGATCGAGCGCCTGCCGGGCTGATGGCCGTGCTGCTCGGGCAGGAGCTCGCGACGCTCTGCCCCAAGGCGATGACCTACGGCCCCTGCGGTGGCGTCCGCCCCTCCGGCCTCTGCGAGGTCGGCGATTTCCCCTGCCCCTTCCTCGCCGGACCGCTCCCGGAGTGGACTCCGGGAGACAAATGCCGCCCCACGCGGAGTTTCTCCCCCGGAGTCAATCCGGCGGCCGCGGAGCTGGCGGCTCGGTTGGACCGCCACGAGGTGGTGGTCGCCGACTTTCCCGCCCGTGCGCTCGACTCCGCCTCGCTGCGCGAGTGCGCGGCGGTGCTGTCGGACCTCGACGCGGTGCTGCTCGGGGACGCCCCCGCCCACCGCGTGCAGTTCCCGCCCGCCTACCGGGCCGCACTGGTCAGCGCCGCGGGGGCCCACCCCTGGGTCGGGCTCACCGCGCGGGATCGCAACCGGGTTGCGCTGGAGGGTGAGCTCGCCGCGCTGGCCGACCTCGGCGTGGCCGCGGTCCACTGCGTCACCGGCGATCACCCGCGCAGTGGCCGGCGGCCCGACGCGGAGCCGGTGTTCGACCTCGACTCCACCGAGATGGCCGCGCTGGCCGCCGGGCGCGGCCTGCTCGTGTCGGTCGGCGAGTCCCCCGCCGCGCCCCCGAGCGAGCGCCGCCCGCTGCGGCTGCTCAGCAAGGAGCGCGCCGGCGCCGCGGTGTGCTTCGTCAACCACTACGGCGGGGTCGCGCCGGTCACCGACTTCATCACAGCGTGTCGCGAGCTCGGCAGCGCCGCCGCCATGATCGCCTGCGTGCCGCTGGTCATCGACGCCCCCAGCGCCGGCCTGCTGGCCAGCTTCGCCGAGCCGGGCACCGACGCCATCCTCGAACGGATCCTCGGTGCCCCCGACCCCCGCCGCGAGGGGATCCGCTACGGCGCCGACCTCGCCCTGCGCCTGCTCGACACCGGTCTGGTGGCGGGGATCGACTTCTCCGGCGGCGCCGCCGACGGGGGCGAGCTCGCCTACGCCGAGGCGTTGGCCCACACCGCAGAGCGCCTCGCGCGATGACCCTGACGCTGCGCGGTGCGGTGGCCGTGCTCATCGACGCCGACACCCAAGTCGACGGCGACGTGTCGGTGCCGGCCCCCCAGGCCGGCACCCTCGACGTCGCGGGCTGTGTCGTCACCCCGGGTCTGATCAACGCCCACCAGCATCTGCTCCAGACCGCCTTCCGGACCCTGCCGGGCACCCGCGGGGTACCGATGCGCGAGTGGCTCGGGCGGATGGCCGCCGCTTACGCCCGCGGCGGACACGATCCGGAGCTGTACGGACTGGCCGCCTGCGTCGGCGCCGCCGAGGGGCTGCTGTGCGGGGTGACCACGCTCGCCGACCATCACCTCAACTGGCCCCGGGACGCCTCGGTGGATGCCACGGTCGAGCTCGCCGGGGCGACCGTCGCGAGCGCGCTCGGGGTCGGCGGGCGCCTGGTGTTCGTGCGCGGCAGTGCCGGGGACGACGCGGAGTGGGCGGCGGCGTCGGCCGAGGCGATCCACGCCGCCCTGATCGGTCCCGACGCCGTCGGCGGGATCGTCGATGGGGGTCGCCTCCAACTCGCCGTCGGCCCCGCCGGGGTGCACTCCGACGCGCGCGCCACCTTCGAGGCCCTCGCCGATGTCGCCATGCGCCACGGCCTGATCCGCCGCACCCAGGCCAACGAGCAGGTCGACACGGCGATCGCGCTCGAGCGCTACGCCCAGCGTCCCGTCGAACTGTTGTCCGAGTGGGGCTGGCTGGCCCCCGGCGTGACCCTGGCGCACCTGTGCGATGTCACCGCATCCGAGGTCGCCCAGCTGGCCGCGGCCGGCGTCTGCGCCACCCACGCGCCGGGCTGTGACGTGCCGATGGGCTGGGGCATCGCCCCGGTCGCCGCGCTGCTCGAGGCCGGGGTGACGGTGGGACTGGGCACCAGCGGCGGGGGCTCCAATGATGCCGGCCACCTCCTGGCCGACGCCCGGCTGGCCCTGCAGGTCTCTGGCCTCGTCGGCGAGCCGCTGTCCGCCCGGACCGTGCTGAACATGGCCACCGCCGGTTCCGCCGCGGGCCTGGGGCGTCCGGAGCTCGGCCACCTCGGTCCGGGCAGCGCCGGTGACCTGTGCGCCTGGGACGTCAGCGGCGTGGCCGACGCCGGCATCGCCGACCCGGTCGCCGGGCTGCTGTGGGGCTCGCCCGGCCGGCGCCCCCGCCACGTGGTGGTGGGCGGTCGCGTGGTGGTACGCGACTACCGGCTCGTGGACGTCGAGGAGGCCGAGCTGGTGGCGCGGTTGAACGAGCGCCTGGCCCGGACGCCGGTCGCCTGACGCAAGTAACTGCATACAGAATCATTTCTTGCACTCATAAGTTAGAAGTGTATAGGCTGGCCCTCACATCGACCGCACGGGTCGAGCCGCCTGGCCGACGCGTGCACGTGCAGTGTGAGGAGAGAGATGCGTCACCCGGCTACTTCAACGCCCACGGGACCTGGGTTCATGACCCGGCCGCCCCAGCCGCGCCGTTCCGGCCCGGGCAGGGCCCGTCTGATCGGCATCGCGCTGGCGGTCATCAGTGTGGTGTGCCTCAGTCTCGGCGGTGCCGTGTCGTCGGCCTCGGCCGCGGTCGCCAATCCGTGCACCACCGCACCGACCGTTGACGCCACCGTGCCCACGAACCCGTTCGGCGCCAACGTCACCATCTTCGACCCGTCGATGTCGGTCAGTTCGATCAACGCGGCGCTCAACTCCGCGCCGCCGGCGAACGGCGGCAAGCGCCAGTTCTTCTTCATGCCCGGCACCTACGGTGACCCGACTCAGACCCCGTCGACGGCGACCACGAGCAACGTCATCCAGGCCCAGGTCGCCAACGGCACGATCGTCGCCGGTCTCGGCACCGGTCCGTGTTCGGTGGTCATCAACGGCGCCCTCGACATCCTCGACGACGGCCTGGCGATCAATCCAGCCCAGATGTCGAATCTGACCATCAACCCGATCGAGAGCGGGTCACCGGCCGACTCGCTGACCTGGTACACGTCCCAGACCGCGACGCTGCGCCGGGTGAACATCCTGGGCAACCTCTACGTCTCCCCGGCCGATCAGAGCCCGGGACAGTGTGAGAACCCGTGCGACCCGATGACCCAGGGGTTCCAGATCAACCTGATCCCCGGCGTCGCCAACGGCTTCTCCATCACCAACTCGGTGGTCACCGGCGACGTCATCAACGGCGACGGGCTGAACACGCCCGAGCTCGAGGGCAACGGCAGCAACTCCGACGTCTACTTCCAGCAGGACAACATCGGCGGGTACTCGGGCTTCGGGTCCGACATGGTATTCAACGGCACCCTGGGAGCTCCCTCCGATGACTTCGGCCCCGGCTCGGTTTCCCCCTATGAGGCGCCCGGCGACATCACCAACGTCACCTTCGCGCCGGTGATCCGCGAGGCCCCCTGGGTGTACTACGACGGCAGCCAGTTCCAGGTGTTCCGTCCCTCAGCCCAGTTCAACGTGCGCGGCCCGAACTGGAACACCGACGCCAGCCAGGGTGTCTCACTGCCGCTGAGCAGCTTCTACACCGCCACCGTCGGCGCGGGGGACACTGCGGAGACGATGAACGCGGCGCTGGCCAGCGGCAAGAACCTGCTCATCGGCCCGGGCACCTACGCCCTCGACGCGCCGGTCACCGTCACCCGCCCCGACACGGTGGTCATGGGCCTGGGCGACCCGATCCTGCGCGCGGACAACACCGCCACCCTGGTGGTCAAGGACTCCGCCCCGGGGGCGGTCCTGTCGAAGTTCAACGCCGACGGCCGGGCGTTCAGCGCCAGCGACATGGGACCGTTCGCGGCCAACCAGGTGGTGATCGGCGACACGCCGCACGGCACGGGATCGGCCAGTGATCCGACCACGCTGAGCGACGTCAGCTCAGTCAGCGGCGCCAGCAACGACTACCTGATCAACCAGGACGACACCATCCTCAACCAGGGTGAGATCCAGACCAACAACAACTCCGGTGACGGCTACACCACGACCAACTGGACCGCGTCGGACGGCAACACCGGTGCGGTGGTCAACGGCGACCACGTCAGCTGGCAGGGCATCTGGCTCGAGCACTTCAAGCAGACCGAGATCACCTGGAACGGTCAGTACGGAAACGTGACGTTCCTCCAGAACGAGCGGCCGCTGACCGTGCCGTTCGACAACCCCGGTGAGGTCGGCGTGCAACCCCACGTGTGGATGATGAACGCCAACTTCGACGGCTACCCGACGCTGGCCGTGGCGTCGAGCGTGAACACCTTCACGCTCAACGGCTTTCAGTCCTGGAGCCGGCTCGGGAACGGCTGCTACTGCAACGTGACCAGCGTGATCACCACCCCGGTGAAGCCGGGCGTGACGTTCCACGGTCTGTTCACGGGGGAGATCCTCGGCTCGACGCCCGGGGGCACGACGCCGACGGGCGCGACGGTCGGCGGGGCGTTCAACCTGGTCAACCTCGACGGAGTGTCGGCCTCGGTCCCGTTCTCCACCGGGCCGTGGGGCGCGACATCGGCCTGGCCCTACTCGGATCTGGCCGGGCATGGGGCCACCGCGCGACTGCGGGACTTCCCCACCGCGGCGGACTATCCCGCCACCGTGCCGACGGGAACACCCGGCCCGGCGGGTCCGGCAGGTCCCGCGGCAGCAGTTCGGTCATGTCCACCGCGGTCACCGC
>CAZZVR010000058.1:0-17892 GCA_964657595.1 Burkholderia sp. PAMC 26561 | reverse complement strand
AGGTCGAGGCGTAGATGACGAACTCACGCTCGAGGCTGAACAGCGTCGGCAGCGGATCACCCTCGTAGCGCAGCAGTCCGTAGGGGTTGTCCTCGAGGATGAGGATCTCGCGCTGCGCGGCGATCGCCACCAGCTCCCGGCGGCGCTCCAGCGACATCGTCACCCCGCCGGGATTGTGGAAGTTGGGGATCGTGTAGATGAACTTGGGCGAGCGGCCGGCCGCGTCGAGGCGCTCGAGGGTCTCGATGAGGAGGTCGATGCGCATGCCGTCGCGATCCATGGCGACCTGGATCACCTCGGCCTCGTACGAGCAGAAGGTCGGCACCGCGCCCGGGTACGTCGGCGCCTCGGCGATGACGATGTCGCCGGGGTCGAGCAGCGTCTTGCAGACGAGGTCGATCACCTGCTGACCGCCCGTGGTGACGAGCACCTCGTCCGGGTCGACCAGCATGTCCTCGGCCGCCATCACCGTGGCGATGCACGTCTTGACCGCCGACAGGCCCTCGGTGGGCCCGTACTGCAGCGCCCGGGCACACGACTCGGCGGCCACCGTCCCCATCAGCGACGCGTAGGAGTCAGCCGGGAAGGTCGAGGTGTCGGGCAGGCCCCCGGCGAGGGAGATCACCTCCGGCCGCTCGGTGAGCGACATCAGGTCGCGCATCGCGGATGAACGCATCACCCGGGTCCGCTCGGCGAACAGCGCGCCGTAGCGTTCGAGGTCCCGCGTGGCGGAGCGCGGGCGTCGTGTCGAGCCGTCCTCGGTTATCGTCACGCCTCCTGACGGTACAGGGTCATGCATCTGCTCTTCGACATATTCCAGGGGATCGGCATCGCGGCGGCGGCGGGGATCCGCCCCTTCCTGCCGGGGCTCGCCGCCGGCCTGCTCGCGCTGGCCAATGTGCAGATCCACCTCGATCACACGAAGTTCCACTTCCTCCAGTCGGCGCCTTTTCTCATCATCCTCGCCGTACTCGCGGTGGCGCTGATCGTCCTGGAGGCCTCGCGCCGGGGCGCCCTGGTCGACCGCTCCCCGACCGCCTGGGGCGTAGCGGCCGCCGGAGCCGCCGTCGGCGCGCTGTTCTTCGGCGCGTCCCTGTATCGCAGCGGCCATCACCCGTGGTGGCCGGGCCTGGTGGGTGGGGTGATCTGCGCGGCCGTGGGCGTGCTCGCCGCGCGCCCGTTCCTCACCCGGCTGCGCGGGCGCCTCGACGCCGAGGCCGCCGCCCTGGGAGTGCCGCTGATCGCCGAGGGATCGGCGCTGCTGATCGCGGTGCTGTCGGTGGTCGCTCCGCCGGTCGGGATCGTCGCGCTGATCGCGCTGGTCGGTCTCATCCTGCGGGGCCGCGGTCGCGAGGACCAGAAGTTCGCGGGCCTGCGGATCCTGCGATGAGTGGCGCCGATACTGGTCTGCCTGTCCCCCGCAACGGGGGATGGGACCAGCGTCGGCGAGGGGCCGCCTGAGTGAGCGGCCCCCGGAAGCTGGTGCTCGTGGTCATCGACGCGATGGCCCCAGCGATGCTCGAGCGGGCCCTGGCCCAGGGGCAGGCGCCGGCCCTGGCGCGGATCATCGCCGAGGGCACCTATGAGCCGGAGTGCGTCGCCCCGTTCCCCTCGGTCACCCCGGTATGCGCGGCGACCATCACCACCGGAGTGGGGCCCGACCAGCACGCCATCCCGGCGATGAACTGGTACCACCGCGCCGAGGGCCGCTACGTGGAGTACGGCTCGTCCTTCACCGCCTCGCGGCGCCACGGGGTGCTGCGGTCGCTCACCGACACCGTCTACCGGATGAACGGCGAGCACCTGTCCCGGGACGTGCGCACGGTGTTCGAGACCCTCGACGACGCCGAGGTGCGCACGGCGGGGACGACCTATCTCATCTACCGCGGCCGCTACCCGCATGAGAATTCGGACGACGGCGCGCTGGCCCGCATGGCCGGCTCGCGGGTGTCGGCCTTCGGACGTTCGGTGATGGGCCCCCGGGAGCTGTTCTACGCCGACCTGTACGCCTCTCGGCGGACCGGCTGTCGCAGCACGCTGGGGATGCCGGGGGTCCGGGACCAGCACACCGGCTGTGTCGGCGCCTACCTGGCCGAGCACGACCTGTACGACTTCATGCTCTTCTCGCTGCCCGACAACGACGCGTGGTCGCACCGCAACGGGCCCGACGCCCAGGTCACCTCGATCGCCGCCGCGGACCGTCAGCTGATGCGGCTGATGGATTCGGTCGGCGGCCCGGATGCGTTCCTCGAGCAGAACGCGGTGATCGTCTGCTCCGACCACGCCCAGGTGGCGATCGACGCCGCCATACCGGTGATCGACGCCTTCGCGGACTTCAGCGTGGCCGCGCCGATGCGGCTGCGTGACAACGTGCGCGAGGGCGCCCGCAGCCTCGACGTGGCGGCGGCGCGCGACTGGGAGGGCACGGTGGCCCGCCTGCGCGACATGCCGCGGGCGAGTGAGGGGGAGATCGCGGTCTGCCCGTCGATGCGCTCCGCCCAGGTCTACGTCCTGGACGAGGATCGTCGCGAGGAGCTCGTCGGGCGGGTGGTCGGGGTGCTGTCGGGGCTGGAGGGGGTGGACCTGACCATGTGGCTGGAGGGATCCGAGGCGGTCATCCGCGGTGGCGGCGGCGGCGAGCTGCGCTTTGCCCCCGGGGGCGGAGTCGAGGATCGCCGCGGCGGCGGCTGGGACATCGAGGGCGACCTCGGAGTGCTCGGCGGGCGGCTGGCGGACGGGCGCCTGATCACCGCCGAGTACCCCAACGCGCTGAGCCGGGTGTGGTCGGCACTGCACTGCGTCAACGGCGGTGACGTGCTCGCCTCCGCCGGGCCGGGACACGAGTTCACCGACTGGGGCGGCGCCCACCACATCGGTGGCGGATCGCACGGTTCGCTGCACGCTTCGGACTCCTTCGCCACCCTCGCGTTCTGCGGTCTCGACGCCGCGGCCAGCGATCTCGTCGCCCCCCACGATCTGCGCGCGCTGGCGGACATCACCCCCGCGGTGTGCAAGTATCTTGCCTCGGGGCCGGGGTCGTTCACCGGTTAGGGCGGCGTTAGTGGCGTCGCGTAAAGGCCTTTGCCCGACCGCCCCCGAATAGATTCGACAACTGTGTACGAAGAGAACTCCAGCACCCTCGAGCTGCCATCCGTGCCTCCCGGACCCGACGCCGACGCTGCGGGGTCGGGTGCCTCGCTCTCGCGCACGGAGCAGTTCTGGGACGCCTGCCGGCACCCGGCGAACCACAAGCAGGCGCTGCGCTTCCTCGCCGTCGGCGGTTCGGGCTACATCGTCAACAACCTCGCCTTCGCGCTGCTGCAGAGCGGACTTCACGTCCAGCACACCGCGGCGTTCTGGATCGCGTCGCTGATCGGCACCGCCAACAACTTCTGGTGGAACCGCAACTGGACTTTCGACGCCAAGCACCACCACATCGGCCGACAGGGCGTCCGCTTCCTCTGTGTCTCCATGTCGATCGCCGGCCTGGCCTATCTGATCTACCTCGGCCTGGTCGCCAGCACCGGGATGCCGAAGCTGCCGGCCAACGCGCTCGCCTACGTGATCGCCACGCCGTTCTCCTTCGTCGCCCAGAAGCTGTGGAGCTTCAAGGCCTAACCGCCCACGGCGGTGCGGCGATCCCATCCTCTGCACGCCGCGGGCTCAGGCTCCGCGGCGCGCTGGCGCTCGTCGCCGCCCTGATCGCCCTCGCCCTGCTGCCCTCCGGCGCCCTCGCCTGGGCGCCGCCGAACCAGACCCCCCAGTCCGCGCCGCCCGGCACGCCGGCGCTCGTCTCCAGCCTCACCACGCCACCGGCCGGCTACCGGCTCACTGGCAACCAGGTGCTGGCCCTGGCCAAGGCCAACGTCTACGTCAAATCCCAGCTGAAGAAGATGCCCAAGACCCTGGTGCCGTACGTCTACACGCGCGGCGGCGGGGTCTGGCAGGTGTCGTGGTTCACCAGTCCGGCGATCAAATCCCACCCTCAGTGGGAGGAGATCCAGGTGTACGTCGTCGACTCCACCGGGGAGGTGAGCCAGGCGTGGACGGGCTACCAGGTCGCCTGGACCATGGCGCGCGGCTACCCCGGCGCGTTCGGGCGGGTGGTCAACCACGTCTGGATCTGGCTGCCGCTGTGCGTGCTGTTCCTCGCCCCCTTCGTGCCGTGGCGGCGCCGGCCCGGGCTGCTGCACCTGGATCTGCTCGTGCTGCTGGGCTTCTCGGTCTCCCTGGCCTGGTTCAACCACTCCAACCTCGGGCTGTCGGTCCCCACCATCTACCCGTTCATGATCTATCTGATGGTCCGCCTGGGGCTGCTGGCCTTCGGCGTCGGCCGGCCCAGGGGCCCGCTGCGGGTGATCATCCCCACCCCGTGGATGGCCATCCTGATCATCTTCCTGGTCGGCTTCCGCGTCGGCCTCAACGTGACGGACTCCAACGTGATCGACGTCGGTTACGCGGGCACCATCGGTGGCTACAAGATCCTCCACGGCCAGAAGCTCTACGGCGATCCCGGCACCGCCTGCAGCGCCGCGGCGGTCTCGACGGTGAACTGCTGGCCCAACAGCAACGGGGCCGGGGACACCTACGGGCCGATCAACTACCTGGCCTACGTGCCGGCGGTGGCGATCTTCGGCTGGAGCGGGAGCTGGGACGCGCTACCGGCCTCCCACGCCGCGTCGATCGCCTTCGACCTGCTGACCATGGTCGGGCTGTTCTTCCTCGGCCGGCGGATCCGGGGGCCGAGCTTTGGGGTGATCCTCGCCTACCTGTGGGCGGCCTATCCCTTCACCCTGTACGTGCTGTCCTCGAACTCCAACGACTCGCTGGTGGCGCTGATGATCGTCGCCACGCTGCTGGTCATCACCTCGGCGCCGGCCCGCGGGGTGCTGGCCGCGTTCGCGGGGCTGACCAAGTTCGCGCCCTTCGTACTGGCGCCGCTGATGCTGCGCGGAACCGGCGAGTGGCCGCACTGGCGTGAGTCCGGGTTCTGGCGCCGCGGCGGGCTGTTCCTCGCCGGGTTCGTCGCCGCGGTGGTGGTGCCGATGCTGCTGGTGCTGCTCAATCACGACTGGCATGACTTCTGGACCGACTCGATCAAGTACCAGGCCAGCCGCCCGGCGCCGTTCTCGATCTGGGGCCTGTGGGGGAACACCTTCGGCGGCGTCACCTCGTCGCTGATCGTCGAGCAGCGCATCTGGGAGGGCCTGACCGTGCTCGCCGGCCTGCTGGTGATGGTCTTCCCCCGGGGCAACCGCAGCATCGTCCAGGTGGCGGCGCTCGGCGGGGCGCTGGTCATCGCCGTGGAGTGCTGTCTCACCTACTGGTTCTACCTGTACATCGCGTGGTTCTTCGCCCTGGTCATCGTGGCGCTCATCCTCGCCTACCCGGCGGTGGAGAGCGTGTTCGGCGGTGAGGTGGCTACCGGTTATGCGCTGGAGCCGTCGTCACCGCCGGCGCCGCCGGAGCCTGAGCTGGCTCCAGCACCGGTGTGATCGCCACGGCGCGGTGAGGCCGGGTGGCGTCGGCCTCGATGACCACGCCGTTGAGCCAGGGGTCGACCTCTGAGGTCTCGAAGCGCGTGGGCATGCGTGTCTGCATGGAGCGGATGGCCATCTCCTTGACCACGCCGATCACCCCGCCACGGGCGCCGGTCATCCCCACGTCGGTGATGTAGGCGGTCCCTCCGGGCAGCACGCGGAAGTCGTTGGTCGGCACGTGGGTGTGGGTGCCCACCACGCCGGTCACCCGCCCGTCGAGGTACCAGCCGAGGCCGACCTTCTCCGAGGTCGCCTCACCGTGCACGTCGACGAGGATGTGGTCGGTGCGGCCCTTGAGCTGGTGCAGCGCGGCGTCGGTCTCGGCGAACATGGGCAGGGCCAGATCCATGTACAGGTTGGTCGAGACGTTGAGCACCCCGAGGGAGACCCCGTCGCGCTCGACGACGGTGAACCCGTGCCCGGGCTGGCTCTTGAGGAAGTTGACCGGCCGCAGGATCCGCGGCTCCTCATCCAGGTAGCCGAAGATGTCGCGCTGGTGGTAGGTGTGATTGCCCAGGGTGATCACGTCGACGCCGTTGGCGAGGAACTCCTTGGCGATCTTGGGGGTGATCCCGAGGCCCCCGGCGGAGTTCTCGCCGTTGACCACGGTGAAGGTGATGTTGTGGCGCGCCTTGAGCCGCGGCAGCACGCCGAGCAGCGTGCGGCGCCCGATGCTCCCGTTGACATCCCCCACGAACAGGATGCGCGGGTTGTCGCTCGCGGGGTCGACGGACGGGCCGTGGGCGGTGCTGTCGGTCATTCACGGATACTTCCAGGTTCGTGGACGGGAAGCTTCCAGACGCCGGGGGGTCCGCGGTCCTCGTGGCCGCCGGCCTGAGTCACGACTACGGCTCCCGCCGTGCGGTGCACGACGCCTCCCTGGCGCTGGGGCCTGGGGAGATGGTCGCGCTGATCGGTCCCAACGGTGCGGGCAAGACCACGCTGCTGTCGATGCTCGCCGGGGTGCTCGTCCCCTCGGCGGGAACTGTGTCGGCGGCGGGTCGGGTCGGCTGGGTGCCCCAGCGCGCCGGCCTGTACTCCCGCCTGTCGGTGGCGGAGAACCTGCGCTTCTTCGCCCGGCTCGAGCGGGTGGCCGACTCAGACGGCGCCGTGACGGCGATGCTCGAGCAGATGGGGCTGACCGAGCGTGCCTCCGAGCCGGTCGGGCGCCTGTCGGGCGGCAACCGCCAGCGGGTCAACGTCGGCATCGGCCTGCTCGGCGCCCCGGCGGTGCTGCTGCTGGATGAGCCGACCTCGGCGCTGGACCCGACCCAGCGCGAGCGGCTGTGGGGGTTCATCCGCGGGTTCGCCGACGCCGGCACCGCGGTGCTGTTCTCCACCCACGACATGGACGAGGCCGGACGTCACCCCGACCGCGTGCTCGAGATGGTCGACGGGCGCCTCGCGTGAGGCCGCTGCTGCTCAAGGATCTGGCGATCCTGCGGCGCTCACCGCTGCTGGTGGGGATCCTGGTGATCTATCCGGTGGCTCTGGCGCTGATGATCGGCCTGGCGCTCTCCTCCCCGCCGGCGCGGCCGCGGGTCGCCGTCTACAGCGGCGTCGCCCCGGGCCAGGGGAAGGTCGAGGTCGGCGGCCACCAGGTGGACATCGGCGCCTACACCCGGGAGCTGGCCTCGTCGATCACCCCGGTGCGCGTGACCTCCCCGGCGGCCGCGGTGGCCGCGGTGCGCTCGGGCCGGGCCGAGGCGGCGATCATCATCCCCGCCGACATCGTCGCCCAGGTGCGTGACCTCATCGTCGGGGGACTGGGCTCGCCCACCGTGCAGCTCGTGCTCAACGACCGCAGCCCGCTGGAACGCGACGTCGTGGCGGGCCAGATCCAGACGCGGATCGACCAGGTGCAGACCGCGATCTCCCGCGCGCTGCTGTCCACCGCGGTGGGGGACCTGCACACGCTCGTCTCCGGCGGGAAGCTGAGCTTCGCCGGGGCGCAGGTCTCGGTGCTCGGGTTGCGCAACACACGCACGATCATCCAGGGGGCGATCCCGCTGATCCGCCGGGCCGGTCTGGGGACGAGGCTGGCTCCCGCGCTGCGGCAGGTGATCGACTTCGCCACCATCGCGGTTGACGCGGTGAGCTTCGCCTCACCGGTGCTCGGCCAGATCCAGAGTCCGCTGACCGTCCAGCGGCGCGAGCTGAGCGCGGTCAGCACCCCGACCGCCGCCTATGCCGTGGCGATCGCCGTGGCGGTGTCGGAGCTGTTCCTCGCGCTGCTGCTGGCCGCCGCGCTGCTGGCGCTGGAGCGCAGCGAGCAGGTGTATGACCGGTTGGTGCGGGGTCCGGTGTCCGCCGGGGTGCTGCTGACCGAGAAGGTCCTGGTCGCCGCCGCCGCGGCCGCGGCCGTGACGCTGATCATGAGCGCGGTGGTGTCGATCTTCGTCGGCCTGGAGTGGGGTCAGTTCGAGCTGTGGGTGCTGGCGCTGGCGCTGTCCGGGCTGGCCTTCGCCGCGCTTGGGGTGGCGCTGGGGGCGTTGGCCCGCGAGGTCGCCGCCGCCTCGCTGCTGGCCATCTTGGTCGGCCTGCCGGTGGCCTTCCTGGCTCTGGTGCCGGCCACGGCGGTGTCGTCCGGACTGGGCGGGGTGCTGTCGGTCATCTCCTTCGTCTTCCCGTTCCGGGCGGGACTGGAGGCCGTGTCGGCTGCCCTGACCGGCACCTCACCGGGGGTCGGTGGGCCGCTGGTGCACCTGGCCGGGCTGGCGGTGGCCTACGGGCTGGTGGCCCGCCTGGCGCTGGTGCGCTTTGTCAGGTGACGCGACCAGGCACGGTTGACTCTGGGGGAGAAATGCCGCTCCAGGCGGAGTTTCTCCCCCGGAGTCGGGATCAGCGGCGCTGGCGGAAGCCGGTGACCTGAGCGAACCGCAGCGCGCACAGGGCGGTGAGGAGCAGCAGGACGATCGGCAGCCCGCTGCCGATGGCGCCGACGATCGCGAGGATCGTGGTGACGACGAAGGCCACGCCGGCGGTCGAGCCGACCTGGACGGCCCGGTAGGCCTGTTGCTGGCGCACGCTGCGCGGAGTCCGGTTTTGCAGGCTGTTAGGCATTGGGGTGAGGTTATCGCCAGGCCCTAATAGGACCGTATGGGTCCTACCATCTCTGGGGATGGCCTTTCCCCAGACGCGGATGCGCCGCCTGCGTTCCACCCCCGCTCTGCGCGGGCTGGTGCGCGAGACCCAGCTGAGCGCTCAAGACTTCGTCTACCCGCTGTTCATCGCCGAGGATCTCAGCGGCCGCTCCGGCGCCGACGCGAGCGCCGCGGCGGCGCGTGAGCCGATCCGCACGATGCCGGGCATCGACCGCCTGTCGATCTCCGCTGCGGTGGAGGAGGCCGGGATCGCCCAGGCGCTCGGCATCCCGGCGGTGATCCTGTTCGGGATCCCCCGCGAGAAGGATCCCGAGGGCAGCGGCGCCTACGACGATGAGGGGATCGTGCAGCTGGCCACCCGCGCGATCAAGGCCGCTCACCCCGACCTGCTGGTGATCTGCGACCTGTGCCTGTGTGAGTACACCGACCACGGCCACTGCGGGGTGCTCTCTCACGGTCCCGGCGGCACGGTGTCGGTCGACAACGACGCCACGCTGGAGCTGCTGGCGCGCGGGGCGGTCTCCCAGGCCGCGGCGGGCGCGGACCTCATCGCGCCCTCGGACATGATGGACGGCCGCGTCGGCCACCTGCGCGGCGCGCTCGATGAGGCGGGGTACGCCGACATGCCGATCATGGCCTACTCCTCCAAGTTCGCCTCCGCCTTCTACGGACCGTTCCGTGAGGCGGCCGACTCGACCCCCAGCGTGGGTGACCGCCGCGGCTACCAGCTCGACCCGGCCAACGGCGCCGAGGCGCTGCGCGAGTCGCGACTCGACGTCGCCGAGGGGGCCGACCTGCTCATGGTCAAGCCCGCGCTGTCCTACCTCGACATCATCCGCCAGGTCAAGGACGCCACCGGCATGCCGCTGGCGGCCTACAGCGTCGGGGGCGAGTACGCGATGCTCAAGGCGGCCGCCCAGGCCGGCTACATGGATGAACGCACCTCGGTGCTGGAGACGCTGACCTCGATCAAACGGGCCGGCGCTGACATCATCATCACCTACTACGCGAAAGAGGCGGCGCAATGGCTGTAGAAGACGGCATCAGGGAACCGGATCCGGGCACGGCCAACTTCGCGCCCAAGCTGCGGGCCCGCAAGGACGGCGCGGCCGTCCCGCTCGACGACGTCGACCGGCGCCTGCTCAACCTGATGCAGGGCCAGTTCCCCATCGCCGCGCAGCCCTATCAGCACGTGGCGGCGCTCGCGGAGCTCACCGAGGCCGAGGTGCTCGCCCGGGTCACGCGGCTGCAGGACGAGCGGATCATCCGCCAGGTCACGCCGATCTTCGACACCCGCGCGCTCGGCTTCGCCTCGATGCTCGTCGCCGCCAAGGTGGACCCGGAGAACCCGTGGCGAGCCGCCAACGTGATCAACGAGCACCCCGGGGTCTCGCACAACTACCTGCGCAACCACGAGTTCAACATCTGGTTCACCATGGCCACCGAGCCCGACTCGCCGCTGGGGATGGAGCAGACCCTGCTCAAGCTCGGCGAGCTCGCCGGTGCCGAATCGATCCGCCAGCTGCCCACGCTCAAGCTGTTCAAGATCCGCATGGACCTGGAGATGGAGGCGGGCACCGAGAAGCTGGCCGCCCCCGTGGGTGAGGCCGTCGCCCCGGTGGAGACCGAGGCCCAGCCCTACGACGACTTCGACAAGGCGGTGATCCGCGCCACCCAGGGCGCGCTGCCGATCATCTCTGAGCCGTTCGCCCCGGCGGCCGCCGAGCTGGGGATCACCCAGGGCGAGCTGCTGGCCCACCTGGAGCAGATGGTGGAGCGCGGGCTGCTGCGCCGGGTCGCCGCCATCCTGTTCCACCGCCGCGCCGGCTTCTCGGCCAACGGCATGGGTGTGTGGAAGGTCCCTGAGGACCAGACCCTGGCCATGGGCCTGCAGATGGCCTCCTTCCGCGGGATCAGCCACTGCTACCAGCGCCCGACGTATGAGGACTGGCCCTACAGCGTGTTCACCATGGCCCACGGGCGCTCCAAGGAGGAGTGCGACGCGATCCTCGACTCGATCGCCGAGGCGACCGGGATCACCGACCGCGCCACGCTCTACTCCTCGACCGAGTTCAAGAAGATCCGGCTCCAGTACTTCACCGGTGAGTTCCGGGAGTGGGAACGCCGGAACGCTGGCGTATGAGCGCCGCCCCCACGGTCACTGATTCGGCCCAGCTGTACCGGCGTGCGCTCAAGGTCCTGCCCGGCGGCGTCAACTCGCCGGTCCGGGCGATGCGCTCGATCGGCCGGGACCCGGTGTTCGTCACCTCCGGCTCGGGCGCTCACCTCCAGGACGTCGAGGGCAACGACTACGTCGACTGGGTCTGCTCCTGGGGTCCGCTGATCCTCGGCCACGCCCAGGCCGAGGTCATCGCCGCGGTGACCGAGGCGGCCCGGCGCGGGACCACCTACGGCGCCCCCACCGAGGGGGAGGTCCGCCTGGCCGAGGCGATCTGTGCGCGTCTGAGCTCGGTGGAGATGGTGCGCATGACCTCCTCCGGCACCGAGGCGACCATGTCGGCCATCCGGCTCGCCCGCGCGGTCACCGGGCGCGACAAGCTGCTCAAGTTCGCCGGGGGCTACCACGGACACGTCGACGGGCTGCTCAGCCAGGCCGGCAGCGGATTGGCCACCCAGGGCATCCCCGCCAGTCCCGGCGTGCCCGAGGCCGCCGCGGCGGCGACCATCACCATCCCCTTCAACGACCCGGTGGCCCTGGATGAGGCGCTGTCGCGCCACGCCTTCGCGGCCGCGCTGGTCGAGCCGGTGCCCGCCAACATGGGCGTCGTCCCGGCGGGCGACGGCTTCCTCGCCCGCCTGGCCTCGGGCATCCGTGAGAACGGGGGTCTGCTCGTGGCCGACGAGGTGATCACCGGCTTCCGCGTCGATCCGGGCGGCGGTCAGGCCCTGACCCATATCGATCCCGATCTGACCGTGATGGGCAAGATCATCGGCGGCGGCTTGCCGGCCGCCGCCTACGGGGGCCGCCGCGAGTACATGGAGCGCATCGCCCCCGCCGGCGACGTCTACCAGGCCGGCACGCTGTCGGGCAACCCGCTGGCCGTAGCCGCCGGTCTGGCCACGCTGGACCAGCTTGACGGCGCCGCCTACGCCCGGGTCGCCGCGGTGACCGACGCGTTGGCGGCCGGACTCGCCGCGGCCGCTGTCGGCACCCGTCACGACCTCGCCGTCCAGTCGGTGCCCGGGCTCGTCACGCCGTTCTTCCGGGCCGGCGCCCCGCAGGACTACGCCGAGGCCCAGGCCACCGACCAGGCGGCCTACGGGGCCTTCTGCCGCGGGCTCCTGGCCCGCGGCATCTATCCGCCCGCGTCCCAGTTCGAGGCCTGGTTCCCCTCCACCGCCCACAGCGACGCCGACATCGAGGCCACCGTCGCAGCGGCGCGAGAGGTGCTGGCGGAGATCTGATGAGCTCGCCCGGGGAGACTGACGCCTACGCGGCCCTGCTGGAGGACATCGCCACCGGCGCGCGCCTGCATTATGAGACCGAGGACTCGGCTGACCCCGACTTCGACCTCCTGCGCGGTGACGAGTATTACGCCGAGGGACTGGTCAAGCTGGCCGCGCTCGGCGACCTCCAGGCGACCCGAATTCTGGGTGACGCGATCTCCGCGATCGCCCAGGCCCGAGCCGCCGGAGACGCCGCCGCGGCACGTGCGGTATGGGAGCAGGCAGTGCATGCCGTCCGCACAAAACGCTAATGGGCCAGGACGCAAAGCCGCGTCCTTTGCCGATACGATTAGAAACCTCAAGAGGGCATAAGCCCCACCGAGCAGGATCAGAAATGCCAGCAGATAAATACTCCGAATCCTCCAAGTACACCTCCGACCGGGGTACCCCCGGTGCCTTCGAGGGTGAGACCGTCAGCCGCCGTCGGTTCATGAACCTCAGCGCCCAGGGCGCGGGTGGCATCGCCGTCGCCGCGTTCACGCTGCCGGCGCTCGGATTCGCCGTCGGCCCGGTGTTCCAGCGCACCCCGTTCTCGTGGCAGATCATCGGCACGCCGGCGGACTTCGCGGCGGACCAGTACAGCACCAAGGTCGTCAACATCATCAGCGGCGAGGGCGACACGGGCAAGACGCTCGCCTACGTGCGCAAGCGCGATCCCTCGATCGATGTCGAGCCCCACGACCAGTACAACAACTACATCGCCCTGTGGTCACGCTGCATGCACCTGGGTTGTCCGGTGCGCTACGTCGAGGCCGCCGCACGCTTCATCTGCCCGTGTCACGGCGGGGTCTACAACTTCCGTGGCGAGGTCGCCGGTGGACCCCCCGTCCGCCCGCTGGACCGCTTCTACACGCTCGAGCGCGACGGATACGTCTACCTCGGGCCGCCCTACGCCGTCAACTCGGAGCTGCGTCGCTTCTCCGTGCGTGACCCCGGCCAGCCGCTCGACGGCATCGGCCAGTACCTCTACCCCTCGCGTTTCAGCACCTCCGTGCTGCCGTCGACCAAGAACCTTCCCTCTCCGCCCACGATCCCGGGGACCTGATTCATGGCTCAAGTACCGAACATGCCCGGCCTTCCGGCCACCCTCCAGCCGACCGAGGACGGCACCCAGCAGATGCACCCGGCCGACGCCGTCGCCGAGGGTGGGCTGACCGTCGTCGACTGGCTCGACGAGCGGACCCAGATCACCCCGGCCCTGCGCTGGATGCTCTTCCGCAAGGTGCCGCGTGGGGTCAACTGGGCCTACACACTCGGCTCGGCGACCATGTTCGCCTTCCTCAGCCAGGCCGTCACCGGCGTGTTCCTGGCCATGTACTACCGCCCCGACGTGAACGGCGGCGCGTACGAGTCGATCCGCAACATCAACGACAACGTGTTCCTCGGTCAGTTCGTGCACGCGATGCACAAGTGGGGCGCCTCGGTGATGATCATCCTCATCTTCCTCCACATGGCCCGGACGTTCTTCTTCGGCGCATACAAGTACCCGCGTGAGCTGACCTGGATCATCGGCGTCGTCCTGCTGATCCTCACCATCGCCATGGGCTTCACCGGCTACCTGCTGCCCTTCGACCAGCGCTCGTACTGGGCGACCATCGTGGGCGTGAACATCAACAACACGGCTCCGTTCCTCGGCCCCTACATCGGAGACTTCCTGCGCGGCGGTCCCGAGTTCGGCGCCACCACGCTCAGCCGGTTCTACGCCATCCACATGTTGCTCATCCCCGGGATCATGGCCGCCCTCATCGGCTTCCATCTCTACCTGGTGATGAAGCTCGGCATCTCGGCTCCGCCCTGGCTGCACACCGAGGAGCCCGAGGCCGTCATCGAGACGGTCGAGGTCTAGGGACCATGAACCAGGCTGAGAAGGAGGCATACCTCCGCGAATACTCGCTGCTGAAGAACGAGGGAGAGCCGTTCTTCCCGTACTCCATCGCCCACGACTCTTACATGGCGGTCCTCGTCATGGTCGTGATCATGTTCCTGGCGCTGGTGTTCGGGGCCGAACTCGGTCCCAAGGCGAACCCGACCACCACCACCTACGTCCCCCGGCCGGACTGGTACTTCTTCTTCCTCTTCGAGATCCTCCGGGTGATGAAGAACATCCCGAAGTTCACGCCGCTGGGCGCGATCGGGATACCCGCCCTGTGCATGCTCGGACTGTTCCTGCTGCCCATCTACGACCGCAGCCCTGAGCGTCTGATCACCAAGCGTCCGCTGGCGCTGACCGCCGGTCTGCTGACCATCGTGACCATCGCCTTCCTCACCTGGTCGGGCGCCAGCACCGGCTCCCCCAACCAGGTCGACCTGACCCCCCCGTCGGGCCTCTCCTCCCAGGAGAAGGCGCAGTTCACCGCCGGTGCCAACGTGGTCGGTGAGTCGGGTTGTCTCGGCTGTCACGTGATCGGACTCAACGGCAACAACGGCCCCGGGCCGCCGCTCACCCACATCGGCAAGCTGCTGCCGATCGGCCAGCTCGCCTCCACGCTGAAGAACCCGACTGCGCCGATGCCGTCGTTCTCCGGTCTGGCCGAGTCCTCGCCGAAGAAGTTCCAGAACCTGGTCTACTTCCTGTCGATGCTGCAGTAGCAGCGTCGACGGGCGGCAGACCAGCACACATGGCAGCACCCGGGACTCTGCCTGAGCCTCAGGTTCAGGCCATGTTTGACCGCATCTCGGGGGGCTATGACCGCCTGAACGGACTGATGACCGCGGGCCTGCACCATCGCTGGCGCGCGCGGGCGGTCGAGCTGGCCCAGGTCGGCCCGGGCGCCCGGGTGCTCGATGTGGCCACCGGTACGGGTGACCTCGCCCTCGCCCTGGCGGGCCGGGTGGGCCCCGCCGGCGCCGTGGTCGGGCTCGACTTCTCCCCGCGCATGCTCGAGCTCGCCCAGGTCAAGGACCCGACGGCGCAGATCGACTGGCTGGAGGGCAACGCTCTGGACCTGGAGTTCGCCGACGGCGCCTTTGATGCGGCCACGGTCGGCTTCGGCGCGCGGAACTTCTCTGACCTCGACCGCGGTCTGGCCGAGATGGCCCGCGTGGTCAAGCCCGGCGGTCACGTCGTGGTGCTGGAGATCACCACCCCCCAGCGTCCGCCCCTGTCGACGTTCTTCTCGGTGTGGTTCGACCGGATCGTCCCGGTGGTGGGTCGCCTGGTGGGCGACCCCGGGGGCGCCTACTCCTACCTCCCCTCCTCGGTCCGGCGCTTCCCGGGTCCGGAGGCGCTGGCGGCGCGGCTGGTGAGCGCGGGACTCGCCGACGTGAGGTACATCCTCACCGCCGGCGGGATCATCGCGCTGCACGTCGGTACCGTCAGGGCATGAGCGTGAACCCCAGCGCGGCGACCACCGAGGCGTCTGACGACAACGCCGTCCTCCGGGTCAGCGCCGCCGGCGGGGACGGCGTGGCGCCCGTCATGGCCGTGGTGGAGCGGCGGATGCTCGAGCTGGCCGGTCAGTACGGGTCGACCCTGTCGTCCTTTGGCCAGGACACCATCAACGCCGGCGGCAAGCGCCTGCGCCCCCTGCTCGTCTGCCTCGCCTCCGGGGTGCCGGTGGCCTTCTCCCCGGCTCTGGTCCGCGCCGCCTGTGCCGTCGAGCTGATCCACGCCGCCACCCTGGTCCACGATGACGTACTCGACGCTTCGGACCTGCGCCGCGGGCGACCGACCGTGTACGCCCGCGCGGGTCGGCTGATGGCGACCGCCACCGGCGATCTGCTGTTCTCCCGCGCCTTCTGGGAGCTGGCCGGCGGCGGTGAGGTGGAGCCGGTGCAGATCCTCGCTGAGGCCTCCCGCAGCCTCGCCGCCGGAGAGCTGCTTCAGCGTGCCGACGCGTGGGACATGGGGGTGACGGTCGAGCGCTACCTCGAGCGCTGCCGGCTCAAGACCGCCGAGCTGTTCCGCGCCGCATGTCAGCTCGGCGCCCTGGCCGGCGGCGCGCCGCGCGCCCAGGTCGACGCCCTGGGACGCTTCGGTGAGCTCATCGGCCTGGCCTTCCAGCTCTTCGACGACGTCCTCGACGTCACCGGGCCGCCGGAGCGCACGGGCAAGCCGCGCGGGGAGGACCTGCTCGACGGCACGGTCACCCTGCCGCTCATCCTGGCCATCGCGCGTGACCGCTCGCTCGGTGGGCTCGTGCTGCGCGACATCCACAGCTCCGAAGAGGCTGCGCAGGTGTGTGATCGCATCACCCAGACCGGCGCGCTGACTGACGTGCGCCAACGTGCCCTGGACGCGGTGGCGAGCGCCAAGGCGCAGCTGCCGACCCTCGGGGCCCAGCAGCAGGAAGCGCTCGAGCTGGTGGCCGACCAGGTCGTCGAGCGCTACGCCTGAGGCAGAGGGTTCTAGAAGTCCTCGGGGAGGATGAGGTCGTGCTCGAGCGCGGCGATGAAGCGGTCGACCTCGGACACCATGTTGGACCGGGTCAGGCGTCGCAGGTCGACGATCATCTCGTCGACCCCCGCGTCGAGGCGCTCCTCGAGCAGCTCGACCTCGAGCTGGTTGTAGACCCCGGACTCCAGCCAGCCGCAGTTGGGGCATTCGAGCGTCATCCGCCACTGAGCGTCGGGCGTCTCGGTCCAGTCGTGGGGCTGGACGAGGTCACACGCGCACGTCGGGCAGATGTGGAGCTCACGGACCGACGGATGGGTGATGTCGTCAAAGCGGACCACCTCGATCGAGCGGCCGGAGGGGAGGACGATCTTGCGGACGGCGGGGGTGTCTTCAGGGTGGGCCATGAGTCTCTGGCCCCTGTATCGGCGGCCCGGAGAGACGGCTTGAGCGGGTCTTTGTCCATCGCCGGAGCTGAAGCGGGGACTGATCCAGCCGGACGCCGGCGCCGTAGAAAGAGGTGCTCCCACCGCTTGCGGCGTCCGTGATGGCGCCAGGCTCGCCATGGGATGTAATCTTGGACGTCTTGCTCACCGCAAAGGAAAGCCCCCATGTTCCGTAGTCCCCTCGCAGACGGCGTCATCATCCTGGTGATCATTCTGCTTTTCGCCGGACCCAAGCGCCTGCCCATGCTCAGCCGTTCCATCGGTGAGAGCATCAAGGAGTTCCGGGGTGGCATCGGCCAGCATCACAACGAGAAGCAGTTGGACGCGTCCCCGGCGCCTCAGTCCCAGACTGAGTCGACCGACAAGCGCGAAACCGTCTCGTAGCGTCAGCTCCACCGCACGCCCATGAAAGTCAGGCCGATCGGTCATGAAGACCGGCTGAGCGTCGTCGATCATCTCGACGAGCTCCGCAGTCGGCTGATCTTCTGCGCTATCACGCTGGTGGTGGCCCTGTGCCTCTGCTTCTGGCAGAACCACCGGCTGCTCAGCGTGCTCAACCACGCGCTGCCCCACGACGCCAACAGCGCCCTGACCAACACGGACAAGGCCGATCAGGTACTCGAGCACCTGTTCTCCCAGATCGGAGCGGACGCGGGCGTGCTCAAGCAGGGGCTCAAGGCAAGCCCCGGGGTGGCCGGCGCGGCCGTGCGCGGCGCGACCAAGCTCCAGGCCGACGCCAATGCCGCAAAGACCCAGTACCCGAAGATCATCGCCACGGAGAAGACCAAGCCGATCACCACCGGCGTGGGTGAGCCCTTCACCTCGACGCTGCAGGTCGCGCTCTACTTCGCGCTGCTCATCTCGCTGCCGATCATCCTCTACCAGCTCTACGCCTTCGTGCTGCCTGCGCTGCACCCCCAGGAGCGACGCGTGGCCCTGCCGGCGATGATCGCCGCGCCGATCCTGTTCGCCATCGGCGTGGTCTTCACCTACTTCGAGGT
>CAZZVR010000057.1:0-18119 GCA_964657595.1 Burkholderia sp. PAMC 26561 | reverse complement strand
CCGTCGACCCCGCCGGCGCTGTCGAGCCCGGCCGCCAGCTCGGCGCCGGCATCGTCCGGCTCGAGCTCAAGCTCACCTGCTGCCTCGGCGCCGGCGGCCGCGTCGGGCGGCAGCAATGCATCGTCGAGCTCATCGACCCCGTCAGGCTCATCGAGTTCCACCACCCCGGCGGGTTCGACCACCTCCAACGGCCTCCCCCCGATCAAGCACGTGTGGGTGATCGAGCTGGGTGACCAGGGGTATGCCAACACGTTCGATACGACCAGCTCCGACACCTACCTCAACACGACGCTGGCCGCCCAGGGCGAGGTCGTGCCCAACGTCTACGCATCCGCCACCAGCGATCTGGCCAACGAGGTCAGCCTGGTCTCCGGCCAGGGCCCAACGGTACAGACTGAGAACGATTGCCCGACCTACAACGCGGTCACCCCCGGAACCATCGGGACCGACCAGCAGGTGTCGGGCGACGGTTGCGTCTATCCCACGGGGACGGCGACGTTCATGTCCGAGCTGTCCACCGCCGGGGACAGCTTCAAGGCCTACGTGCAGGGCCAGGGCATCACCCCGACCACCAGCTGCATCCACCCCGAAACGGGCGCGGTGGACAACGACTTCGCGCTGAAGAGCACCACCGGATACGTGACCTGGCGGAACCCGCTGGTCTACTTCAGCGACGTGACGAGCGGCAGCTGCAGCTACGAGGACACCGGACTGGCCAAGCTCAAGTCGGACCTGTCCTCCTCGGCCACCACGCCGAACGTCTCCTTCATCTTCCCCAACCCGTGTGATGACGGCAGTGACACGCCGTGTATGGCCAACGCGCCCTCGGGCACCGAGGAGTCCGACAGGTTCCTCCAGTCGGTCGTCCCCGAGATCATGAACTCGGCCGCCTACAAGGCGGACGGTCTCATTCTCATCACCTTCGCCCAGGCGCCGCAGACGGGCCCGAACGCCGACCCCAGCTCCTGCTGTGACCAGCCCGCCCAGTTCCCCAACCTGCCGAGCGCCGGTTACGAGCCAACCGGCACGACCACCCCGGGGACCACGACGACCGGTACGAGCACCACCGGCACCGGCACCACGACGACCGGGACGGACACGACGGGCACGACGACCACCACCGCGACCGCCACCACCACGACGGGCACCCTGACCGGCATCACCATCCCGGGCGTCAGCGCGACGCTGGGAACGACGACCACGCCTGCCGGGCTGATCACGGGCACCGACACGACCGCCACGGCGACCCAAACCGGGACCACGGGCACGGGCACGACAAGCACCGCCTGCCCGACGACCACCACGACCACCGGGACCACCACGAGCGGGTCGACAACCACGGAGACCAGCGGCACCACGACGACCGGCACGACCGGCACAGGCGCGGCGACCACCGACACGACCGCGTCGAGCGTCTGCGGGAGATCTCGACCGAGATCCGCATTTCGACCGGCACGGGCACGACGAGCACGGGCACGCAGTGCCCGCCCGCGAGCTCCAGCTCGGTCAGCCCGACCGGCGGCGGCGGCCAGGTCGGCATGCTGGTGCTGTCGCGGTACGTGACGCCGAATGACCCGGATACGATCGACCACTTCAACACCTTCTCGATCACCGGCTCACTCGAGGCGCTGTTCAACCTGAAGTACACGGGCTACGCCAACACCACCGGCCTGCCGCTGTTCAGCAGCTTCCTCTACAGCGCCTACAACTCAGGCTGAGGGCGCGTGGAGGCGCCCCGGGCGCCCGCCGTGGCAAGCTGGCCCCTGTCATGCCCGAGCCCCCGACGCCGCCCGAGATCACCGACGGAGAAGGCGCGGCGCTGGCCAGCGAATCCCAGCAGGCGCGCGATGTCGACGTCGGGCTGGCGCGGGACCTGCGCTACCGCGAGCCCCACGCAGCGACGAGTTCAGCCGGCTACTTCCGCGAGGTCAGCGGCCGGCCCCAACTCCCCGTTCAGACCGAGCACCAGCTCGTCCGGGCCGCCCAGCAGGGCGACCTGCGCGCGCGGGAGCGACTGGTCGAGGCGCACCTCCCCCAGATCGCGGGCGTCGCCCGCGTCTACCGCAGCTCGGCCAGCATCACGCGAACCGAGCTGATGCAGGAGGGCGTCGTGGGGCTCCTGCGTGCCCTGGAGCGCTTCGACGTCGAGCGGGGAGTGCCGTTCTGGGGCTATGCGGCCTGGTGGGTGCGCCAGGCCATGCAGCAGCTCGTCGCCGAGCTCGCGCGGCCGCTCATGCTGTCGGACCGGGCCCTGCGACAGCTCGCCCAGGTCAAGCGTGCCCACGGCGACCATGTCCAACGCCACGGCCGAGAGCCGTCTCAGGCGCAGCTGATGTCCGACACCGGCCTGTCCCACGCCCAGCTCGGCGATCTCCTGGCCCTGGAGCGGATCCCCCAGCCGCTCGAGCAACCCGTGAGCGGGCCCGAGGGCGAACTCGGGGTGTTCGGTGAACTGATCGTCGACCCGTTGGCCGAGGAGGCCTATGAACAGCTCCTCGACGCCAGCGAGATCCAACAGGTCCGTGCCCTGCTCGCCAGCCTCAACGAACGTGAGCGGTTCATCCTTCGCAGCCACTACGGCCTCGACGGGCCCGAGCAGTCCCTCCGCCAGATCGGCGAGCGGCTCGGACTCAGCGCCGAGCGTGTGCGCCGGATCGAGGAGCGCGCCCTGGGCAAGCTCCGGTCCGCGGCTCACTGAAAATTTTCTCCGGGGGGGTTGACGCTCGCGAACGACGTCCTATGGATACGGGTGAAGGACTCTTCTGAACAATCAATCGCCCGAAGGAGGTTTTGAGATGACCATCGTTCGCTGGGAGCCGCTGCGAGAGCTCACTTCACTCCAGGCCGACATGAACCGGCTGTTCAACACCACGTTCGCCGGACCGGTCGGCCCCTCTGCGCGCTGGGCGCCCGCCATGGATCTGCTGGAGAAGGCCGACGGCTACGTGCTGCGCGTCGACCTGCCCGGCATCAAGCAGGAGGATCTCGCCCTCCAGGTCGAGGACAACGTGCTGACGCTGTCGGGCGCGCGCAAGCACGACGACGAGCAGGACGTCGCCGCCTACCACCACTCCGAGCGCCCCCACGGCGCCTTCTCACGCGCGGTCACCCTGCCCAAGGGCGTCGACGCGACCGGGGTCAGCGCGACCTTCAGCGACGGTGTCCTGGAGGTTCGCATCCCCAAGCCCGAGCGCGCCCAGCCGCGCCGGATCGACATCGCCGTCGCTGACCGCCCAGCCGCGGTGGAGGCCTGAGCACCCGTTCTCGGGTCAAGGAACACGAAAGGCCGGGCGCCCTGTGAGGACGCCCGGCCTTGGTGTCTTGCCGCGACTGCTTAGAGGGTCAGCGACTTGGTGGCCGTCGGCTGATCCGTGGTGGTTGTGTTGACCACCTTGGCCGTGATCTGGCGACCGCTGGCCAGCACCTTCCTGCCGTAGGAGGTCAGCGTCAGGACGAGCGTCTTGGTGCTCTTGGCCGCCAGGACGTACTTGCTCGTGCCGATCGACTTGCCGGAGTAGTCCAGCTCGAGCGTGCCGCGGGCGGCCTCGACGCTCCGGTCGGCCACGACCACCGCTGCGCGGGTCGCGGTGACCGACCCGGCGCTGAAGGCGACGGTGCCCAGGGACGGCGTGGTGAACGTGCCCACGGGGCTGTTGTAGTAGTTGGAGCCGCCGCCGTAGTAGTAGACGCACGGACCCTGGATCTCAGGCTCCGGGTTGGTCTGGGCGGGGCCGCCGGTCGACGTGACGCCGCCGGACAGGGTGCCGGTGGCGGTGTAACCGCTGTAGGGCGAGGTGGCCGCGACGTAGTCCAGCGGGTAGCAGGAGTAGGTCGGGTTGACGCCCGAGGTGCCCGGGGTGTAGGTGTTGATGGTCACGCCCGAGTCGGTCGCGCCGGCCTGCTGGATGATGCCGTAGGTGTAGGCGGTGCCGGGCTTGAGCGGACCGGACAGCGGGTCGGCCTTGGCGGCCGGGTAACCGCCGACCTCGGCGGAGACCGAGGACAGCCCCGGGTACGTCGACACGTTGACCTCGGCGGCGTCAACGGTCTGGGGACCGAAGTTGTCGCCGTTGGCCGTGTAGTCAGCCGTCGGGTCGGCCTCGAACAGCACCGTCGAGTAGTTGTTCTCGCCGGAGTTGTTGAGAACCTCGGAGGTCGAGCTCGTCGGGTAGGCCATCGACGAGCCGTCTGAAGGCAGGCCGTCGACGTATTCCTTGGCCGCCGCCGTGGTGGTGATCAGGTTGAAGCTGTTGTCCCAGGTCAGCGTCGTGTTGGCCGGGAGCGTGAATGACGTCTGCGGGTTGCCACCCGTGTCGACCACGCCACTGAGGACGGCCGACTCCGGGGTCACGGAGTTGGCTCCGGCCACCTGCGGCTGGTTGACCAGCGCGGTCGGGATGGTCGGGGGCGCAGCTTCCGCTGCGGACACCGCGACGAGCCCGCTTGTGCCGAGAGCAGAGACAGCAATCAGGCAGGTGCGGGTTACCTTACTCGCCAATTTTTCCTCCTAGAAAGGGTCGACGACCGTTGTCGTTCATGGGTTGTATCCGGGTCGTCTGTGAGTCGGGGGTGAAGGCCGACGGCGCGGCCGCCCATTGGCTGAGTCGAGCTCCGGCACCCGCTCCAACCTGCGAGCCGGGCTCCGAGGCGCTGTCACCCAGAGGCGGGGTCAAATTACCAGTTGAGACCCACCCGAGTCCGGCAAAACCCCAATGAAACGGGCGATTTCCGGGGCATTTGACGAAACAGTCACAACACTTTCACAAGAAGAGACACACGCTGATAACAAGTCTCAGCGCGAGCCACGGCCGTAGAGCAGACGGTAGAAGCCCAGCAGGCCACGGCTCACCCATCCCTTGTACGGGAACATGAACAGCTCTCGGCGCAGGCCGAACCGCGTCACCATCAGCGACTGGGTCCGGGTGTACTTGCGGATTCCGGTCGCGCCGTGGCGGGTGCCGATCCCCGACTGCTTCCAGCCGCCCATCGGCAGGTTCATCTGCGTGTAGTTGAGGATCGCGTCGTTGACGGTCACCACACCGGACTCCAGGCGCCGCGCCAGCGCCTCACCGCGCGCGAGGTCGCGGGTCCAAACGGACGCCTGCAGGCCGTACACCGAGTCGTTGGCCAGGGCGACCGCCTCCTCGGCGCTGTCCACCTTCATGATCGGCAGCGTCGGCCCGAAGGTCTCCGCGGTCATCGCCTCCATCGAGTGGTCGACGTCGACGAGGATCGTCGGCTCATAGAAGCGCCCTGCCCCCGGGCGCCGCTGGCCGCCGGTCAGGGCGTGGGCGCCCTTGGCCAGGGCGTCCTGCACATGCGCGTCGACGATCTCCACCTGGGGTCCGAAGATGACCGCACCCACGTCGACGGTGCCCACCCCGCCGCCAGGCGGTCCCTGGCGCAGCCGGGCCACCTGACGGGTGACCTTCTCGACGAACTCGTCATAGACCGGCGCCTCCACGTAGGCGCGCTCGATCGAGATGCAGATCTGGCCCCCGTTGAGCATCGAGTAGAAGGCGGCGGCGTTGGCGGCCCGGTCGACGTCGGCATCGGCCAGGACGATCATCGGGTCCTTGCCGCCGAGCTCGAGGAAGCACGGGATGAGCCGCTCGGCGGCGGCCACGGCGACCCGGCGCCCGGTGCGGGTCGAGCCGGTGAACATGATCGCGTCGACCACCTCGACCAGCGCGGCCCCGGTCGACCCGTCCCCGGTGGCCACCTGGAAGACCCCGTCGGGCAGGCCGCACTCGGCCATCATCTCGGCGGCCAGCAGTGAGGAGAGCGGTGTCACCTCAGACGGCTTGAGGATCACGCTGTTGCCGGCCAGCATGGCCGGGATGCAGTCGCCGAAGGAATTGACCAGCGGGTAGTTCCAGGGACCGATCACGCCGACCAGGCCCATGGGGGCGTGGCGGATGACCGCCCGCTTGCCGAGGTTGAGGGGGTTCAGGCCGATCGGGACCTTCTCATCCTTGAGGTAGCCCGCGGCGTGCTGGGCCCAGAAGCCGAGGGCCACGGCCGTGTAGCCGAGGTCGGTGAGGTTGGCGTCCTCGTAGGTCTTGCCGGTCTCTGACACCACGGTGGCCAGCACGCGGTCGGAGTGATCGAACATCCACTTCTGGGCGCGCCGGAAGATCTGGCCGCGCTCGGCCAGGCTCATCGCCGCCCACGCCGGCTGGGCGGCGCGCGCCCGCGCGGCCATCGTCGCGAGTTCCGCCTCACCGACGACGGGAACGGTCGAGATCAGCTCTCCCGTGGCAGGGTTCTCCACGCCGATGGCGGCGTGCTGTCCGTTTCTGGCCACCGGCTGCTTGACGCTCGACATCGCGCTCCCTCTCCCGCTCATGGATGGTCGGGCGCAGCTTACCGACACGGGTGTCGGCCCGTGACCGGACCGGGGAGCGGATGTCCCGGGGGCGGTACTGTGCATCCGCCCCCGGGCCAGAGACCGTCAGCCCAACTGCACCGATTCGATCGTGACGTCCTCGGTGGGCTTGTCACGCGCGTCGGTGGGCAGGCCCTCGATCTTGTCGACGGTGTCCATGCCGGCGGTCACCTCGCCGAACACGGTGTGCTTACCGTCGAGCCAGGGCGCCGCGTCGGTGGTGACGATGAAGAACTGGCTGCCGTTGGTGTTGGGGCCGGCGTTGGCCATGGCGATCGCACCCCGCACGATCTTGTGGTCGTTGAACTCGTCCTCGAAGGTGTACCCCGGGCCCCCGGTGCCGGTGCCGTTGGGGCAGCCGCCCTGGATCATGAAGTCGGGGATGACGCGGTGGAAGACGATGCCGTCGTAGAACCCGTCGCTCGCGAGCTTGCGGAAGTTCTCCACGGTCTTGGGGGCGTCGTCGTCGAAGAAGTCGATTTCGATGGTGCCCTGGGACGTCTGAATGGTGGCTGTGCTCATGACGTTGGACCCTACACGGCCGCGGGGTTTCAGCAGACCATGAAGCGGACGTTCTGGGTCTTGGTCGACGTCCTGGTCCGCTTACCCGCCTTGTCGCGGTAGCTGCTGATCACCTTCAGCGTGTAGGTACCCCGCTTGAGGCCCTTCAGGCTCAGCTCGAGCGTCTGGGAGGTCCGCTTGACGGTCGCCCGGACCTTCCCGCCGATCGACAGCGTCGCGTGGACGAAGGTCAGCTTCGGCTTGTGCGAGCCGCTCAGCGGGGTGGACTGATAGCTCACCTTCAGCTTCACCGGCGCGGCCAGGCAGATCGCCGTGCTCGGGAGCTCGACGCTGACGGACTGGTTGCCGGTGGCCGCGGTCGCGGTGGTGAACTCGGCCGGCGCGCTGCTCGCCTGGTTGGCCGGGGTGGGCGAGGTCGCCTGCGTGGTCACGGTGAAGATCGACCCGGGCGCGGTGACCGTGGTGGTCGGAGCCGGCGTCGTCACCGTCTTGGTGGTGGTGCCGGCCGGCGGGGTCGTCGTGCCCGTCGTGGTCGGGCCGGTGCCGGTGGTGGTGAAGCTCGCCAGCGACCCGTTCGTGGTGCCGCTGTAGTTGGTCGCCTGCACCGTGTAGTAGTAGGTCGTCCCCTGGCTGAGGCCGCTCAGGCTGCCCGAGACGCCCTGGCTGGTGCTGGAACCCGTGAGCGTCCCGGCGCCGGTTGACTGGGTGAGGTTGGTGGGGCTCGTGCCGTAGACGATCGCCACGCTCGTGTCGGGCTCGTTGGTCTGCACGGTGCCCGCGACCGTCGCGCCGCCGGCGCTCACCGCCGAGGCGCTGCCGGTGCTCACCGTCGGCGCGGTCAACGCCCCGACGTTCTGCCACAGCGTCTCGGTGAGGATGTTGCGGTAGAGGGCCGGATCGGTCTCGGTGATCGTCGGGGTGGCGGCGGTTGAGCAGCCGTTGGAGGAGATGCCCGAGCAGTACTGGGCCGAGCTGCTGGTGCCCAGCACGGTCCCGGCCGCCTTGACCGGGGCGGGCAGGCGGTAGCCGGCGAAGACGAGTGTGTAGGTCCCGTCCGGGTTGGCCACCACGGTCGGGTCATAGGCACGCCCTGAGTAGTAGGCCGAGACGCCCAGCGCCGAGTTCGGGCTGGCGTCCTGGGCGGCGGAGGCGCTGAAGGTGTAGTCGGTGCTCTGGATGATCCGCGGCACCGTCCAGGTCTTGCCCCCGTCAGCAGACTGGGTGTAGAAGATCTGGTTGAACGCGTCCGAGTCACCGTCAGACGCCCAGGCACCCGACAGGAACATGCCGATCGACCCGTCGGCGTTGGTCACGATCGTGCCGCGCGCCCCGGGCCAGCGCAGCTCGACCTGGTCGCTGGAACCGATCGCCCCGTTGGTGGGCGAGCTGCCCTGAGGGTTGGCGGCGTCGAAGGACGTGCCGGTCGGGCCCGCCGGACTGTACTGCTGGGCGGGGTTGGAGATGTCGGTGTAGGCGCCGTCGGTCGAGCCGGCCCCGGAGGTGGAGCCGCTGATGGCGCCGAGGTCGGTGAAGTTGATGCCGTCGGTCGTGTAGGCCGCGCGCACCACCTCGTAGTCCTCGTTGTTGGAGAACAGCTTCTGGGCGTTGGCGGCGGTGATGGCCTTGCCCTCGCCGATCTGGGTGAGGATGGGGTTGCCACTGCTGTTGGTGGACTCGATCGACGCGCCCGGCCCGGCGACCCAGTTGCCCTGATGGCCGGCGTTGAGGATGTCGGTGGCGTTGGCGCTCGTGCATCCGAGCAGGTCGATCGTGTGCAGGTTGGGGTTGTAGAGGTCGTTGATCGCGGTGTTGACGTCCCAGCCGGTGCAGGTCAGGGTGTCGAGCTCGGCACCGCCAGCCGTGGTCTCGGCACCCACGTAGACGTGGAAGGAGCCGGTCTTGGGCAGGGTCTCGCTCTCGGTGGGGAACGGCGAGATGTTGTAGTCGGTCGCGGTGGCGCCCGGGGTGGTGACGTAACCGGTGGCCAGGGTGCTCGAGCTGCCGGGCTGGGAGGTGCTCAGCGTGTAGGGCGGGGCGGAGCTAAGCATGGAATCGTTGGTGTAGGTGTTGGCCTCACCGGCCGCGACGGTGCCGTTCATCGCACCCTCGATGAAGTAGTTGACGAGCTTCTGGGTGTAGAGGACGACCTTGCCGGTGCTCGGCTCACCCCAGGCGGAGTTGGCCGAGGCGGGCAGCGGGCCAATGATGCCGTCAGGGGCGAGCAGACCGTTGGTCTGGGTGGCCGGACCGCCGGTGTAGTTCGACCCGAGGGACGGGATGACCGGGTCGGCGATGATCGGGGTACCCGCGGGGACTGACACCCCACCGGAGTGCGGGGTGGTGCAGTACTGGATCGCCGTCGTCGGCTCGGCGTTGGCCTGGGTGCAGTAGACGGTCTGGCCGTTGACGTAGTAACGGTTCGGCGCGTTCGCGTTGAGCAGGTAGGTGAGCGTGTTGGTGTTGGCGCTCGTCGGAGTGACCGTCAGGTTGGGGCCGCTCTTGCCCTTGGTCGCCTGGGGGCCGACGGGGACCGTCGCGGCGGTCGTGTTGGTGCCGATCACCTCGACGAGGTCGTCGTTGATCCCCACGGTGATGGCGCCCGGGTTGGTGCAGCCGGTCAGCGTCGGCGCGGCGCCGTTGGCTCCACTCGTGCCCGTGCAGGTGATGACCGGCGGCGGGGTCCCGGCGGTGCTCTGGGTGAGATCCTCGTACTCCGCGGCGCCGGAGGGCAGCGCGGTGGGATCCGGAAGGGTGAGCGTATTGGCGGGCGAGCTCGTGTCGCTCTCGCTGGTGGAGTTGCCGTTGGCGCTGTCACCGCCGAGCGTGCTGACCGGGATCGCGGCGCCGGTGCCGGCTGACAGGGCGGTGGCCACCGTGGCGAAGGTGTTGGGGTCGACGCCCACGGAGGTCGCGGCCGGCACGCCGGCCAGCGGGTTCGCGGCACTCGCGTTGACCGGGAAGACGTCGAGGCTGGTGCCCGCGTAGTCACCGATGGCGCGCTGGAGGGTGTAGAGATCGCTGGCCGGGTTGCTCCCGGTGCCGAGGCTCGCGACGTAGGGGTGCCCCTCGCCGTCGTCGTTGGTGTCCGCGCTGGGGCAGTAACCGGAGTTCTGCTCCAGCGCCTCACCGCTGGCGGTCCAGGTCTTGCCGTTGTCGGTCGAGGTGGCCGAGACGATCGCCTCGTCGGCGTCCTTGGGACGCCAGTCGAAGTAGCCGGTCAGGCTGCCGTCGGCGTTGCGGGTGATATAGGGGAAGTAGTAGGGCGCGAAGGGCAGGGTGGCCCCGGCGGGCTGCTTCACCGGGGTCGCCGTCTCATTCGGACTGCCCGTGCTGGTGGACGAGGTGTCCCAGGTGTCGCCGTAGCTGGTGCCGCAGTAGCCCGACAGCGGGCCGGGCGAGCCGGCGAATCCGCTGGCGAAGGGCTCAGAGCCGGTCTGGGCCGGGTAGACCGCCACGTTCGGCTCGGCGGAGGTGGCGGCTGCGGTGGCCGGGGTCGCGCTGCTCGTCTGGCCGGCGAAGCTGAAGGTGGGCAGCAGGTCGGCGGACGGATAGGGCGTGATCGCCATCGTGTTGAAGTTGGTGATGCCCTGGGAGAGGTTGTAGGGCGCGGCGACGCTGGCGCCGTCGGTGATCGTGTCGAGATTCGGCGCGGTGCCGGGAGCCTCGATGAAGGGCGTCGTCGACGTGGTCGGCGCGGCGCTGGCCAGCGACGGCAGAACGATCGCGAGGAGACCGACCAGGGCGGTCACCAGCAGTACAACCAGCGGACGCAGACGCGTTCCCATCAAGCCCAGCTCCTCACCTTGTGTTGGCACAGCCGCCGGATTTATACCGGCGGCCTTCTGGCCGTGGCGGGCTCTGCAGCGACGTTCACAAGGGTTTGCCCGGGCGGTTACACGGCGGACGCGATCATGTGAGACCGCTTAGGAAGCGCGGGCGATTCAGCAGACCTTGAACCGATGTTTGATGGTCTTGGTCACGGTCAGGGTCTCGCGACCGATCTGCTCGTGGTAGATGCTGTCCACCGTCAGCGTGTGGGTCCCTCGCTTGAGGCCGCGGAGCGCGAACTGGAAGCTCCGGGTCATCGACAGGGCCACGCCGCGCACCCGGCGATCGAGGGTGAAGTTCGCCCCGACGTAGGTGAGCTCGGCGCCACGGGACCCGGTGACCGGCGCGGTCGTGTAGGCGACCTTCAGCTTCGCACTCGGGGCGAGGCAGCTCCGCACCCTTGGGAAGGTGAGGCTGATCGTCTGGTTCCCGGCGCGGGCGGTGGTGGTCGTCGTCGTGGCTGGGGCGACGTCCATCCTCGGCGCCGAGCCGGCGGCTGGGGTGGCCGCCGGGGTCGCCGGGGCCGGAGCCGGGGTCGTCGAGGCAGCCGTGGTGGTGGTGGGAGCTGGGGTGGTGTCCGAGGTGGTCGGCGGCGTCGGCGTCGGGTCGGTTGGGATCGTCGGCGTCGTGGTCGTGGTCGTGGTCGTCGGCGTCGGGGTGGTGTCGGTGCTCGCGGCGGGGCTGATGCTGAAGGTCTGCTGGGCCTGGGCGGCCGGGTCAAAGAAGACGTCCCCCGCCTGGTTCGCGTCGACCACGCAGGTCCCGGGTCCGTCCAGGGAGACCGTCGAGCCGGTGATCGTGCAGGCTCCGGCGCTGGAGGCCGCATCGATCGTAAGGGTCACCGCAAGAGTGCTGGTGGCGGTGGCCGTAACGGCGTAGGAGCCCCCGACAGTGGCCGGGTTCGGCGGAGTCGAGGTGAAGACGATGCTCTGGGCGACGAGCCCGCGGCTCACGTCCGCCTCAGGGTCCGGCAGGGCGGCCGGAGCGGTCACCGAGGACCGCTGGGTCGCCGCCCGCGCCAGCGAACTGACGCCGGCGCCGGTGAGCAGCACGCAGGTCAGCGCGAGTGCGGCGACGCATGACCGGTGCAACGACGTACGCAGCACGCGATTGGGTCCTCCCGGGCGGATACATCAGTTGTAGCGGCCATCCATCACGCGGGCAATCCGCCACGGACCGAACGCCGCCTCGGGGTCCTCCCGGCACGTGCCGGAAGGACCCCGAGGTGGGTGGCTCAGGTCAGCCGGTCGTCGTGGTGGTGCCCGTGGTGGTGGTCCCCGCCGTCGTGGTCGTCGTGCCCGGCGTCGGTGCCGTCAGCGTGAACGACGTCGTCGAGGTCCCCGAGGTGGTGGAGGACTGGAAGGACGCCACCTGGAGGGCATCCATGCTCGAGGAGGCCTGGACGGTGGGTGCGGTGGCGGCGCTGTAGGCGCTGGTGCAGACGACGGCGGCCTCGGTCGCCGAGGTCTGGGCCGGCAGGTCGATCGACAGCGGGATCGATGCGGCCTGCTGCTCGTGGTTGACCCCGAGCGCGAACGTGGCGCTGCGGGTCTGCGTCGTCGTGCCGGCGGCGATCTCACAGTTCACCTGGACGTTCTGGGTGCCGGTGGTGCCGCCGTTGACCTGGATGTAGGGGGTCGCGGTGATCTGGTAGGCGTTGCCGGCCGGAACCGACTCGCTGGCCAGCACCGTGGCGTTGGTGGAGGAGGTGAGCGGTTCACTCAGGCCGGCCGTGTTGTAGTCCGTCGGCAGCGTCGGGGCACAGGTCACCGAGCCGGTGTCACTGACCGACGCGATCGCCGTCGATGTGGCGCACTTGCCGGTCACCCGCCACTGGATCTGGCTCTGGGCGACCCGGGCATGGCCGATCTGGCCCTTGGCGATCTTGGTGTAGGTGACGGAGTTGTTGGCCAGGTCACGTGTGCCGACCGAGCCGATGGCCAGGTTGCGGAAGCCGACGGCGCCGGACTTCAGCTGCTTGAACCCGACTGAGTTGTTGGGGATGGCGACGGCCGCATAGGCCCCGCCGGAGAGGGCAACGAAGAGGGCCAGAGTGGCCACGATCATCGATGCCGAGGGACGCCGCCGCAGCGGCGAGCCGTGCTTGAACATGGGGAACAATCCTCCCGAGTAGGTGATGCTTTGGGAGTTGGAACGACCCCTGAGCAGGGAAGTCGCGGCCCCGGACGTCAGGCCTTACCCGGAGATGACGCCAGTCCGGCGTCAGCGAGCCTCGGGCCCCGGCTAGCCGCGGGCGGACTCGAGCGCGAGCTCGTGCCCACGGATGTCCGTGCCCGAGGCGGCCGCGATCACGCGGTCGGCGTCGGCGTCGGGCACGTCGGCGAAGGTGAAACGTTCGAGCACGCGCACGTTGCGTACGCCCTGTCCATCGAGGCCACCCGCGGTCGTGAGCACGTGGACGATGTCTGCAGGCTCGAGGCCGTCGGCGCGGCCCCCGGCGATGATCAGCTTGCGCAGCTTGGGCGTGGCCCCGTTGGTGTCGGCGCGGGTGTCGGCACTGAAGTCACCGTTGGTCACCGCGGCCACCTCGGGCTTGTCGTCGTGCGGCTTGGCGGCGTGACGACGCGGCTTGCTCGGCTTGGGCGCGGTGGGGGCGACCTTGGCGTCCTCGGTCCAGGGAGCCATCTTGATGCCGGCATGCTTCTCGATCGCCTCGAGCTCACGCTGCTGACGCGGCTCGTAGAAGGTGATCGCGCGCCCCGAACGTCCGGCGCGGCCGGTCCGGCCGATGCGATGCACGTAGATGTCCGGTGAGACCGGCACGTCGAAGTTGATCACGTGGGTGACGGTGGAGATGTCCAGGCCACGGGCCGCGACGTCGGTGGCCACGAGGATCGGGGTACGCCCGTCCTTGAAGTTGATCATCACGCCGTCCCGGGAACCCTGGGACATGTCACCGTGCAGCGCCTTGACGTTGAAGCCCTTGTCGCGCAGCGTCTTGTAGAGCTGGTCCGCGCGGATCTTGGTGCGGACAAAGACGATCGCCTGATCCGGACGCTCGGCCTCGAGCACCTCGACCAGCCGGACGGCCTTGTCCTTGGCCCCGACCTCGAGCCCGAACTGCTCGACCGAGTCGACCGACAGGGTCTTGGCCTGGACCTTGATCAGCACCGGGTTGTACATGTACTGGTCCGCGAGGCGCTGGATCTCCAAGGGCATCGTCGCGCTGAACAGCGCGGTCTGGCGGCTCGAGGGGGTGAGCGACATGATCTTCTCGACGTCCTCGAGGAAACCCAGGTCGAGCATCTCATCCGCCTCGTCGAGCACCACGTAGCGTGTGGAGTGCAGGACCAGGGAGCGGCGCGAGATGAGGTCCTTGACGCGACCCACCGTGCCCACCACGATGTGGCCGCCGGCGCGCAGCTGCGCCTGCTGGCTGCGGATCGGCGCCCCGCCGAACACGGCCACGACATCCACGCCCTTGTGCTTGCCGTAGGCGCGCAGCGCCTGGGTGACCTGGATGCACAGCTCGCGGGTCGGGGTGAGGACCAGGCCCTGGACCTCGCGCTCGGTCGGGTCGACGTAGTTGAGCATCGGCAGGCCGAACGCGGCGGTCTTGCCCGAGCCGGTCTGGGCCTGACCGATCACGTCGAGTCCCTCCAGCAGCGGCGGCATCGCCTCGGCCTGGATGGGACTGGGCTCCTCATAGCCAACGTCAGCGAGCGCCTGGAGCAGCGAGTCCTGCAGGCCGAGTTCAGCGAAAGTGGGCATCGGCACTGAATGTAGCGGCGTGCCGGGGATCATCTGGATCCCCGGCACTCAGACCGCGGTCAGGTACGCCCGGTCTCGTACACGTGCGCGAGACAACCACCGACCGCAGCTGCTCGTCCGGGTTCGCCCAGAACATAAGCATCGGTACCTAATCATTTGGTACCATCGCATCCATGCCAGGAACCGACAGCCTCTCCATGACCGCCGACGACGCCGCCCTCGACCCGAACAAGATCCCCCGCCGCGTCTGGATCATCTCCGGCGTCGCCATGCTCGGGGCGGTCATGTCGATCCTCGACACCACGATCGTCAACGTGGCCCTGGAGACGCTGGGCAAGGATCTCCACTCCAGCCTGACCAACATCCAGTGGGTGATCACCGGCTACATGCTGTCGCTGGCCGCGGTGATCCCGGTGACCGGCTGGGCCAGCCGCCGCTTCGGCGCCAAGCGGGTCTTCCTCATCTCCCTGTCGCTCTTCACCATCGGGTCGCTGCTGTGCGGGCTCGCCACGAGTGACACCGAGCTGGTCCTCTTCCGCGTCCTCCAGGGCGCCGGCGGCGGCATGATCATGCCGCTGGCCCAGATCATCATGGCCGACGCCGCCGGCCCTAAGCGCATGGGCCGCGTGATGGGCCTGGTCGCCGTGCCGATGATGCTGGCTCCGACGCTCGGACCGCTGCTCGGTGGCACCATCATCCAGGCCCTCAACTGGCACTGGATCTTCTTCATCAACCTGGTCGTCGGCGCCGTCGCCATCCCGCTGGCCATCCGCATCCTGCCCAACAAGCTCGGCGAGAAGACCGACCGCCTCGACACCCTCGGCCTGACCCTGATGTCGACGGGCCTGGTCGCCGTCACCTACGGGCTGGCCGAGGCCGGGACCTACAACGGCTTCAACAACCCCCACGTGTATCTGCCGGTGATCGCCGGGATCATCCTCATCGCCGCCTTCACCTTCCACGCCCTGCGCATCAAGAACCCCCTGCTCAACCTACGCCTGTACAAGAGCCGCGACTTCAGCGCCGCCTCGCTGGTGATGCTCGCGCTGGGTGCAGCGGTGTTCGGCGCGATGATCCTCATGCCGCTGTACTGGCAGGAGCTGCGGGGCTACAACGTCATCGACACCGGCCTGCTCACCGGCCCCCAGGGTCTCGGCATGGCGTTCACCATGCCGCTGGCCGCCCGGCTCACCGAGCGCTGGGGCGGCGGCAAGGTCGCGCTCGTGGGCGTGACGCTGACCGCGGTGTTCACCATCCCCTTCGGCCTCATCGGCGCCCACACCAGCGTGCCCTTCCTGGCCGTGATCATGCTGCTGCGCGGCGCCGCCATGGGCGCCAGCTTCATGCCGGCGATGACCGCCGCCTACGCGACCATGGAGCGCAGCCAGATCACCCACGCCACACCGCAGCTCAACGTGCTCAACCGGGTCGGCGGCTCGATCGGCACCACGGTGCTGGCCGTGGTGCTGGCCGACGCCGAGCGTGGTACCCACACCGCCACCCAGGCAGCTCACGCCTTCGGCACCGCCTTCTGGTGGTCGGCGGCGATCGCGGCGGTGGCGATCATTCCCTGCGTCATCCTCATGCGCGCCGAGACGCGAGCCCGCCAGGCGGCCGCCCAGGCCCACCAGCCCGATCCGGACGAGGTGGTCATCGACTCAGGCGCAGTGGCCGAGGCGCTCGTATGAGCGTGACCGAGGACACCGTGGATGCGGCGGCCCCAGCGGCCGCCGGACAACCCCCGGCGCCGCTCAGTGCACTGCATGACCCCGACACCCCCCACGGCCAGCTCGGGCTGGCGTTCAAGCGCGCCATGGTCGCGGTGCGCAAGCTGCGTGGCCGCGAGACCCACCGGTCCGGGCAGATCTCCTACGCCCAGTACGGGCTGATGGGTGGCCTGGCCGGCGGCTGTGCGCGCTCGGCCCGTGAGTTGGCCGACCTGGCCGATCTGACGCCCGCCACGGTCACCCAGATGCTTGAGAGCATGGAGGCCGCCGGACTGGTGACGCGCACCCGCTCGGACGAGGATCGCCGGGTGGTGCTGTCGGAGCTGACCCCCCGGGGCGTCGAGATCATCGCCGCGCGCCGCGCCGCCATGGAACCCCGCTGGCGGGCGGCCCTGGAGGAGTTCGACACCGAGGAGCTGGCGACCGCCGCCCGGGTGCTCAACCGCCTGGCCGATTACTTCGACGCGATGCTCGGGGACGCTGCGAACCAGCCTTGAGGCGGTCGGGCCAGCTCGACACGGTGGAACGGGCGTGCGGCAGGCACGTGTGACTGGCTACCCGTGAACCCCCCGGTGGCCGGGCTGCGAGGCTAGTCTCGTGATCCCCGCCGGGGACGTGAACGCACTCAGACGGTGGCGCAAGGGCCAGTGTCGGTGTCGGTGTCGGTGCCGAGCCCTTGCCACGATCGACGACGCCCCCGCGCTCGTCCGGTGCGAGCCGTCTCCGCCGAAGCTGCCGGTGACCACGTAGGACCCGGCCTTGAGCGGGGTGAAGGACACCTCACATGACGCGGCCCCGGTTGTGCCCGTCGCGGCCAGCTGACAACTGCCTGAGCCGCTGAAGGCACCACTCGCAGGCGAGGAGGCGAAGCTCACCGAGCCCGACGGTGAGCTCACTGCGGTCGCCGCCGCATCGGTCACCGTCGCAGTGCACCTCGCAGCCCTCCCGACCGCGGGCCAGCGGGGCACGCAACGCACGCTCGTTGTCGTGGGGTCGTCGGTGGGTGGTGACCCCGAGCCGAACACCTCCTCGACATCGCTGTTACCAGCGTCGGCGATGTACACGTCCCCTGAACTGTCGGCTGCGACGCCGGTCGGCCCGTCCAGGTCGCTGCTGATCGCCGGACCCGGTGTGGGAGCGCCCTTGAGGCCAGTGCCCGCCAAGACCGACAGCGTCCCGGCTGGCGTGACCTTCTCTACCACCCCGTTACCGGTGTCGGCGATATAGAGGTTCCCAGAGCCGTCGACCGTCACTCCGCTGGGTCGGTCCAGGTAACTGCTGGTGGCGGGACCCGGCGTCGGCGGATTGGGATAGCCGGACTTACCGGCATAGGCAATACCCGCCGCGATCGACAATGTGCCCGCTGGCGTGACCTTCTCCACCACGCTGTACAGGGCGTCGGCGATGTAGAGATTCCCGACGTTGTCGACCGCCACCCCGGCGGGCTCGCCCAGTCGGCTGCCAGTCGCTGGACCCGGTGTCGGCTCGCCGGTGTTCTGGGGACCAAGGCCCGCCACGATCGACAACGTGCCCGCTGGCGTGACCTTCTCCACGTCACTGTTCCCTGAGTCGGCGATGTAGAGGTTCCCGGAGCGATCCACCGCCACCCCGGCGGCGCCGTTCAGATTGCTGCTGGTGGCGGGACCCGGCGTCGGAGCGCCTGAGCTGCCGGTGCCCGCCACGATCGTCAGCGTCCCTGCCGGCGTGACCCTCTCCACCACGCTGCCGTCGGCGATGTACAGATTCCCGGAGGTGTCGACCGCCACTCCGGCAGGACCGTTCAGCGCGCTGCGGGTGGCAGGACCCGGCGTGGGCGCGCCAGGCGTACCGGTGCCTGCCGCAATCGACAACGTCCCCACTGGCGTGACCTTCTCCACCACATCGTTGGAGCCGTCGGCGATGTAGACGTTCCCGGAGCTGTC
>CAZZVR010000056.1:0-18300 GCA_964657595.1 Burkholderia sp. PAMC 26561 | reverse complement strand
CGCGCATCGGGTCGACGCTGCCCTCGGAGTGGATGATCGAGTCGTCGGTGTGGGCACGCACCACGTGGACCAGCGCGTCGGTCTCGCGGATGTTGGCGAGGAACTGGTTGCCCAGGCCCTCGCCCTTGCTGGCGCCGGCGACCAGGCCGGCGATGTCGTGGAAGGCGATCGAGTCCCAGACGATGTTCGAGGCCTTCACCGTGGCCGCCACCTCGGTCATGCGCTCGTCCACGACCGGGACCACGGCGATGTTGGGCTCGATGGTGGTGAACGGGTAGTTGGCGGCCTCAGCCGCCGCGCCGGTGAGGGCGCTGAACAGCGAGGACTTGCCCGCGTTGGGCATGCCGACGATGCCGACCTTCATGCTCACCGGCTCCCCACCTCTCCGATGGCGGTGCCCAGGGCGGCGCCGGCGAGGATGTCGGTCGGGTAGTGCACCCCGAGGTAGAGCCGGCTGAGCGCCAGTGTGCCGGCCATCGCGTACAGCAGCGGCGCGGGCGCCAAACCGCGGTAGGCCCGCGCCGCGGCGAAGCCGGTCGTCGAGTGGGCGCTGGGGAAGGAGAGCTGGGACATCGTGTGGGTGAGCTGGGGCAATGCGTCGAGCTGAGGGCGCGGACGACGGACGATCTGCTTCAGCGCCTGGTTCACACCGTAGGACGCCGCGACGGAGACGGCTCCGCGCCGCCAGCGCGCGCGTCGGCTCGTGTCCGGATCCCAGCGGGCCCCGAGGGCTCCGACCGCCAGCCAGCCGAGGGCGTGCTCGCCGAAGCGCGAGTAGGCCGCCACCCACCGCTCCCGGGCCGGGGTGTGCCCGGTGCTGCGGAAGGCGACCAGGAGCTGGCGGTCGACCCGGTTCAGAAGCCGACCCGGGACTTCTCGTCGTCGATCAGCAGGTAGTCGATGCGGGCGATGTCGAGCAGCACGGTGCCGGTGTCGGCGGCCAGTTCATGGAGGCCGCCCGGCCGGGCCTCGCTCCCGTGCGCTGTCGTCAGCGCCTCACGCAGCTTGGCCAGCTCGCCGGCTCGCACGCGGGCGGTCAGCACCCCGCCGCCGTGGAACCCGAGGTTGATCTTGGATGCCGGTTCACTCGTGCTCATGTCAGTGGCCCTCCACGGGTTGGACGATCTCGGTGAGCACCCCGCCGGTGGAGGCGGGGTGGAGAAAGGCGACGCGGGAGCCGCGGATGCCGGTCCGCGGGCTCTCGTCGATCAGGCGGGTGCCCTCGGCCGCCAGTGCGGCCAGCGCCGCGTCGATGTCCGTGACGCGGTAGGCGACGTGATGGAGGCCCGGTCCACGCTTGGCGAGGAACTTGGCCACACCGGTCTCGGGGCCCAGCGGCGCGACGAGCTCGATGTGCCCGTCACCCACGTCGAGCAGGGCCGCCTCGACGCCCTGCTCGGCGACCGTCTCGCGATGGACGAGGGCGAGCTTGAGCGTGGCGGTGTAGTAGGGCAGCGCCGCGTCGATCTCCTCGACCGCGACGCCGACATGATCGATCAGGGTCAGCATGGGGCCGCCAACTTACTGCACGCGCGCCAGGCGGGGGTTGGGTGCGAATCGTCGCCCGACCTTGGCACAGGGCTGACCGTCGACCAGCACGACATCCGCCGTGTAGTCGTTCTGGCCCCGGATCAGGCTCGAGCCCACGCCGTAGGAGTCCACGGGCACGCCGGCTGACTCGAACCGCTCGATCCGCTCGGCGGTGAAGCCGCCGGAGGCGACGATCCTGACGTCAGAGAAACCATGCTCGTCCAAGGCGTGGCGGACGTTCTCGACCAGGCGTGGATTCACCCCCCGGGGGTCATAGCCGCCCATCTGGTCCCACAGCGAGCGGTCGACCAGTTGCTCGGAGGTGTCGAGGCGCACGCCCCAGAGATCCGGGCCGAGCGCCTCGGCCACCTCCAGGGCGGTGCGCACGCTGTCGTTGTCCCAGTCGACCAGCACGGTCACGTTGAGCTCGTCCTTGAAGTGGTCGGCGAACACGCGCGACGCCCGGACGGTGTCGCCTCCGTAGGCCGCGATCAGCCCGTGGGGGACCGTGCCGATCCCGGTGCCGCCCCACCAGGAGGCCTGGGCGTCGGTCGAGACCCCGATCGCCCCGGCCACGTGGGCGGCCCAGCCGTCGCCGGTCTGGACCAGCCAGTGGTCATGGCGCGCGGGGAAGTAGAAGATGGGTTTGCCCCGCGCCGCCTCGACCACGGCCGCCACGTTGCGCATGATCAGCGATCGTCGCGCCAGGGACCCGAGGAAGACGGTCTCCAGGTGGGCGAACTCGGTGTAGTCGCCCTCGATGGTCAGCACCGATTCAAAGGGCGAGATGTCGTCGCCCTCCTGCAGGGCCTCGACCTTCAGCCCCGGCCAGCCGTTGACCCAGCCGCCGTCGGCACCGAAGTGCCCGGCACACAGCTTGAGGATCGCCACCGCCTCGTCGATGCCGCCGAGCAGCCCACCGGACTGCTTCTGGAACACCTGCATGGTCACGTGCGGGTGGTGGTTCTCGGACTCCAGCAGCCGCTTGGTGGTGACGAAGTAGGCGTCGGAGTAGTAGCCCTGGCGGATGCGGTCGACGGGCAGGCGGAAGGTGTCGGGGGAGAGGCGCTCGTGCTCCGGCATCAGGCGGGCAGTCTATGGATTCCCCACGCGGCCTGACGCTGGGATGACAAGCGCTCATGGCATCGTCTCGCACCTATGTCCGACGGACCGGAACCTCGACCTCGCCCGCGCCCGCGCTGGCCGGTCCTGCTCATCCTGGCCATCGTCGCCGCGCTGGTCGTCGCCCTCGCGGACGTGGTGTTCGCCTCCGGGAACGGGGGACCGGGGCCGACGGTGTCGGTGACCCAGACTGACGGCCGGCGCGGTCAGCTGATGGCGTCGCTGGCCCCGGTGCGGTGGCGCGCGGGGCCTGGCACCGGGTCTGGCGCTGAGGCGATCAGGGTCGACACCACCCGGGGGCGGGGAAGCTTCTGGGGGGTCGGAGCGGCGGTCACCGACAGCTCGGCCTACCTCATCCACGGGCTCACCGGTGCCGCGCAGACGCGGTTGCTCAAGCGGCTCTACGGCCGCGCCGGTCTGGGCCTCGCCTTCGGAGCGATCCCCATCGGCGCGAGCGACTACACCGCGTCCGGAACTCCGTACACCTACGACGACCTGGCGGCGGGTCAGGTCGATCCGCAGCTGGCCCACTTCTCGATCCGCCACGACGAGCGCTGGGATCTCCCGGTGCTCGAGCAGATCGAGCGGATCCAACCGGCCATCCGCTTCTTCGCCACCACCTGGACCGCGCCACCGTGGATGAAGGCCAACGACCGCTTCGACGACATCGGCTTCTCGGGTTCGCTGCTGCCCGCGTATGAGGGGACCTTCGCCAACTACCTGGTGGCCTGGCTCAAGGCGTATGCGGCGCGGGGGATTCCCATCGCCGCCCTCGCACCCGAGAACGAGCCCAACTCGCCCTCGCGCGTGCCCGCGATGTACCTGCCGATGGCCACCGAGACGGAGTTCATCGCCCGCTACCTCGCCCCCGCGCTGTCCGCCAGCGGCCTGAGCACCCAGATCTTCGGCGGCGACGTCGGTCTGCGCCGGACCAGCGAACAGGCGTCGCTGGTGACCGGCGCCGGCGGCCGGGACCTCGGCGGGCTGGCGTGGCACTGCTACTCGGCGCCGCCCACCCAGCTGACGGTGTTGGCCCGCCTGGCGCCGGCGCTGACCCAGATCATCACCGAGTGTGCGGAGAAGCTGAGCCGGCTTCCGCTGGCCGTCGACGTGCTCGGCGCCCTCAGCAACGGCGCCAGCGCCTTCTCGGCCTGGAACCTGGCGCTCACGCCCGCGGGCGGGCCGGTCCAGGCCCCCAACCACGGCTGCCCGGGCTGTCGCGGGCTGGTGGCCATCGACCCCCGGACCGGGAAGTACTCCCTGTCGCGCGAGGCCTATGTCCTGGGACAGGTGGGGCACTTCGTCGCACCCGGGGCGGTCCGGCTCAGCACCAGCGACCAGGCCAGCTGGTTCCGTCACGGCGATGTCATCGGACTCAACCCCGACAGCGGAATCCTCAGCGTCGCCTACCGGAACCCGGATGGCCAGCTCGTCCTGATCACCGAGAACCCCTCGGCTCGGACCAAGACCGTGGTGGTCAGTGACGGCCGACGCCACTTCGTGGCGCGACTTCCGTCCGGCGCGATGACCACCTTCGCCTGGACTCCGCGCTGAGGCGCCGGACCGGTCAGCCCAGCAGCGCCCGGGCCGCGGTGGCGTAGAACCGGGTCGCGAACTCCAGATCACGCACGTCGATGCGCTCGTTCGCCGCGTGCATCAGCGGCACGGTCTCGGTCACCGCCATGTGGCGGTGGGGGAAGAACCCATAGGCGACCAGCTCGGGGAAGGCGCGCCGGAACCACGAGGAGTCGCTGTAGCCCGCCAGCAGGACCGGCACGGTGCGGGCGGCGGGGTCCTCCTCGGCTAGCCACGTGTCGATCACGTCCATCAGCTCGGAGTGCACGGGTGAGGCGTAGCCGTAGACCTGCTCGGAGAAGGCGATGTCGACCGCCTGAGCGGTCTCGCCGAGCACCTCGTGTAGGGCGGCCAGGGCGGTGTCGGCGCCCAGGCCCGGCGGGACGCGGCAGTCGACCTTGAGGGTGGCGCGGGACGGGATCACGTTGATCTTGTCCGAGGCGTGGATCATCGTCGGCGCCAGCGTCACCCCGAGGAACGGTTCCATCAGTGCGGGAAGGGTGGGGTGGGCGTCGGCGAGGATCGCCACCGCCCGCTGGGCCGTCTCCGCGTCGACCTGGTCCACCGGCGTGCCGGTGAGCGCGGCGACCAGCTCGCGCGGCGGCTCGGTGAGGGCGTAGGAGGGCTGGGCGCCGGCCAGGCGCTCAAGCACGGGGACGAGCTTGAGCAGCGCGTTCTCGCCGTTGCGCGGCAGCGAGGCGTGCCCGGCGTGCCCGCGGGCCGTGAGGGTGAAGCGGAAGATCCCCTTCTCCCCACAGCACACCCCGTAGCGACGCACGCCGCCGGCGCTGAAGGCCGCGCCGGCGCCCTCGTTGAGCAGGAAGTCACAGCGGACCTTGTCCGGGTGCTGCTCAGTCAGCCACCGGGCGCCGTGTTCACCGCCGGTCTCCTCATCCGGGACCACCACGACCTTGAGCGCGCCGCGGGTCGGGCGCCAGCCCGAACGGGCCAGGTCCGCGGCCGCCACGACCTCGGCCGCGGTCTGGGACTTCATGTCGATCGCGCCCCGGCCCCAGAGGAAGCCGTCAGCGTCCAGCTCGCCCGACCACGGGTCATGCTCCCACTCATCCGCGTGGGCGAGCACCGTGTCGACGTGGGAGAGCAGCACGAGCACCGGGCCGGGCTGGCCGGAGTCGAGCGTCGCGATCAGGTTGGGGCGTTCGGCCACGTCGGCCAGCTGCTCGGTGACAAAGCCCGCGCCGGCGAGCCGCGCATCGAGGTAGGCGACCGCCGCGGCCTCGTTCCCGGGCGGGTTGACCGTGTCGTAGCGGATCAGCGTGCTGAGCACCTCGATGCTCTCTGCTCTGAGGTCCCCCATGGGGCCTGAGGATACGGCCCGCACGGGCCAGGTCGAGCCGTGCCCCGGCACCCCGCAATGGACTGACCTGGCGGCCAATGATCGACTAGAGTCGCCCGCCGTGACCGGCAGCGCCCCGACCGAGCATGCAGAGGACCTCGCCGTGGCCCTCGCCCTGGCCAACATCGCCGACCACCTGACGATGCCGCGCTTCAAGGCCGCGGACCTGGCGGTGGAGACCAAGCCGGACCTGACCCCGGTGTCGGAGTCGGACAAGGCGGCGGAGCTGGCGATCCGCGATCACCTCAAGTCGGTCCGGCCCGACGACGCCGTGGTGGGCGAGGAGTTCGGCGCCGAGGAGGCCACCAACTCGCGCCGCTGGATCGTCGATCCGATCGACGGCACCAAGAGTTACGTCCGCGGCGTTCCGACCTGGTCGACGCTGATCGCACTCCAGGTCGACGGCACGAGCACCGTCGCGGTGGTCTCGATGCCCGCCGTCGGGCGGCGCTGGTGGGCGACCCGCCATGGCGGGGCCTTCGCCGCCAAGCACGCGGCCTCTCCCACCCCCGGCGTGCCCCACGTGACCGGATCGGGTGAGCGCATCCACGTCAGCGCGGTCAGCGATCTGTCCGATGCCCAGATGGGCTGGTCCGGTATCGAGGACTGGGATGCCGTCGGACGCGGCGAGGCCGCCCTGCGCCTGGCCCGGGCCTGCTGGCGCACTCGGGGGATCGGCGATGTCTGGCAGTACATGCTCGTGGCCGAGGGGGCGTTTGAGATCGCCACCGATCCTGAGGCCACGCTGTGGGATCTGGCCGCGCCGGCCCTCATCGTGGAGGAGGCGGGCGGGACCTTCACCAGCCTTCACGGCGAGCCCGATCCCGGTGCGGGCAGCGGTCTGGCGACCAACGGCCTCCTGCACGACGCCGTACGCGGCGTCCTGGCCGGCTAGACCCCGAGGCGGGGCTCGCGCCGCCCGAGCCGTCCCGGGCGCCTTCCTATCATGGGCGGCCGAGATGTCCGAGATGGCCCCTCTCACGGCGTGAGGGAGATCGCCCACCCCGAGGCTGAGCAGCTCAGCCTCCCCGGTGTTCTCCACGCGCTCTCAGATCCCGTCCGCCTGGAGATCGTCCGCGTGCTCGGCGCCGACGGTGAACTTCCCTGCGGCGCCATCGCGGTACCCGTCTCCCGGTCGACCCTGACACACCATCTGAAGGTGCTTCGGGACGCCGGCGTGACCCGGACCCGACGCGACGGAGTCAGTCGTCTGGTGTCACTGCGCCGGACGGACGTCGAGACCCGGTTCCCCGGGCTGCTTGACTGCGTGCTCGCCGACGCGCATAATTCGCGTCAGGCAAGCGCGCAAACGCCTGCCTGACCCTCGACCGGCTCACCCCGGTCCTGATAGGGAGTCACGTACCGAAGAACCGGGTAATAACCGGTCTCGGCAGGTGCTCCTCACGCAACCCTCCGGGTAGGACTCCGTTGGGTGCGTGAAGAATAAAGCCCGGTGGGGCGCCTCGGAGCGCTCGGCCGACGGAAGGTTGCCCTCAGGTTAAGCGGACAGGACAGTCCATTTTGCTTGACAAAAACCTTCCGTAAGCGTATATTTCGATCATCTTCAAATTAGCCGACGACTGGAGCCCCAAAACGGACACCAAGACCCCATCAAGCCGCTCACGCGGCGAGCACACCGAGAAGGAAGCGACGACGCGACGCACCCGCGGCGCGAGCGCTAGCGCGACTACCAAGACCGCCCGCAGCGCCGTTAAGTCACACCGCCGTTCCCACACGCCCACTCCGCGTCCCACGCGGACCCGCGCCGCCGTACCTCTGGCGGACGGTTCGCTGGAGTCACTCGAGCTCTTTTACCGTGAGGCCCGTACCCATCATCTGCTGACTGCGGCCGAGGAGATCGACCTGGCCCAGCGGATCGAGCGGGGCGACCTCGACGCCAAGAACCAGATGATCAACGCGAACCTCCGTCTGGTGGTCGCCCAGGCCCGTCGTTACCAGGGTCACGGACTGCCGCTGGAGGACCTGGTCCAGGAGGGGATGCTCGGCCTGATCCGCGCCGTCGAGAAGTTCGACTACCGCAAGGGCTTCAAGTTCTCTACCTACGGGACCCTGTGGATCCGGCAGGCAATTCAGCGTGGCCTGCAGAACTCAGGTCGCACGATCCGCCTGCCCGTCCACGTGGCTCAGCGCCAGGTCAAGGTCCGCAAGGTCGAGGGCGAGCTCAACCTCAAGCTGGGTCGCGAGCCCACCGACGAGGAGATCGCCCTGGTGGCCGAGCTGCCGATCGAGCAGGTCGCGGAGGTCCGCGAGCTGTCGATGGGTCTGGCTTCCCTGGATCAGCCGATCGGTGACGACGGTGAAATGGCCCTGGGTGACCTGCTCAACTCCGACGCCCCTGAGCCCGATGAGGTCGTCGCCGACCGCTGGCGGGACTCACAGGTCAAGGAGCTGGTGAGTCAGCTGCCGAGCATGGAGCAGGAGGTCCTGCGTCTGCGCTACGGCCTGGGTGGCGACGAGCCGCGCACCGTACGCCAGACCTGCGCCGAGCTGGGGATCACCCCGCGCGAGTGCTCGGATCTGGAGTCCCGTGCCCTGGCGACGCTCGGCAAGTCCGACGCGCTGGCAGCGCTGCGCAGCGCCGCCTGATCCACCAACCCCACCTCGTCGTGCTCCCCGGGGGCCTGGTCTGTGAGACCAGGCCCCCGGTCTGCGTTCGGGGGCCCGACGCGTATGCTCGGAACATGGAAGATCTCGGCGACCAGGTCGCATACCTCGTGCTCGCAGAGGGCACCGACGTCTACGCCTCGGATGAGACGAAGGTCGGAACCGTCAAGCAGGTGCTCGCGGCCGGTAACGAGGACATCTTCGACGGCCTGGTGGTGTCCGACGGTCTGATGCATCGCCGCTACGTGCCCGCTGACTCAGTGGCGGCCATCTACGAACGCGGCGTCGTCCTCAAGCTTGACGAGGCCGCGTTCAAGCGCCAGCCCCACCCGTCCTGAGCTCAGCCCTGGTCCTGGCCGTTGCCTGAGGGCCGGTAGATCCGCGTCCCCTCGAGTTCGGGCGGCAGGAAGCTCACCGACTCCGCGCCCGGCTGGGAGGCGTGCACATATCCCTCACCCAGGCCCATCCGGCGATCCAAGGCCGTGGTGGGGTTCCTCAGCTGGGTGGGCACCGGATAGTGGGGCCGGTCATTCACCAGGCCTCGCGCGGTGGCCAGGCCCTGGTAGGCGGCCCAGCTCTTGGGGGAACGGGCCAGGTAGGCGGTGACGTGGGCCAGGTTGATCCAGCACTCCGGCGGGCCGACCATCTTCACCGCCTGCATGCCGGCGACCGCCACCGCCAGCGCTCCCGACGCGGCCACCGCGATCTCCTCCGAGGCGGAGATCACCAGACGTCGGGCGACGAACTCGGGGGACTCCCCACCGGCCTCCATCCGGGCCAGCCAGTAGAGCGCGGCGTCAGCGTCCGAGCCCCGGATCGACTTGATGAACGCCGAGATCACCGCGTAGTGCTCGTCGGCGCCCTTGTCGTAGGAGACGGCACGGCGTCCCGCGGCGCGCTCGAGCGTCTCGAGCTCGATGGCGCCCCCGTCGGGCATCAGCACCGCCGCCGCCTCGATGATGCCGAGCAGGCGGCGGGCGTCGCCGTCGGCCACGAGCAGCAGGTGCTCGCGGGCATCGGGGGCCAACGCCAAGGGCGGCCCCACAGGCCGCCCGACCCCCCGCTCGACGTCGCCCAGGGCCCGGTCGGCCAGTTCGGAGAGGTCAGCATCGGACAACGGCAGCACGATGTGCACCTGCACCCGGGAGACGAGCGCGCGGTTGAGCTCGAAGCCGGGGTTCTCGGTCGTCGCACCGACGAGCAGCACCGTGCCGTTCTCCACGTACGGCAGCAGGGCATCCTGCTGGGCCTTGTTCCAGCGCGCGATCTCATCGATGAACAGCAGCGTGCGCTGACCCGTGCCGCGGCGGCTCTCGGCGCGCTCGATCACCGCGCGCAGCTCCTTGATCCCGTCGGTGACGGCGTTGAGCTGCTCGAACTCGAAGTCCACCTCGCGCGCCACGCACAGCGCGATCGTGGTCTTGCCGGTCCCGGGCGGGCCCCACAGGATCATCGAACCCGGGGCCCCGGCCTCCAGGCCGACCCGCAGGGGCGAGCCGGGCCCGGTCAGCTGGGGCTGACCGACGACCTCATCGAGAGAGCGTGGCCGCATCCGTTCAGCCAGCGGGGCTGACGGCCCGGCGGCGCCGGCGCCGATGGTCAACTGCTCGTCCACCTCCGGCACGGTATCGCGCCGCGTCGGGGCCGCTAATCGTCGCGGCGGGGCGCGCCGTCCACCTCGCCGTCGGCGGCGGCGATCAGATAGGGCGAGCGCGTCGGCGGCTGCTCGGGCTCGGGCCGGTGGATGAGCGGCGGGATCGCCAGCGTCTGGGAGTGGGCGGCCACGAGCTCGAGGGCCTGTCCGTGGTGGGTGATCGCCAGCGCCTCACCGTCGTCGAGGCGGTAACGGGCCTGCTCGGGGGTGATCTCGACCGCCAGGACACAGCCGCGGAAGACGATGCGGAAGGCCAGCCGGGTGATCTTCTGGGGCAGACGCGGCTTGAAGCTGAGCTCTCCGCCGTGGTCGCGCATCCCGCCGAAGCCGGCCACCGCGGCGATCCAACCGCTGGCCAGCGACGCGATGTGCACGCCGTCCTTGACGTTGTGCTCCAGGTCGCTGAGATCCATCAGCGCGGCCTCCCGGTGGTAGGCGTAGGCCAGCTCCAGGTGTCCCACCTCGGCCGCGATGACCGCCTGGGTGCCGGCCGACAGCGAGGAGTCACGCACGGTCATGGGCTCGTAGTACTCGAAGTCGCGCTGCTTCTCCTCATCGGTGAATGCATCGCCGCAGAGGTGCAGAGCCAGCACCAGGTCAGACTGCTTGACCACCTGCTTGCGGTAGAGATCGACGTAGGGGAAGTGCAGCATCAGGGGATACTGCTCGGCCCCGACCCCGCTGAAGTCGAATGGCGCATGGTCGGTGAAGTTCCGCGCCTGGGGGTGGACCCCGCGACGGGCGTCATAGGGCACGACGATCGCCTCGGCGGCATCGCGCCAGGACGCCACCTCCTCCAGGCCGACCCCGAGCTCGGAGGCGGCGCGACGGCGGTGGCGCATCACCGTGTCGGACGCGGCGATCAGGTTCCGCTTGGCCATCAGGTTCGTGTAGACGTTGTCGTCGGCGATCGCGCTGTATTCGTCGGGGCCGGTGACGCCGTCGATGTGGAAGGCGCCGTTCTCATCGTGGTGGCCGATGGAGCGCCAGAGCCGGGCCGTCTCGACCAGCAGCTCCAATCCGATCTCCGCCTCGAACGCCTCGTCCCCGGTGGCCGCCTGGTAACGGACCACCGCCGCGGCGATGTCGGCGTTGATGTGGAAGGCGGCGGTGCTCGCCGGCCAGTAGCCCGAGCACTCGTGCCCGAGGATGGTCCGCCAGGGGAACGCCGCGCCGGCGAAGTGCAGGTTGGCGGCGCGTTCGCGGGCCCGGTCCAGCGTGGCGTGGCGCCAGCGCAGCGCGTCGGCGGCGGCGTGGGGCACGGTGTAGGTGAGCACCGGGAGGACGAACGCCTCGGTGTCCCAGAACGTGTGGCCGTCATACCCCGAGCCGGTCAGCCCCTTGGCCGCGATGGCGCGCTGCTCGCCGCGGCTGCCTGCCTGAAGCACGTGAAACAGCCCGAAGCGGGAGGCCTGCTGGAGCTCGGGGTCGCCGTCGATCTCCACGTCCGCGCGCTCCCAGAAGGCGTCGAGCACCTGGCGCTGCTCGGCCAGCAGGCCCTCCCAGCCCGAGCGCTGGGCCTGGTCCATGGCCGCGGAGACCTGATCGCGCAGCGCCGGGGTCGAGCGCTCACTCGACCAGCCGTAGGCACACAGCTTGGTCAGTCCAAGCCGCTGGCCGGGCTCGAGGCTGGTGGTCACCACGAAGCGGGCGACGTCGGGGAAGGTCTCCAGCGCGGTCTGGGTCTCGGCGGGCCCGTCGACGAGGTGCTTCATCCCGGCGGCGACGCGCAGGCCGCTGCGGGCCGTCCTGTGCACGAGCACCGCCTGGGAGTCGGTGCCGTCGTAGAACACGGACTCGAGCTTGGGGATCTCGGTGACGCCGGCGCGCGGATCGCCGCTGGGCCCCGGCAGCTCCTCGTTGGTCACCAGCTCGGACTGCACGACGATGCGCACGGCTGAGTCGGCGGCCTCGACCTCCCAGTGGATCGCTGCGATGGCCCGCTGGTTGAGGGAGACCAGCCGCGTGCTGCGTACCCGGACGGTGGCGCCCGAGGGCGAGGACCACTCGACGGTGCGCCTCAGCACGCCGGCGCGCATGTCGAGCACCCGCTCGTGCGCGTGCAGGGTGCCGTAGCGCAGGTCAAAGGGCTCGTCGTCGACCAGCAGCCGGATGACCTTGGAGTTGGTGACGTTGACGACGGCCTGGCTCGACTCCGGGTAACCGTAGGCGGCCTCGGCGTAGGGCAGCTTGAGCACCTCGCAGAAGCCGGCGAGGTAGGTGCCCGGCAAGCCGTTGGGCTCGCCCTCGTCGAGGTTGCCGCGCAGCCCGATGTGGCCGTTGGACAGCGCGAAGATCGATTCGCTCTCGGCCAGCTTGTCCAGGTCGAGTTCGGTCTCGCGGACGACCCAGGGCTCGACCGGGAACGCGCGGTCGCGGATCACGCGGACAACAGCTCGGCCAGGTCCGTCACGACGACGCCCGCCCCGTGGGCCGCCAGCGCGTCGCCCTGGCCCACCCGGTCCACCCCGACGACGCAGCCGAAGTGCCCGTTGGCGCCGGCCTCCACCCCGGACAGCGCATCCTCGAACACCGCTGCGTGGGCGGGCTCGACCCCGATCGCCTCCGCCCCGGCAAGGTAGGCGTCCGGCGCCGGCTTGCCCTTGAGGTGGCGCTCGGTGACGGTATTGCCGTCGATCACCGTCGCGAACAGGTCACCCAGGCCCGCGGCGGCCAGCACGTCGTGGGTGTTGGTGCTGGAGGACACCACCGCACAGGCCAGCCCCTGCGCCAGGGCGGCGTGCACGTAGCGCACCGACCCCTCATAGGGCTTGACTCCGTCCGCATGGATCAGCTTCATCAGGATGTCGTTCTTCTGGTTCCCGACCCCGTTGACGGTCGCGGCGTCCGGCGCGTCATCGGCCTCGCCCTCGGGAAGCTCGATCCCCCGGGAGCTGAGGAAGTCGCGGACGCCGTCGAGGCGGGGCTTGCCGTCGACGTACTCGTCGTAGTCGCCGTCCTTGTCAAAGGGGGTGAAGTCGGTGTGGTGCGCCTCGGACCAGTGCCGGAGGACGTCGTCGAAGGCCTGCTTCCACGCCTCGGCGTGGACGACGGCGGTCTGGGTCAGCACGCCGTCCATGTCGAACAGCAGGCCGTGGATGGAGTCAGGGAGACCGAGCACAGCCGAGTTCCTTTCTCACCGGGGAGTTAGCCAAACGTTGCGCCTGGATTTGGCCCGGTTCGGCGCAGGGCGACGATGGCTACGCTAGAAGGCATGCCAGCTCAGGCCTACGCAGGCAAGGAGTGCGTCTGCCAGTACAAGAAGGGGATCTGTGATCAGACCTGCGTGCGCGACATGCTCGACACGCCGTTCTACATCGCCTGTCTCAAGCTCAAGGGCCGCCGCTGCCTCGTGGTCGGCGCCGGCGACATCGGCCTCGAGAAGGTCGAGGGGCTGCTGGCGTGTGACGCCGCGGTGACGCTGGTGGCGCCCGAGGCGATCCCGGCGCTGGAGGCGCTCGCGGCTGAGGGCTCGATCACCTGGCATCAGCGCGCCTACGCACCGGATGACCTCGACGGTCATCTCATCGCCATCGCGGCGACGGACGACACCGACGTCAACATCGAGGTCTACAACGACGCCGAGGCGCGCGCGATGCTCGTCAACGTCGTCGACGTGCCGCCGCTGTGCAACTTCATCCTGCCGGCGATCGTCCGCACCGGTCCGCTCGCGGTGGCCATCTCCACCGCGGGAGCGAGTCCGGCGCTGGCCAAGCGGATGAAGCGCGAGATCCAGGAGATGTTCGGTGAGCCCTACGCGGACCTCGCGGTGATGCTGAATGAGACGCGTGGCTGGGCCAAGGGGACGCTGCCCACCTACCAGGACCGCAAGGAGTTCTTCGAGTCGATCGTCAACGGCGAGCCCGACCCGATCGAGCTGCTGCGTGCCGGTGACGCGGCGGCGGTCAAGGATCTGATCGCGGCTGCCCAGCGCTCGGTTCAGCCCGTCTGAGTCAGATCTCGGGCGACGTCGACTCCGCGGGACCGTCAGCCGACGCCCCCGAGCGGGCCCTAAGCTCGCCGGGCGATGAGCGACGCGATCGAACTCGACGGGCTGATCCGCAACTTCGGTGAGCGGGCGGTGCTGCGCGGGGTCAGCCTGACCGTGCCCGCCGGCGCCAGTCTCGCCATCCTCGGCCGCAACGGCGCGGGCAAGTCGACCCTGCTGCGGATCCTCGCCACCCTGCTGCGTCCCCACGGCGGCAGCGTCAAGATCTTCGACTCGAGTCTGCCCAAGCAGAGCTGGGCGGTACGGGGCAGGGTCGGCCTGCTCAGCCATGAGCCGCTGCTCTACCGCGAGCTGACCGGGCGGGAGAACCTGACCTACCACGCGCGCCTGCACGGCGTCGACGCCGCGCGCGTGGAGGAGGTGCTCGGCGCCGTCGGCATGGCCCGGCGTGGTGACGACCCGGTGCGCTCCTGCAGCCGGGGCATGGTCCAGCGCCTGGCCGTCGCCCGGGCGGTGCTGCACCGCCCCGACCTGCTGCTGCTGGATGAGCCTAAGTCGAACCTCGACCCGGCCGCCGCGGACCTCATCGAGCCGCTGATCGGCCGCGCCAGCGGCGTCACCCGCGTGCTCACCAGCCACGATCCCGAGGCCGCGCTGGCGGAGGCCGACATCGTGCTCGCCCTGCTCAACGGCAAGGCGGCCTATCTGGGCCCGCCGTCGGGCATGGACACCCAGACCATCCGGGAGCTGTACCGGTGAAGGTCGCCTGGGCGATCCTGCGCAAGGACCTCACGGTCGAGCTGCGCACGCTGGAGACGATCCCCGCCATGGCGATCTTCACCGTCGCCACCTTCGTCATCTTCCACTTCGGGCTGCAGCAGAACACGCTGGCGGGCCAGGAGGCGGCCGGCGTGTTCGCGGTCTCGCTGCTGTTCGCGGCGATCCTCGGCACCAACCGCCTGTTCGTGGCCGAGCGGGAGCAGGGGGGCTTTGACGGCTTCCTGCTGGCCCCGGTCGACCGCAGCGCGATGCTCGTCGCCAAGGCGACCGCCCTGTTCATCTACATGGTGGTGCTGGAGATCGTCGCCGTCCCCGCCTTTGCCGTGTTCGCGGGTCCGCCCGGTCTGGGAGGTGCGCTGGGTGGTCTGATCCTTTTCCTTCTGTTAGTCGATGTCGCCTTCGCGCTGATCGGCACGCTGGTCTCGGCGATCGCCGTCAACACCCGCGCGCGCGACCTGATCGGCCCGATTCTCGGGCTCCCGCTGCTCATTCCGCCCCTCATCTGCTTCGCCATCGGCACCGGCAAGCTGCTCACCGTCCACACACACAACGGGGTGATGAGCTTCCATCACAGCCCTTCAGGCGAATGGCTGCTCGTACTCGCGCTTTATGATGTGTTCAACGGGCTGCTCGCCTATGCGGTATTCGACTTCCTCCTGGAAGAGTGAGCCACTCCCCGAGCCGTCTCCCCAGATCATGTCTCTTCACGCGAAGCATCTCCGCGGTCTGTCGATCGCCACCCTGGTCGCCCTGGTCGGCGGGCTCACCCTCACCTTCTTCTACGCGCCGATCGAGTTCAACGAGGGCTTCGTCCAGAAGATCTTCTACGTCCACGTGCCGCTGGCGATCATCTCGCTGTGCGGGTTCGTCGCCGGCGGCGTGTTCGGCGCGATCTACCTGCGCACCGGCAACCGGATCTGGGACATGCGCTCCTACACGGCGATCCACATGTCGCTCATCTTCTCCGTCGCGGGCCTCATCTCCGGCGCCATCTGGGCCAAGGCCGCCTGGGGCCACTGGTGGGTGTGGTCAGAGCCCACGCTGGTCTCCTACCTGATCGTGGTCCTGCTGTTCTGCACCTACCAGCCACTGCGCTTCTCCATCGAGGATCCCGAGCGCCAGTCGACCTACGCAGCGGTGTTCTCGATCGTCGGCGGGGCGTTCGTGCCGCTCAACTTCATCGTCGTGCGCCTGTCGGTCCAGTACCTGCACCCGCGGGTGCTCAACCTGGAGGGCGGCAGCCTACCGCCCTCCATGCAGCTCACCTTCTACGTGATGCTCGTCGCGCTCGGACTGCTGTTCGTGACGATGATGAAGTACGAGATGCTCGCCAAGGAGACGCGCAGCGCCACCCGCCGCCTGCGCCGCCGGGTGCTCGGTGATGACGCTCTGGCCCCGGTGGGACGCAGCGCCGCGCCGCTGTGATCTGCACGTCCGAGCTGAACTGAGAAGGCCCCCCTCTGATGAACCTCTTCGCCGCCACCGGAACCGACTTCCTGAATCTCCACAGCTCCGTGAAGTTCGTTGCGGGTGCCTACATCTTCGTCCTCGCGGTGATCGTCGTCTACGTGGCGATCATGGCCAAGCGGCTGATCACCAACCAGCGCGAGCTGTCGGAGTTGCGCAAGCTCGTCGAGGAGCGTGACGCCGAGGAGGCGGTGGCCGGTACCGCCGGCCCTGGGCACGGCGGAACCGCTGCTGAGTCGGCGGTGCTCGCCGATGAGCACGAGCGCGCCGCGGAGGCGATCCGGTCAGAGCATCAGCTGTGAGCGAGATCCTCTCCATCGGCGTCTCGCACAAGACCGCGCCCGTCGAGGTCCGCGAGAAGCTCGCGTTCTCGGGTGAGCAGCTGGGCGACATCCTGCGGGAGCTGCGCAGCTCCCATGAGGTGTCTGAGGCGGTGGCGATCTCCACGTGCAACCGCACCGAGCTCTACATGGTCGTCGGTGATCCGCTGGAGGCTGAGAGCGCGGTGCTGGCCAAGCTGGCGCGCAAGGCCGGCATCCGCATGACCGAGCTGAGCGGCTCGATGTACTCCGAGCGCAACTGCGAGTCCGCGCGTCACCTCTACCGCGTCGCGGCCGGCCTCGACTCGATGATCGTCGGCGAGGCGGAGATCCAGGGCCAGATCAAGCGCTCCTACGACTTCGCCCTGTCCCGCGAGTCGACTGGCCCGCTGACCAACCATCTCTTCAAGGCCGCGCTGGCCACCGGCAAGCGGGTGCGCTCTGAGACCGCGGTGGGCGCCGGTGCGCTGTCGCTGCCCGGGGCCGGGGTCATGCTGGCCCGGGAGACGCTCGGCTCGCTCGAGGGTGCCACGGTGGTCATCGTCGGCAGCGGGGAAACCGCTGAGCTGTGCGCCCGCGCCCTGGGAGGCAGCGGCGCCTCGGTGGTCTTCGTCGCCGGCCGGCGGGCGCTGCATGCCCTGGCGCTGGCCGAGCGCTACGGCGGCACGTCCACCGGTATCGAGGACCTGCCCGAGATGCTCGCCGCCGCCGACGTGGTGATGACCGCCACGGCGTCACCCCACATCATCATCGACTCTCTCGCCCTGGCCGAGGTGATGGAGATGCGCGATGACCGGCCGCTGCTGCTCATCGACCTCGCCGTGCCCCGCGACATCGACCCCGACTGCGGCCAGCTCGAGGGGGTGTCGAACTTCGATGTCGACGACCTCGAGGCGGTGGTGCGGCGCAACCGCCGGGTGCGCCGTAACGAGGCGGCCCGCGCCGAGGGCATCGTCGAGGAGGAGATCCAGAACTTCGCCGCCTGGCTGGGCTCGCTCGAGGTGCTGCCGACCATCGCCTCCCTGCGCGTGCACGCCGAGCAGGTGGCTCGCGGCGTGCTGGAGGAGAACGAGTCCAAGTGGGAGTCGCTGAGCGAGCGGGACGAGGAGCGCCTCGACGCCGTTGTCCACGCTGTGGTCAACCGGCTGCTGCACCGCCCCACCCTGCGCATGAAGGAGCTGCTGGACGACCGCGTCCACGCCCGCATGGCGCTGGTGCGCGACCTGTTCGGGCTCGAGGTCGACGACCAGCCGGCGCTGGGGGCCGCCGCCGCTGACGTCGAGGATCTCAACGAGATCCGCAAGCTGCCCCAGGCGTGAGCGGGCTGCGGATCGGCACGCGCGGCAGCGCGCTGGCGCTGGTCCAGGCCCGGTGGGTGGCCCAGCGTCTGGGCCCGGACGCCGAGATCGTCACCATCACCACCGCCGGTGACCGCGGCCTCGACGTCGGGGACAAGTCGCGCTGGGTGGCGGCACTGGAGTCCGCGCTGCTCGACGGGCGCGTCGACGTGGCCGTGCATTCGGCCAAGGACGTCCCGGGGGAGATCGCCGAGGGGACGGTGTTGGCGGCCGTCCCCGAGCGCGAGGATGTGGCTGACGTACTGGTGGGAACGCTGGGGCCCCGCATCGGGACCGCCTCGCTGCGTCGTGCCGCCCAGCTGCGCGCCATCGATCCCGGTCTGACCATCAGCGAGATCCGCGGCAACGTCGACACGCGCCTGCGCAAGCTCGACGCCGGTGACTATGACGGGATCGTGCTGGCCCGCGCCGGCCTGGCCCGGCTCGGGATCGCGCGGCCCTACGTGCCCCTGACGCTGGTACCCGCTCCGGGCCAGGGCGCGCTGGCGGTGCAGACGCGACGGGACCTGGCCGGCGCGGTCGCCGGGCTGTACCCGGTGACCCATGTCGCCACCGGGGTCAAC
>CAZZVR010000055.1:0-18795 GCA_964657595.1 Burkholderia sp. PAMC 26561 | reverse complement strand
CGATCACCCGGCTGCCGGGCACCGCCCGCTCGAGGCTGGCCCACATCTCCAGGTGGGCGCCGATGCCGTTGATCAACAGCAACGGCCGCCCCTCGCCGGACTCGCGCACGTGCAGCCTCACCCCTGCGACCTCCACCGATCTCGCCTTCGCCGGCACCCGTTCGAGGCTATCGGGGTGCGCTAGCGCAGCGCGGCTTCCGAGCTCTGCGCCTCGGGTGCCTCCTCGGCTGCGGGCTCGACCGCCACCTCGGGCTCGATGGCCTGGGGGTCGCGCAGGCCCGGGAGCCCGTAGGACTCCAGGTAGACGACGTAGAAGAGAATCCACAGGACCAGCCAGTCCATCCAGCCCAGCGGGCTGCCGTATATCGAGCCGACGACGACCGGCTCGCCGAGGATGTGTGGGGCGAGCACGTAGGAGTACAGAGCGAAGGTTCCGATCCCGAGCGCGAGCGTCAACACGACGCGCACGAGGTAGTTCACCGCCTGGCTGAAGCCGGTCGGGCGGTTGTCGAACACGTTGGCCCAGATGATCATCCAGAACACCCAGCAGACGCCGATCTGCGCGGGATATTCGTTGAAGTTGACGCCGAGCAGCGCCTTGGTGTGGCTGCCGAGGATCGCCTCGACGAGCAACCGAAGGACGAAGTACAAGCCGATGCCGACGACGATGTTGCCGACGAGCGAGGCGAGCGCCTGCCCGCCTCCCGCCCCGGCCAACCGCCACGGCCAGTTTTCGATGAGCAGGCCGGTGACGACCGCGACGATGATGATGGAGTACACGACGCCGATCGTCGTCGGGATGTTGAGCAGCACGTGACCCGGCTTCGCCCAGGTCTCGAGGTTCGGCAGCGCGAACAGTGCGTAGAGGACGACGGTCGGGCCGGTGACCGCGCCGATCTCGGCAATGCCCACCCACGGCTGCGCGAGACCCTTGTGGCGCCACGGCCAGTGATCCCAGTTGATCACGACCGTCAGGTAGGTGAAGAACCCGAACAGCACGAACAGCGCGGCGAGAAAGAAGCCGTTGCCCATCTTCACCCCACTGGAGAACGCCGGGTCGAAGTGGCCCCAGCCCTCGAACAGATAGGAGATGCCGATCGCCAGCCCGACGGTGACGCCGATGAGCGTGAGGCCCTTGAGCGGTTGGCGCAGCCGGTCGAACCAGTGGAACTCGAGGTTGAAGCCGAAGAACACCACCATGAGGATGGCCCAGAAGAGCATCTCGTCGAACGGCTCGGGGTAGGTGAAGACGACGCTTGTCTTCGGATCGACGAGCAGGAACCAGAAACCGAGCGCCAAGCCGCATACCACGACCAGGTTGGCCAGTCCAAACCAGTACCAGGGAACCGTCTTCGATTTCATGGCGTCCACCTCTCTCCCGCAGCTCGGCACCGTGTGACCATGACACTGTCGCAAAGGTCAGGGTGCACGAAGACGTCTCCGTGTCACTTGCCGCGACCGGTCATGGAATACCTCTCAGGTCCGTCTCCGGACCGTCCTCTCAGCAACTGATCATCTGCGCCGGCGCCCCCGCCGTCAAGAATGTGTCGACCCGTCGCAGAATGTGCAACGCGCCGACGATTAGGCTTGATGTGTTGTGGTTGACGCGGGGACGGTTGGGTTACACTCATGCTCGAGTAGGCGGTGCAACCGCAGACGCGACGGCTGGGAGGGTGAGATGGGCTCAGAAGGTTTCGAGCCGGTGGCGAACATCGTCGCGCGGTTCCTGAGAGGTCGCGGGATCGACCGCGTGTTCGGGCTCCAGGGTGGCCATATCCAGCCGATCTGGGATCAGCTGGCACGAGGCGGCGTGCGGATCGTCGACGTGCGAGACGAGGGCGCCGCGGTGCACATGGCCCATGCCCATCGCGAGTTGACCGGGGAGATGGGCGTGGCGATGGTGACCGCCGGGCCCGGGGTGACCAACGCGGTCACCGCGGTCGCCAACGCCTCGGTGTCGCGGATCCCCCTGATCGTGATCGGGGGGTGCCCGCCGCGTCCTCAGGCGAATATGGGCCCGCTGCAGGGCATCCCGCACGTCGAGATCCTGAGACCGATCACGCGCGGCGCGCGCACGCTCGGCGTCGCCGATCAGGTCCTGCGCGAACTCGATGAGGCGTGGGCGCGCGCCGAGGGCGACCGCGGCGAGCCCGGTCCGGTGTACATCGAGATCCCGACCGACGTCCTGCGCCAGGAGGTCCCGGCGGCCCTCATCACCGAGGAGCATCTGCGTCCCAAGCCTCGCCGGCGGCCGCGGCCCGAGCCCGACGAGGTGACCGCGGCGGCGGCGCTCGTGGGCGGGGCCGAACGTCCCGTCGTGATTTCCGGTCGCGGTGCGCGCGTGGCCGGTGGCACCGAGCTGATGCGCTTCCTCGACGCCTCGGGCGCCGCCTACCTGGACACCCAGGAGAGCCGCGGTCTCGTTCCCGACGACCACCCATCGGTCGTGGGATCCATGCGTTCGCGCGTGATGCGCGAGACCGACCTGGTGATCACCGTCGGCCGCCAGCTGGACTTCCAGCTCGGGTTCGGCTCACCGGCCGTCTATCCCGAGGCGCGGTTCGTGCGGATCGCCGATACGGCCTCGGAGTTGATCGACAACCGTCGCGGCGAGGCTGAGCTGCTCGCCGATCCAGGGGCCGCGCTCGACGCCCTCGTGCAGGCGCTCGACCGCCAGGGCTCCAACGGGTCGGCCCAGCGTGCGTGGCTGCGGGAGCTGCACACCGAGCATCTGCGCAAGGCGGCGGAATACCGGGAGGGGCTCACCGAGAGCCCCGCCGGCGACGACGGGTTGATGCACCCCAACCGGATCTTCGATGCGATCGCGCGGGCCGGTCTCGAGGACGCGGTGATGATCGCCGACGGGGGTGACTTCCTGAGCTTCGCACGGCTGGCGATGCGTGGCTGGCGCTATCTGGACGCCGGGGCGTTCGGATGCCTTGGAGTCGGCGTGCCGTTCGGTATCGCAGCCGCGCTCGCCCATCCCGAGCGTCCCGTGATCGTGGCGACCGGCGACGGTGCGTTCGGGATCAACGCCATGGAGATCGACAGCGCGGTGCGTCATGGCGCGAAGATCGTCGTCCTGGTCGCCAACAACCGCGCCTGGAACATCGAGCGCTATGACCAGCTGGAGAACTACGGCCTGGTGGCGGGGACCGAGCTCGGTGACTGCGACTACGCGGCGATGGCGCGCGGTCTGGGCGCGCATGGCGAGCGAGTCACCGAGCCCGGCGAGCTGGCCGGCGCCCTGGAGCGGGCGGTTGCGGCCGCCCCGGCGCTGGTCGATGTCGTCGTGACGCGGGACGCCCCGTCGCCGGACGCCGGCAAGGGCCTGGGCTTCGTGCCTGACTTCCAGGCGCTCACGCCTTGGGACGAGAAGGAGATCGAACGGCGCGAATCAACCGCGCCGGTTGGGTAGCGGCAATCGAGGGAGAGACGGGTGCGCTCGTATACCAAGCTGACAAACGAGGTGAAGGACGGCTGGACGATCGGACAGATGCTCAGCCGGCAGGCTCGCGAACGGCCAGACGCGCCGGCGCTTCAGTGGCAGACCGATGAGCCACTGTCCTACGGCGAGCTCCACGAGCGCTGCCGACGGGTCGCGGGAGGCCTGCGCTCCCTCGGCGTGCAGCCGGGCGACAAGGTGCTCATCATGTTGCCCAACCGGCTGGAGATCGTCCTGTCGTGGTTCGGCGTGACGCTGCTCGCAGCGGTCGAGGTTCCGGTCAACACCGCCTATGAGACCTCCTGGTTGGCGCACGAGGTCAACGACTGCGGCGCCGAGATCGCGATCGTGGACGCGGAGTTCCTCGAACGATTCGAGAGGATCAGTGATGATCTCGAGCAGCTGAAGACGATCGTCGTGGTCGGCGATGGCGCGGATGGCGATGCCCAGGCCGAGGGTCTCGATGTCCATGCCTGGAGCGAGCTCGTCGAGGCGGAGCCGATCGACGAGCCGGAGGAGACCCACTTCAACGACGTGATGGGAATCCTCTACACGTCCGGGACCACCGGCCCGTCGAAGGGCGTGATCGTGCCCTACGGGCTGAGTGGGATCTTCGCTCAGGCGGTGATCGACTCAGCGCAGCTGACCGACGAGGATGTCGCGTACGTGTGTAACCCGTTGTTCCATGGCAACGCCCAGTTCATGCAGGTTCTGCCGATCATGCTGTGCGGCGGTCGGGTGAGCCTCTGGCCCAAGTTCAGCGCGTCCCGGTGGCTGTCGCAGATTCGCGACTGCGGCGCGACGATCACGAACACGATTGGAGTCATCCTCCAGTTCATCCACGGCCAGGAGCGCCACGACGACGACGCCGACAATCCGCTGCGCCGGATTCTGGTGCAGCCGGCGCCGAAGGACATCGTCGAGGACTTCGAGGAGCGCTTCGGCGTCACCTGCCTTGAGGGCTACGGGATGACCGAGATCGGTGTCGTGACCTACCGTCACATGGACGACGAGCTCAAGCCTGGAGCGGCCGGCAAGCCGATCGATGAGTGGTTCGAGGTGCGGATCGAGGATCCGGAGACGGGCGAGCCGCGGCCGGCGGGCGAGCCGGGCGCGATCGTGGTGCGCCCGAAGTCGAGCGGAATCCTCATGCAGGGCTATCACAACCTGCCGGAGAAGACGCTCGAGAGCTGGCGGGAACTGTGGTTCCACACCGATGACGTCGCCATGCTGGACGAGGACGGGCACCTGATCTTCGCCGATCGCGCGAAGGACATGATCCGGCGGCGTGGAGAGAACATCTCCTCCTACACGATCGAGTCCAACGTCCAGGAGCACCCGGCGGTGAGCGAAGCCGTCGCGTTCGCGGTCCCGTCGGATCTCGGCGAGGGATCCGAGGACGAGGTGAAGATCTGCGTCATCCTCAATGACGGCGAGGACGTCGCCCCGCAGGAGCTCCACGACTTCTGCGCCGAGCGGATGCCCATGTTCGCCGTTCCGCGTTTCATCGAGTTCCTCGAGGAGATTCCGCGGACCCCGACTCGAAAGGTCCGCAAGAAGGAACTGCGCGATCGCGGGATCACCGACGAGACCTGGGATTGCGAGGCGGCCGGGGTGGAGGTCGGCAACTAGGCCGGCGCACGGCCGGGCGCCGGCCGCCGGCCGCCGGCGCCGAGCTCGCGCGTCACGGTCAGGAGCGCCCGCTCGACATGCTCACGTTCAGTCGCGAACTGGGCGCGGGTCATGCTCACGCCGAGCGCGGCGACCGGTCGCCCGTCCGGGTTGCAGACCGGCGCCGCGAGCGAACCGAAGCCGACGTCGTACTCGCAGCGGTCGGTGGCTACGCCGCGTTCGCGCACGAGGGCCAGCTCGTCGCGCAGCCTGCCCGGGTCGGCGATGGTGCGCGGGGTGAAGGATCGCAGTCCGTGCCGCTCCACCCAGTGCTCAAGGCTCGCCGCGTCCAGCCCTGCGAGCAGCAGCTTGCCGATCGACAGTGCATGCGCGGTGTGGCGGATGAGCGGCTTCTCGAGGTTGCCCATCCGGGGCAGGCCCTGACGCCCGATGTCCCGCACGAGGGCAACCCCGTCGACTGAGAACATGCCGATGCACGTGCGGCGTCCCGTGCGTTTGAACACCTCGCGCATCCCGTCCTCCAGAAGACGCTCCGCATCGGGCATCAGGGGGGCGGGCTCCTCGGGCGCGGGCGCAGGCGCCCCGGGCTTGTCGACGATCAGCCGGTAGCGCCCGGCACGCCCGACCCGGGCGATGAACCCCTCGGCCTCGAGGCTGGCCAGGAGGTGGTAGGCGGTGGAGCGGCTCTTATCCAGGTAGCGCGCAATCTCCTGCGCCGAGACGCCGCGGGGATTCTCTGCGATGTAGGAGAGCACGCACAGGACCGCTCGGGCGGTGCTCAGTCCGCGATCCCGGGTGACGCTCGACATGGACGCGCCTCACGCTCCGATGCCGGCCCGGCGGCAGGCCTCGGTGGCCAGTTCAGGGACGCCGGCGGCCATCTGGGCGAACCACGGGTCGCGCTCGTTGCCGGCCTGGAAGCGCTGATAGCTCTGCTCAAGAAAGATCGCGGCCTTCCACAGCGCGAGCACCTCGTACCAGCGAAGGTGCTCGATCGAGCGTTCGGTCAGCTCGGCGTAACGCGCCGCCAGCTCGTCACGGTCGGGGAACCCCGGCTCGCGGGTGACCGCCTGGATCTCGCTCATGACGGTCGGCGCCGCGTCCCGCGCCGCCCAGTGCGCGGTGAGGTAGCCGAGGTCCGCGAGCGGATCCCCGACGGTGGCCATCTCCCAGTCCAGGACGCCGAGCAGGCGAACCGGAGGCTCGGCGCCGAAGATCAGATTGCCGATGCGGAAGTCACCGTGCACAACCGTCGACGGTGCGGGTGGCGGGAGGTGATCCCGCAGCCACCGCGTGGTCGCCTCCAGCTCCGGCAGCTCGCGCATGCGCGCGCGCTCCCACAGATCCTCGAAGCGGCGCAGCTGCCGCTCGAGATAGCCGTCCGGCTTGCCCAGATGCGCCAGCTCGCGCCGCGCGGGCCAGTCGATCGCGTGCAGCGCCGCCAGGGCGACGATTGCCTGGTGCGCGATCTCCGCGCGCCGCGACGGGGTGGCCAGGGCCTCGGGGGTGCGCGTGCCGAGCACCACCCCGTCCAGGTACTCCATGAGGTAGAACGGCGCCTGCAGCACCGACAGGTCCTCGCACACGGCAATGATCCGCGGCACCGGGATCTGCGTGCCCGCCAGACCTCGCAGCACGCGCGCCTCGCGCAGCACGTCATGGGCCGACGGTGGAAGCGGAGGCAGCGGCGGGCGTCGCAGCGCCACGCAGGCGTCGCCGCGCTTCACGAGGTAGGTCACGTTGGAATGACCACCGATGAGCCGTGTCGCGGTGACCGGGCCGGATCCGAGCCCCTCGCGATCGAGGTAGCCCTCGAGGCGATCGGTAGCCAGCAGCAGCGCGTCGCCCTCCTGCTGATCGACCACGCCTGCGGCCGGATCTGATGCTGCGCCTCGGCTCATGCTCTCCCTCCTATCGCCCGGGCAACCTCACCTGACCGAGCGTTCGCCCGGTACCTAACGAGCGCTCACCACGGTAGCAAAACGGCGGATGCCGTCAAGCCGCCACCGCCCGGCGCTCGCCATGACGGCGCCTCAGGACGCGGAGTGCAGTGGCGGACGGGCCGCGAGGAGAGCGTCGAGCTTGGCCTCGACGCGGTCCAGCTGGCTCGCGCCGGCGATGGGCAGGTGCGTCTCCTGCCCGCGGACCGGGGACTGCGGCCCCTCGGCGACGCCGTTGAGGTAGACGTCGAGCAGCACGCGGCCGATCTGCTCGGGTGCCAGATCGCCATCGGGGTGGTACCAGAAGATCGACCAGTTGAGGGTGTTGAGCAGCGACAGGGTCATCCATTTGGCGTCGAGGGAGGCGCGCAGTCGCCGGTCCTCCTGGGCGGCCTCGACGAGTCGCCGGATCCGCGTCTCGTATTCGGCGCGCGCACGGCGGACCACCGCATGGCTCTCCGGCGAGAGCGCCCGCATCTCGATCAGCATCGTGGCGTGCATGTCGGCGTTCTCGAGCGCCGAGGCCACGTGGGCGATGACCGCGGCCTGCAGGCGGGCCATCGAGTCCGTGAGCCCCTCCAGGGCCACCGTGACCGCTGCGTCGATGCGCGTGAGGCTCTCGACGCACAGCTCGAGCAGCAGCGCGTCCTTGCTGTCGACGTGGTGATAGAGCGCGGCCTTGGTGAGTCCGAGCGAGTCCGACAGTGCTCGCGTGCTGGTGCCCGCGTATCCGTGATTGCGGAACAGCCGCGCCGCTTGGACCAGCAGGCGCGCACGCGTCGTCTCGGTGGGTGTGAGTGCCGTCAACGATCGACAATTCAAGCACGCAGGCCCGCGGATGACGGTGATTCGCATCGCGGCGAACGCGTCGCGGAGAGACTGCTTTTCACATACTGCGACACCGTCCACGGAACTTGACGTCACTGTCGTGGGAGGGAATCATCAGGCCCTCGGGAGAGGACTCATCGGTCGACGAGACGCTGCGGCGATCCCTTCGACCGGCCGGTCCTGAGGCTTCCGTTGGCGCGATCGTCCAGACCAGAGGAGAGAGTCCAGATGTCGCAGTTGCTCACCGTCGACACCAATGCCCGCACCGTCGACCATGTCCAGATGCTCATCGGCGGCCGGTGGTGTGCCGCCGCCAGCGGCGCGAGCTTCCCGGCCCTCGACCCGAGCACCGGGCGCGAGATCGCCGCCATCCCGCGCGGCGACGCCGCCGACGTCGATCGCGCCGTCGCCGCGGCCAAGGCGGTGGCGGTCGAGTGGCAGTTCACCGACGCGATCGCGCGGGCGGCGCTGTTGCGTGGCCTCGCCGGCCTGGTGACCGAGAACGCCGACGAGTTGGCGCACCTGGAGGCGATGGACTCCGGGCACTATCTCTCCAAGGCCCGGGAGCTCATGGGCGCGATCCCCATCTGGCTGGAGTACTTCGCCGGGCTGGCCGACAAGGTCGGTGGGCGCACGATCGAGGTTCCGGGCAACAAGCTCGACTTCACCCTGTTGGAGCCGCTCGGGGTCACCGCCCATATCGTGCCCTGGAACTACCCGCTGCTGATCCTCGTGCGTTCCACCGCTCCGGCGCTCGCCCTCGGTAACACGTGTGTCGTCAAGCCCGCCGAGCAGACCTCGCTGTCGGCGATCAGGTACGCCGAGCTCGTCCAGGAGGCCGGCTTTCCCGACGGCGTGTTCAACGTCGTCACCGGATTGGGCCCCGAGGCCGGCGCCGCCCTTGCCGCGCATCGCGACGTGATGGGAATCACGTTCACCGGATCGGTCGAAACCGGCAAAGAGGTCGCCAAGCTCGGCGCCGAACACGTCGCACAGGTCAATCTGGAGCTCGGCGGCAAGAGTCCGACGATCGTGTTCCCCGACGCCCGCCTCGACGACGCGGTGGAGGGGGCGGTCCAGGGCTTCTGCTCCCATGCCGGTCAGGTGTGCGTGGCCGGGACGCGGCTGTTCGTGCACCGCGACATCCAGGACGCGTTCCTGGAGAAGCTCGTCGCGCGCCTGGACTCCGCGAAGATCGGTGACATCTACGACGAGGGCACCCAGATGGGTCCACTCGTCTCCAAGGAACAGCTCGAGCGCGTCCAGGAGTACATCGAGATCGGCAAGCTCGAGGCGACGCTGCACTACGGCGGCGGCCGGCCGGATGGGGCGGACGAGGGCGGCTACTTCCTCGAGCCGACGGTGTTCACCGACGTCTCCAACACCGACCGCATCGCCCGCGAGGAGATCTTCGGCCCCGTCGTCTCAGTGATCCCGTGGTCAGACGAGGACGAACTGCTCGCGCAGTGCAACGACTCCGACTTCGGTCTCTACGCGGTCGTGTGGACCCAGGACATCACCCGGGCGTTGAACATGGCCCGCCGCTTGCAGACCGGTGGCGTGATGATCAACGACTGGTTCGGGGAGCTGCCGATGAGTCCGCACGGTGGCTACAAGCAGAGCGGCACCGGCCGCGAGGAGGGGCTGGAGACGATCGCCAGCTACACGCAGGTCAAGCACGTCAGCGTCAACCTCGACCCGTCCCCGCGTGACAGCGCCGACTGGGCGAGCGCCCCGCTCTGAGCAAGCGCAAGGAGGAGAAGAAACGTGAGTGCCAATGACACCGAAACCGCCCCGGAGCCGTTCGGGGCCAGACAGACCGATCCCGATCCGCGTCTGACCTGGCGCAACGAGAGGGCTCGTCTGGGCGGGTATCTGCCGGGAGCCGAGTTCAACGATCGACAGGTGGCGGTGCTCAATGCCGCCGCGGACACGATGATCCCCCCGGGCAACGGGTTTCCGGCGCCAAGCGAGGTCGATGTCGTCGACTTCTGCGCGCGCTACGTCACGCCCGCCGACCGCGAGCTGAAGTTCTTCCCGCTCGCCGCCGAGACCGACTTCAAGGCGCAGTTGGACGATCTCGGTCAGGCCTTCATCGACGGCTCGGCGGGTGAGCGCGCCGAGAAGCTGACCGCGCTCGAGAGCGAGGACGCGGAGGGCGGGGGGTTCTTCACCCAGCTGCGGGCGCTCGTCTACTACGGCTACTACGCAAGCCCGGTCGTGACCGAGGCGATCCGTCAGAACCTGCCCGCGGCCCACGACTACCACGGGCCACCTCAGCCCTACGGCTACGTCGGCAAGGTCGAGCCCTGGCCCGAAGGCGCCTGGGAGAACCCCAACGGAGGGTACGTGGCAACCGAGGACATCGTCCGAATCGACATCCCTGATGACATCAAAGCCGAATACGGAGTGCAGTCATGACCTTCCACACGAATGGGGACAATGGATCGGGTGCTGACAGCACCGACGTCCTGATCATCGGCTCCGGGATGAGCGGAGCGGCGTTTGCCAACCGGCTCTGCGCGGCCGGGATGAAGTGCACGATGCTCGAGCAGGGTGACTGGATCCACCCGACGATGTATGACCACTACCACGATGAGTTCGACATGGAACGCAATCGTGGCTGGTCTTATGACCCCAACGTCCGCCAGGGTCCCGAGGACTACCCGATCACCGGAATCACGACCCCCTATCTGATCAACGCCGTCGGCGGCTCGACGATCCACTATGCCGCGCACTGGCCGCGCTACAAGCCGATCGATTTTCGCAAGGGCACCGAGCACGGCCTGGCGGGCAACATCGATTGGCCCATCACCTACGAGGACCTCGCGCCCTGGTACGACATCAACGACGCGGAGGTCGGGATCTCGGGCGTGCACGGGGACCCGGCATACCCGCCCCGCCCCAATGCCCCGCGCCAGAAGCCGATCAACCCCGGCAAGCTCGGCCTCAAGTTCGCCAAGGGCCTGGACCATCTCGGCTGGCACTGGTGGCCGTCTGACAACGGGATCATCACCGAGGACAAGGACGGGCGACTCCCCTGCAACGAGTGCGGCAACTGCCTGCAGGGCTGTCCACGCGGATCCCTGGCCGGCATGGACGTCAGCCTGCTTCCCAAGGCTCTCGCCAACGGCCTGGATCTGCGGGTCAACGCGCGGGTGGCCCGTATCGAGGCCAAGGACGGGAAGGCGACGGGCGCCGAGTACATCGACCGGATCACCGGCGAGCATCACTTCATCTCGGCGAAGATCGTGATCCTCGCCGCGAGCGGCATCGGCACGCCGCGGCTGCTGCTGATGTCCGCGCAGAACGGCCATCCGGACGGCCTGTGCAACGCCAACGGTCTCGTCGGCACACACCTCATGCACCACTCGTTCGCGTTCGTCGACTGCTGGTTTGACGACCCGATCCAGGGTTACAAGGGCGCGTTCGGAGCGCCCCTGTACTCACACGAGTTCTACCACTCCGATCCGAGTCGCGGATTCGTCAACGGCATGGCGATGCAGGTCGGGCGAAGCTTCGGCTCGGCGTACACGGCGATGGGCACCCACACCGCGAACATCGCTCCCTGGGGTGAGGGGCATCGCGACTTCTTCGACTCGCACTTCGCGCACCACCTGCTGGTGTTCATGTTCGGCGAGGACCTTCCGGTGAGGGAGAACGCGGTCACCCTGGACCCCGCGGCCAAGGACTCCGACGGGCTGCCGGCCGCGCACATCGAGTTCAACCCGACCGAGAACGACCGACGGCTGGTGGACTTCGGCATCAAGCGGATCAACGACGTGGCCGATGCCCTCGGCGCGACGGAGACCAACAACACCGGGGTCCTCTCGCCACCGCCGGCGTGGCATCTCATGGGTACCGCGCGGATGGGCAACAGCCCCGAGGACTCGGTCGTCAACATGTACAACCAGACCTGGGAGCTGCCCAACCTGTTCATCGCCGACGGTTCCTGCCTGACGACGGGTGGAGCTGTCAATCCGACGAGCACCATCGGCGCTCTCTCCACGCGGGCCGCGGAGTACATCAAGCAGAACTACCAGGAGATCGTCGACCAGACGGTGACGCCCTCCAACAGAGACGCGCCCTCCCTGGCGACGACCAACGAGGCTCTCGCCCTGGCGTGAGGCACACCGGCTCACGTCATGCCGTGAGCTGTCCGAACCGCATGGGGACACGCGGCGCCCCTGGCCCTCCTGAGGGTCCGGGGCGGTCGCGTTCTCATCGGTCGCGCGAGGCCGGCGCTGCCACTCCCCGCAACGCGGCACGGAAGCCGTTGCGTCTCGCGCACCTTCGTGAGGGGCTCGGCGACTGAGCCCAGCTGCGCCAGGTGATCGACAACCTGTGGGGGAGGGGCGACATTCATCGTCTCGTTGCCTGCCCCTGGGACATCCCCACCGAGCGACCGCGACGGCGCGGGCCACCGACCCAACGGTGATCACCACGGACCCCCGCGGATTCGCCGATCTGCCCGGCGTCAGTGACGAGGCGCCACGCTGATCGGAGAGCCCGTCGCGGTCCTCGCTCGTCTTCAGTTCATCGGCATGAGTCATTTTGCATGACGCGTTGGGCCGGAGATGGAACCTTTCGGGCTGGCCAACCGTCTGGAAGGGTGCAAGTGGAGTCGCTCCCGGCGGCTCCGGACCCGAGTAGACGGAGCGCCCATGACTTCGATACGCAGTCGCGGGGTCGGCCGATGAGGCTGACACGACGCAGCCGGTCGCAGTTCGAGGAGTTCGCCGCGGCTCACGGGGCGGGCCTCGTGAAGCTCGCGTTCGTCGTCTGCGGCGATCATGAGCAGGCTCAGGATGCCGTTCAGGAGGCGCTCATCCGCGTCTACGAGCGGTGGCCGCGGATCAGTGATCCGCTCGCCTACGCCCGCCGGTCGGTCGTCAACGCGACGCGGGAGGACTGGCGGCGCGATCGGCGCTCAGACCGCCTGCATCGTGAGATGGCGGACCTGCCGGTCGGCGGTGAGTCCAACGACCCGCAGGACCGCGTGCCGCAGCGCGACGCGCTGATGGCGGCGTTGGATGCGCTGCCCCACGCCCAGCGTGTGGTCGTCGTACTGCGCTACGGCATCCAGCTTTCGGAGGCCGAGACCGCCTCCACCCTCGATATCCCGATCGGCACGGTCAAGAGCCGCGTCAACCGCGCTCTCGGGCGGTTGCGTGAGGTTCTCGACGCCGAGATGGTCACTTCAATCACGGAGAAATGAGCATGATGAACGACAGCGATCTGCTTCACGAGCTGCAGGAGGGCATGCGTGAGCGTGCCGAGTGCATCGACGTTCCAGACGGGCTGGCCTTCGAGGCCCGCCGCGCGGTGCGGCGCCGGTCCGCCGGTCGTGCCGTGATCACCGGCGTGCCGGTGCTGGCGGTTGCCGGCACGGCGACCGTGCTCGCGCTGGGCGGCGCCGGAACGTCGCACCCGGCCAGCGCGGGGCCGGGCGGGTCCGCCTCGTCGATCTCACCGGGGCTGAGCCCCCACGCGCAGGACACCGCCTATATCGTGCGGCGCGCCCGTACCCACCTGGCCCATCTCGCGGTCGCCGGCGAGGGTCAGGTCCTCGAGCAGACCGCGACACTGGACAACGGCACCGCCGATCACCCCGCCTCGAAGAACGTCGACTGGATGTACATCGACCCGCAGTCCGGGGTTGCCTACCAGCGCAGCGTGGACAGCTCGGCAGATGGCACCGATCTGCAGACCAACGCGCTCGTCACCACGCCGACCGATGGCAGCTTGCAGACGCAGGTCACGTCGCTGGACCCGTCCTCCAGCACGTACTTCACCTCTGACAGCGCGGTCTCCCAGTTCGTCAACTCCTCAGTGTCCGGCACGCAGCTGGGCATCAGGAGCACCGAAGAGCAGATCGCTCAGGCCCTGGGCGACGGTCAGGTCACCCAGGAGGGGACCGCCACCGTCGACGGGCAGTCGACGATCGAGCTCTCGGTCGCGCCCCCCTCGCCGTCGACCAGCAGCCAGTCGGCGGACACCACGATCACGCTGTACGTGAATTCGCAGACCGGCCAGCCGGTGAGGGAGGTCGACGGATCAGCCGGGAACGCCACGACGACCCTGGACTGGCTGCCCACGACCGCCGCGAGCATCGCGCTCACCCAGGTCCAGATCCCGGCGAACTACACGCAGGTCTCCGGCCCCAAAACCGGCTACTGGACGTCGAGTGTCCCGCTGATCTTCCTCGGATACTGACCCGGCCGACAGCCGACAGCTGACCGCCCCACGCGACCCACGCGGAGCGGTCGGTTGGCTGGCGTCGGGACGACGTCCATCTCATCCGCGCGAACGGGGAGGCGCGGAAGGTCATCAGCGGACAGCAACCCCGCCTCGATCACCGACCCAGCCAGCCTGGTGGGAAGCTCCGGGCCCTTCTCAGCGGGGGGGGTGACGCACCCTACCTCGGCTGTGCGGGGGTCAGTTCCATCACCCCTGGGGCGGAGCGCCGTTCGGCAACCACGTCACGGGCGGTGGGTGAGCCGGGTCTCATCGTTGCCGAGAACTGCAGTGCGGTTCCGGCGATCGCCGGGCATCCGCCCGCGTCGCCCAATATGTGTTTGTTTGGTGATCTGGGGGAGAGCGGGTGGTCATGACAATAAGCTGGCGTGCGTGTCGGCCATCACCGCTGCGCCGGCAGCTCGCGTCCGCGGACTGACCAAGCGCTACGGAGACGCGGCAGCGCTCCTCGACATCGACCTCGAGGTGGTGCCCGGAGAGCTCCGGGGTCTGCTCGGACTCAATGGCGCAGGCAAGACGACGCTGCTGCGGGCCCTGTTCGGCCTCGTGCGCATCGACGCTGGAACGGTCGAGCTCTTGGGCCAGGCGCGGCGGCCCGCCCGCGGTCGGCCGTTGCCCGGAGTCGCCGGGTTCGTCGAGGAGCCCGCGTTCTATGCGTACCTGAGCGGGCGGGCGAATCTCGAGCTGCTGGCCGAGCTTGACGACGATGTCTCGGCCGACATCGATGGGGCGCTGGCGCGGGTGGGCCTCGGCGGGCGAGCCGGTGACCGGGTCGGCCGCTACTCCACCGGGATGCGTCAGCGGCTCGGGATCGCGGCCGCGCTTCTGCGCCGGCCGCGGCTGCTGCTGCTCGACGAGCCGACCAGCGGGCTGGATCCGGCGGGAGTGCGCGCGGTCTCGGGGCTGTTGCGAGAATTGTCCAGCCAGGGGGTCGCGGTCATCCTCTCCAGCCATCTGATCGGCGAGCTGGAGGGGCTATGCGACAGTTACACGATCATCCGCGCCGGACGGGTCGTGTGGGACGGGAGCGCGGATCAGCTCGAGACCCAGGCGCCGGGCACCGTCTTTCTGCTGTCCACCAGTGACGATGCCCGGGCGCTGGAGCTCTTGCGGGGTCGCCGAGGACTGACGGTGAGCCGTGACGACGGGGGGCACGGCGTGCGGCTGGGCGTCGCCCGGGGCGCGCTTGACGGTCTCGTCTCAGCACTCGTGCACGCCGGCCTGGAGGTGCGCCGTCTGGAGCTGCTCATCAGCCCGTTGGAGAGCATGTTCTTCTCGATGACCGCCGCCGCCGGCGGCGGCGAGACCGGCCCGCAGGCGTGGCTTGAGGCCCAGGCGCGGGCTCGGGACGAGATCGTGGTCTCCCGATGAGCGCGACGACCCCGGCGGCGGCCGCGCCGTCGACCTCTCCGCTGGCCCTGCGCGGGGTCCGCTCAACGGCTCGCAGCGAGCGCCGCAAGCTGATGGGGCAGCTGCCGCTGCGCCTGCTGACCGTCGTCTGCCTCCTCGGCTCGCTCGTGTTCGCCGTGCTGCTCAAGGCCCAGAGCGGCACCCCGAGCGACGCGCTGTTCGGCTCCCTGGTGCACACCTCGGGGTTCGCGGTGTCACTCGTCGTGCTGAGCTTCGCGGCCAGTTGGGGGTTCCCGATCGTCGCCGGGGTCGTCGCGGGGGACCTGTTCGCCGGCGAGGACCGACAGGGGACCTGGAAGACGATCCTCACCCGCTCTCGGACGCTCGAGGAGATGTTCGCCGGCAAGACGATCGCGGCGATGACCGCCGCCCTGGGCCTCGGCGTGCTGCTGGCGATCGCCAGCCTCGGCGCCGGATTGGCGCTCGTCGGCGCTCATCCCCTGGTTGGCCTCGGCGGACAGCAGCTGGCCGCCGGCCACCTGCTCGGTCTCGTCGCCCTCAGCTGGCTGATCTGCCTGCCCCCGCTGCTGGCCTACACGAGCCTGGCGATCCTGTTCTCCGTCGCCACCCGCAACGGGATCTTCGGAGTGCTCGGCCCGGTGACGGTCGCGCTCATCACCCAGCTCATCGACCTGGTCGGCAGAGGGATATGGGTGCACCTCCTGCTCATCGGCTCCGCGTTTGACGCCTGGCACGGGCTGTTCGCCGATCCGGTGTTCCTCGGCCCGCTGCTCGTCTCGCTGCTCGTCTGCGCGCTGTGGATCGCCGGGTCTCTGGGGGCAGCGTGGATCATCCTCGCCCGCCGGGACTTCACCGCCGACAGCAGCACCGCACGGACGGGCTGGGCGGCGCCCGTCCGGATCGCGGTCGGGGTCACCGCGCTGGTGGCGCTGCTCGCGGTCGCCTCCTCGTGGGGGCCGATCGGGGTCACCGCGTCCCGTCTCACGGCGCGGCTGGAGCCGGCGTTTCGCCGGCTGACCGCCTTGCAGCAGACGCTGCTCGGCCATTCGATCCCCGCCGGGGCCCATTACCGCATCCTTCCGCTCTGCAACATCCGCGGGCATCGCGGGCGGGGACCGGGTGACTGGACCTGCATCATGAACGTCTACGTCGTGCTGCCGGGATCCAAGCAGCCGTTGACCGACACCCCGGTCAGTTACGACGTGAGCGTTCAGTCCAACGGGTGCTACAAAGCCAGCTCGCCGCCGGCCTACGTCGGGCAGCCGACGATCCGCAGACCGCACGGGCAGACGGCGCCCAACCCGCTGGTGATCATCTACGGCTGCGTCGACATCCTCTAGTCGACGGCCCGCAGCGGGGCTTCAGCCGTCTCCTGGGGGATTGGGCCGACACGCCCAGCTGATCGGGCAGCTCGCGGTCCCGCGACCGGAGGTGCCCGCACGAGCGCCCGTCGATCTGGCGACGTGGAAGACGTTGGGGTCAACCCGCAGCATCTGGCGCACGACCGCCGCGCGATCGACTTCGTCAGGCGACGCGTTGGGGCCGGCCGGCGGGGCGGGATCCTTGGCGCCGTGCACCGACGCCCAGAGGACCTGGTCGGAGATCGCCTGGGGAACGCTGTCGAGGTGACTCCAGGGCAGCTCATCGGAAAGCTTGGCGTCGGGAGAGGTCGCCGTGTTCTTGGCCGTCAGCGGGTAGGCCGGCATCCGGACGGTATAGGGCGCGTCGTCGGGCTTCTGCTTGCCGCTGACGAACGCGTCGTACATCGGGGTGGCCATCGCGTCGTTGAGCGAGAGCGGATCGAGCCCGAGGATCAGCTCCATCGTGCGCAGCGTCGAGTACTGGTCATACCGAGTGGGGATCACCGCTCCATGCCGGGCCCAGGGACTGATCACGAGCGCCGGGGAGCGGTGGGAATCGACGTGGTCGGCTCCATCCTGGGAGTCGTCCTCTTCGACGAAGATCGCGGTGTGGCGCCAGATCGCGGAGTGTGAGATGGCATCGACGATCTGCCCGAGGGCGAGGTCGTTATCGGCGATGAACGCCTGGGGTGTCGGGTCACCGGTCGTGGTCCCGTTCGTATGATCGTTGGGGAGGATCATGTAGTTGAACCGGGGAACCGTGTGGGTTGCCAGCTGGGTCTGGAACTCGCGGTACCAGTCGTCGAAACGGCTCCGCGGGGCGAACGCGGTGCCCGTACCCGCATAGGTCCCGGAGTCCTGGGTGCAGGACGCCGGAACGGCGGCCGCACTCGTGCACCCGATGAACAGGTTGTTCGGATACGTGGGGTCGACCCCGGCCTCGACCTTGGCGAGCTGAGGCCGGTTGGGCGCCTTGCCGGTGGAGAGGGTGCCGATCGCCTCGCCGTAGTCACGGAAGCTGACGTGCTGCTTGGCTGCCTGGTCGAAGATGAAGAAGTTGGGCGGGAAGGTCACCGGGTACAGCCCGAAGTCATACGTCGCCCGGCGGTTTGAGTAGTTGGCCGCGGTCGCCTTCTGGACGTAGTCGTTGGCGTCGCCGCTGGTGGTGATGATGTGGCCGTCGACCGACACCTCGGAGTCCTCATAGAAATGGTCGAGCAGCGGGAACCGGCGACTCAGCGCGTGGGCGTTGGGAGTGATTCCACCGGTGGGCCCGCTCACGCCGTTGTCGCCGAACAGTTCGAGCTGGGCGTCACCGTCGCCGCGCGGATCGGAGCCGAAGACCTGGTCGTAGGTGCGGTTCTCACGGACGATGTAGAACACGTGCGTGATATCGGTGCTCGGGTGGCCCGTCCTGGCGGGAATCGGGCTCCCGACCGGCTGGCTCTCCGGGTTGGAGGGCTTGGCCTGGGCGTTGGCCGCTCTCGTGTCGGCGACCACCTGACGGTCGGTCGGGATCGGCAGCGTGCCGACGCGTCCGATCAACAGATCCAGCACGTAGGTGCCGTAGGTGTTGGGAGGCGTCTGCCGGGGCGTCTTGGCGCCTCCGAAGTAGTACCTGGGGTTGGGTCCGGAGCCGAGGCCCTTACCGGCGATCCAGATGAGCCGGCCCTCAGGCGTCGTCTGCACGCTGTCGGGGTAGGCGGCGGTCGGGATGCGGCCGATCAGCCGGTAGGCGGGTAGACCGGGGATCGTCTGCTGAGCGCGAGAGCGCCGGCGATGACGCGGCGTCGCCTTCGTCGTCGCCGGCCGAGGCGACAGCGAGATCGCCGCGATCGCGTCCTCTCCGGCGTCAGAGGCGTACAGGGTCGTCCCGTCGGGGGAGATGGCCAGGTTCGTTGGCGAGGTCCCCAACGCCGGCTTACGGGCAACCGACACGAGGTGACGAACTCTCCGTGAC
>CAZZVR010000054.1:10580-18929 GCA_964657595.1 Burkholderia sp. PAMC 26561 | reverse complement strand
GGGTTGATCGGGCGGGTTGATCGAGCTCGCCGCTCAGGTTCGCGATAGCGTGGCGCCCATGCTCACCGTGTACGCAGAGTCGATCAGTCAGGAGGACCCGCTCGGCGGCCTCGTCATCGGCGATCGCCCCGAGCCGGAGGTGCCGGAGGGCTGGCGCACCGTCACCGTCAAGGCGGCCTCGCTCAACCACCACGACCTGTGGTCACTGCGCGGCGTCGGCCTCCCGGCCGAGCGCCTGCCCATGACGCTGGGCTGTGACGCCGCCGGCCTGGACGAGGACGGCAACCCGGTGATCGTGCACGCGGTGATCTCCAGCCCCGGCTGGCACGGTGATGAGACCTTCGACCCCCGGCGCTCGCTGCTCTCAGAGATCCACCCGGGCACCTTCGCCGAGCGGGTGGCCGTCCCGGCGGCGAACCTCGTGCCCAAGCCCGAGGGGCTGTCCTTTGCCGACGCCTGCTGCCTGCCGACAGCGTGGCTGACCGCGTACCGGATGCTGTTCACCCGCGGCGGAGCGGTGCCGGGCCAGACCGTGCTCGTCCAGGGAGCCTCCGGAGGCGTCGCCACCGCGGCCATCGTCCTGGCGGCGCGGGCCGGTCTGCGCGTGTGGGTGACCAGCCGCTCGGAGGCGGGACGCGACCTGGCGCTCAGCCTGGGGGCCGACAGCGCCTTCGACAGCGGCGCACGGCTGCCCGAACGCGTCGACCTGGTCATGGAGACCATCGGCAAGGCGACCTGGGAGCACTCCATCCGCGCGCTGAAGCCGGGCGGCAAGCTGGTGATCTCCGGCGCCACCACCGGTGACGCCTCTGCGGCCCAGCTCACGCGCATCTTCTTCCAGCAGATGTCGGTCATCGGCTCCACCATGGGCACCCGCGAGGAACTCGACCGGCTGATCCGCTTCTGCGTCGAGCGCGACATCCGCCCGGCCATCGACCGGGTGCTGCCGATCGCCGAGGCCCGCGAGGGCTTTGCCGCGATCGCCGCCGGCGGCGTGAACGGCAAGATCGTCTTCACCTTCTGAGCGTTGCCTGGCTGAGGCCCGTGAGGCCTCAGCCGGTGGAGACGAGCAGGGCGCCGGCGATTGCCGCGGGGGCCAGGACGATCCCCAGCCGGCTCAGGCGCCAGACGCTCGTGGCCACGTCGAGCTGGGCGGCCGTGCGCATCCACAGGAACGCCGCCAGCGAGCCGGTGACCGCCAGGTTAGGCCCGAGGTTCAGGCCGATCAGCAGCGCCCGCGGGTGGGGAACCGCGTGAGCGGACAGCATCACCGCGGCCGGCAGGTTGTTGATGAGCACGGTGGCCAGCGCGGCGACCGCGGATGTCTCGATGCGACCGGCGTGGGCCAGCAGGTGCTCGGGTCCGTCCCAGGCGCGGGCGAGCACGCCGAGCCCGACCGCCAGCGCGAGGAGCGCGACGAGCACCTGGGGGGAGGCGGCGGCCGCGAGCTCACCCAGGGTGATCTGGCGGCGCAGGCGGGCCACCACCGCGAGGATCAGCGCGACCGCGGCCACCGGCAGCGCCGGGTTGGCGAACAGGACCATCAGCACCGCCGCCGCCAACGCACCGGCGCCCCCCGGTCCGATCAGCCGCCCCGCCGGCGGCTCGGCGCCACGCTCGGCGCTGCCGGCGCGCAGTCCGCCCCGGAAGGCCACGGCCAGGCCGACGGCGGTGATCAGCGTCGCCGCCAGCGCCGGGGCGAACATGTGGGCGGCGAAGGCGCCCTGGCCGGGCTGGTCGGCGAGCACCAGCAGGTTGGTCAGGTTCGAGCCGGGGAGATACAGCGAGGATCCGTTGACCATGAACAGGGCGGCGTAGACGAACGGCGCCGCTCCGATGCCGCGCCGGCGAGCGGCGAGCACGATCGGCGGCATCACGAACACCACCGCGGTGTCGAGGTTCAACAGCGCCGTGATGACCGCCAGCAGCAGGCAGGCGGCGGCGAACAGGACCGCCGGGGGACCGGGCACCGCGTCGAGCAGCGCCCCCAGGCGGTCGAACAGGCCGTCGCGGTGGGCGACGGCTCCGATGACCAACAGCCCGGCCACCAGCACGAAGGGGGGCCAGGCCTGGGTCAGGGCGGCGCGGAACACTCAGGGACTCAGGCGACGGCTCGGGAGGCCGTCAGTCGCGGCGGGTCAGGTCCAGCTCGAGCTGGTGGACCTCGGGCTTGAGCGGCTCGTTGCTCGTCCGCGGCCGCCCGCGCTTGGCCCAGTGCCCCATGACCTCACGGGCCCGGCAGCTGCGGTAGCTGATCTTGCGATCCAGCGGCTGGATGGAGAGACCGTCGAGCGCGTTGCCGGACACCAGCGCATGAAAGCGCCGGCCCAGCCGGTCCACCTCGACGATGTCACCGGTCTCGATGCCCTCGAGCCGCATGTCTGGGAGGGTAAAGGCGCGCCCGACGACGCGTCAGGTTATGTCACCTTGGAGTGACTGGGACACTACGTCCGTCCGGAGCTTCAGCGAACATGTGTTCGTAATCACCGGACCCCACGACGATGCTGCACATCCACCGTTCAGACCGCGCCGACGCCCTGGTGGCGGCCCTCGCCGAGATCCTCGCCCAGGCGCCGTCTGACCCCTTCGCGCGGGAGATCGTCGCGGTGCCCACGCGGGGGATGGAGCGGTGGCTGAACCAGCAGCTCTCCCACCATCTCGGGACCTCCGCCGGCCGCACCGACGGGATCTGCGCCGCGATCGACTTCCCCGCCCCGGGCCGTCTGCTCGGCGACGCGCTCGCCGCCGGCAGCGGGGTCGACCCCGACCGCGACCCCTGGAGCGCCGAGCGGCTCGTCTGGCCGCTGATCGAGGTGACCGCCGGGCTGATGGATGCGGCGTGGCTGGCGCCGCTGGCCGGACACCTGCGCCAGACCGAGGGCCGGCGCTACACGCGACTGCGCCACCTCGCCGGGCTCTATGACCACTACGCGCTCAACCGGCCGGAGCTCATCAGCGCCTGGGCGGCGGGCTCGGGCGCTGCGCACTGGCAGCCGGAGCTGTGGCGCCAACTGCGCCAACGCGTCGACGTGCCGAGCGGACCCGAGCGACTGGTGAGCGCACGTGAGCGGCTCATCGCCGAGCCCGGGGTGGTCGCGCTGCCCGAGCGCCTGGCGTTCTTCGGCCTGACCCGGCTGGCGGGGGCCCACATCCAGCTGCTGGCGGCCCTGGCGGCCCGGCGCGAGGTGCACCTCATGCTGCTGCACCCCTCCCCCGTGCTGTGGGATGCGCTGAGCGCGGCGGGGCTCAGCGCGCCCCGGCGCCGGAGCGAGGATCCCTCCGCTGGCCTGGCGCATCACCGCCTGCTCGCCTCCTGGGGCCGGGACTCACGCGAGCTCCAGCTGATGCTGGCGGGCGCCGGGGTGAGCGGCGAGGATCACCATCACCCGTCGGCCGTCGCGGCGCCCGGGCACCTGCTGGGCGCCATCCAGGCCGACATCCGCGCGGACCGCCCACCCCCGGGCCCGCCGCTGATCCCTGGATCGCCGGATCGCCGGCTCCCGCTCGAGGCGGGCGACACGTCGATCGCCGTCCACGCCTGTCACGGACGCACGCGCCAGGTCGCGGTGCTGCGCGAGGCGATCATGCACCGGCTGGCGGCCGACCCCCAGCTCGAGCCCCGGGACGTGATCGTCATGTGCCCCGACGTCGAGCAGTTCGCGCCGCTCATCCAGGCCGCGTTCGGATCGGCCCAGAGCAGCGACGGTGAGCTGCGCGTGCGCCTGGCCGATCGCAGCCTGCGCCAGACCAACCCGCTGCTGGCCGTCGCCGCGCGGCTGCTCGAACTCGCCTCCGCCCGGCTGACCGCCTCGGAGGTCCTCGATCTCATCGACGCGCCGCCGGTGCGCTGGCGCTTCGGGCTGAATGACGACGACATCGCGCGGCTGCGCGGGTGGGTGGTGGACGCCCAGATCCACTGGGGGCTCGACGCCCCGCACCGCGCGAGCTGGAAGCTGTCGGCGGTCGAGGCCGGCACCTGGCTGGCGGGCCTGCGTCGCCTCCTGCTCAGCGCCTCGGTCTCCGGTGGGGGCACCGAGCTGTTCGGAGCCGTGCTGCCGGCGGGGGAGATCGACAGCTCCGACATCGAGCTGGTCGGCCGGCTCGCAGAGCTGGTGGACCGCCTGGCCGGGGCCGTCGACGCCCTGGCGGGACCCCACCCGGTGTCGGGGTGGGTCGGGGCGCTGGCGGCCGCGGTGGACTCACTCGCGGCGGTGCCGGAGCGCGACGGCTTCCAGCGCCAGGAGCTCGCGAACCTGCTCGAGGCGGTGCTCACCGACGCCGCCGGCGCGAGCGAGGTCGCGCTGAGCCAGGGCGAGGCACGCGCGCTGCTGGCCGAGCGGCTGGCCGGGCGCCCGACCCGGGCCAACTTCCGCACCGGGCATCTCACCGTCTGCACGCTGCACCCGATGCGCTCGATCCCCCACCGGGTGGTGTGCCTGCTGGGACTCGACGATCAGGCCTTCCCGCGCCACGCTCCGCGTGACGGGGACGACGTGCTCGCCGCCGATCCGTGCGTCGGGGATCGTGACGGACGCGCGGAGGATCGCCAGCTGCTGCTCGACGCCCTGATGGCCGCGCAGGACGCGCTGATCATCACCTACAGCGGCAACGACGAACGGACCAACGCCCCGCTGGCGCCCGCCGTGCCGGTCGGGGAACTGCTCGACGCGATCGAGGCGACCGCGCGGCCGGCAGATGCGGCGGCGACCGGGTCGGTGCGCGACAGCGTGCTCGTCCGCCACCCCCTCCAGGCCTTCGACCCGCGCAACTTCGCCGCCACCGGCCCGGGTGGACCCTGGAGCTTTGACCGGGTGGCCCTGGCCGGGGCGCGCAGCCTCACCCACGGTTCCCCTCAGGCGCCGGCGCCGTTCCTCTCCGCACCGCTCCCCGCGGTCGGAGCCGATGAGCTCGTCGCCCTGGGTGACCTGATCGCTTGCGTCGAACGGCCGGCGCGCGCCTTCCTGCGCCAGCGCCTGGGGGTGTCGGTGGCCCGCTGGGACGACGAGGTGGAGGATGCCCTGCCGGTCGAGTTCGACGCGCTGGAGCGCTACGGGGTGGGCCAGCGGCTGTTGGAGGCCGTGCTCGGTGGAGCCGACTGGCAGGCTGCGATCGACGCAGAGATCGCCCGCGGCACGCTGCCTCCCGGTGAGCTGGGCCGCCCCATCGTGCGCGACGCCTACCGCACGGCGGCGGAGATCGCCCAGCACGCCCAGGTCTTCGCCGGCGCCGACCCGCGCACCTTCGAGACCAACGTGCGCCTGGGTGGGGGCCGGCGGCTCACCGGCACCGTCTCGGGCGTACGTGACAGCGTGCTGCTCAGCGTGGCCTTCTCACGCCTCAACCCGCGCCAGCGGCTGTCGGCCTGGGTGCGGCTGCTGGCGCTGAGCGCCGCGCACCCGGACGTGGCGTGGGAGGCGGTCACCGTCGGCCGGGCCGCCGGTCGCGAGTCCACCGTGGCGCTGGCCCGGATCCCCCCGTTGGCCGGCAGCCCCGGCGGCCGGGAGGAGGTCGCCCGCGCCGAGCTCGACCGGCTGCTGGAGCTGCGGGCCGAGGGACTGACGCGCCCGCTGGTCGCCCCGGGTCGCTGCGCCGAGGCGTACGTGACGGCGCTGGCAGCGGGTCAGGATGCCGCGGGCGCCGCGCGCCGTGAATGGGAGTCCGGCTGGGGGCGTGCGGGCTGGATCGACCGTGAGGACGCCGAGGCCGAGCACCGGCTGGTGTTCGGAGCCGAGTTGCCCCTGGCGGCACTGGCCCAGGACGCGCCGCGACTGTGGGATCCCCTGCGGGCCCGTGAGCGGCTGGAGCAGGCATGACCGCGTCAGCGGCGGCGGCACAGGCCGGCCCGGGCGCGTTTGACCTGCTGGCGGAGGTGCCGCCGGGGGTCACCGTGCTCGAGGCCAGCGCCGGCACGGGCAAGACCTACACCATCGCGGCACTCGCCACGCGCTTCGTCGCCGAGGGGGTGCCCCTGGAACGGATGCTCCTGGTGACCTTCACCCGGATGGCCACCGGTGAGCTGCGCGAGCGGGTGCGCGAACGGCTGACCGCCAGCGAACGGCGCCTCAACGCCGTGCTGGCCGGCGGCGGCGCCGAGGACGGCGACGAGCTCGACCGGATGCTCGCCGGCGGTGAGACCGCGGTGCTGGAACTGCGGCGCGAGCGGCTGGCGCGAGCGCTGTCGGGCTTCGACGCGGCGACGATCGAGACCACCCACAGCTTCTGCAGCGAGGTGCTCAGCGAGCTCGGCACCCTGGGGGATCTCGACCCCGACGTGACCCTGACCGAGAACGTCGACGACATCCTCGCCGACGTCGTCGACGACCTCTACATCCGTCGCTTCCTCAACCACAAGGGCACCCCGGCGATGGACCGGCGCCAAGCGGGTCAGATCGCCGCCGCCGCGGTCCGCAACCTCGACGCCAACCTCTTCCCGATGCAGGAGCCCAGCGAGGCGGACGCGGCGATGCGCTGGCGCCTGGCCCACCGGGTCCGTGAGGAGCTCGGCGCGCGCAAGCAGGCCCTCGGGGTGATCACCTACGACGACCTGCTGGGCCGCCTCTACCGCACCCTCACGGGGGCGAATGCCGACGCCGCGGTGGCCGTGCTGCGCGCGCGCTACTCCGTCGTGCTGATCGACGAGTTCCAGGACACCGACCCCACCCAGTGGGAGATCCTCAGCACGGCCTTCGGCGACGGCGTGGTGCGCCTGGTGCTGATCGCCGACCCCAAGCAGGCGATCTACGCCTTCCGTGGTGCCGACGTGCACTCCTACCTCAAGGCGGCCGCCAGCGCCCGGACCCGCGCGACGCTGGCGATCAACTACCGCTCCGACGCCTGCCTGCTGGCCGGCTTCGACGCCCTGTTCGGCGGCGTGCGCCTCGGCCATCCCGAGATCGTCTACCGCCAGGTCGCCGCGGTGGCCGGCCACCACGGCTGGCGGCTGCGGGGGGCCCCCGAGCCGGGCGCCCTGCGCTTGCGCGTCCTGTCCCGAGCTCAGCTGGCCCTGACCGCGGCCGGGTTCGCCAACACCGCCGACGCCCGCGAAGCGGTGGCGCGTGACGTGGCCGCCGACATCGTGGCGTTGCTCAGCTCCGGCGCGGAGGTCGAGCAGCGCCGGGCGGACGGGAGCGTGTCGGGCTGTGTGGGGATCAGCCCGGGGGACATCGCCGTGCTGGTCGACAAGCATCGCAACGCCGCGTCGATCCAGCGCGAGCTCGAGGCGGCGTCGGTCCCGGCGGTCATCGCGGGGGCCGGCAGCGTGTTCGCCACCACCGCCGCCGGCGACTGGCTGGTTCTGCTCGAGGCGCTGGAGCGTCCCGCCTCGAGCCTGCGCGCCCGGACCGCCGCCCTGGGTCCGCTGATCGGCTCAGACGCCGCGGGCCTGGCCGCCGCGGGCCGGGCTGAGACCGAGGCGCTGCACCAATCGCTCTACCGCTGGGGTCGCATCTTCACCGAGGCGGGGGTCGCTGCGATGACCGACGCGGTGATGGTCGACGGCGGCGTCGCCGCGCGCCTGCTCGCTCGCATCGGCGGAGAACGGCTGATCACCGACCTCCAGCACGTCGCGGAGCTGCTGCACCGCGCCAGCGTCGAGGAGCAACTCGGTCCGTCGGCCCTGACGGCCTGGCTGCGCCAGCGCATCGACGCGGCGGCCGTCGAGGGCGCCCATGGCGATGAGCGCACACGGCGCCTGGACTCCGACGCCGCCGCCGTGCAGGTGCTGACCATTCATCGCAGCAAGGGGCTCGAGTGGCCCGTCGTCTACTGCCCCTATCTGTGGGACACCGGCCGCATCCCCGAGGACAAGGCACCCGTCTACTTCCACCGGGACGGACAGCGCGCCGTTGACGTGTCACTGACCGGGCCCGGCTATGAGGCCAACCGGCGCAGCCACTTCGCGGAGGAGCGGGGCGAGGATCTGCGGCTGGCCTACGTGGCCCTCACCCGGGCGCGACACCGCACCGTCGTGCACTGGGCCGGCAGCTGGGATGCGGCCAACTCGCCGCTGACGCGCCTGCTGTTCGCGCGCGCAGAGGACGGACGCGTGGCCGTCGACGGGCCACGCACGCCGGCTGACGCCGACGTCTTCAGCGCGTTCGAGGCGGTGGCCGCACGCTGCAGAGAGCCCGGCGCGGTCAGCGTCGAGTGGGCCCAGGCCGGTGCCCTGCCCTCGAGCTGGGGCGGTGCGGCCGAGACGGTCGGCGCACTGGACGCCGCCCGGCTGGAGCGACGTATGGATACCGGCTGGCGACGCACCTCCTACTCGGCGCTGACCGCTGTGGCGCACGACCGGCAGGTCGCGTCTGAGCGCGAGGAGTCGCTGCTCGGCGACGAACCCGTCGCCGAGGT
>CAZZVR010000054.1:0-10570 GCA_964657595.1 Burkholderia sp. PAMC 26561 | reverse complement strand
GCCCGGGCGCCTCCGGACCGGGCATCGACGCCTCCGCCGAGGCCGCGGACGAGCCGGCGCTGCCACTCGCGCCGATGGCGTTCGGGCCCGCCGTCGGCACCCTGATCCACTCCGCCCTCGACCTGGCGGACTTCGCGGCGGACCGCCTGGTACCGGAGCTGGCGCTGCGCCTGGCCGAGGCCGGCGGGCGCCGGGGCGTCGCCCTGCTCAACGCCCCGGTCGGACAGGTCGCCGCGGGACTGGCGGCGGCGCTCAGCACGCCGATCTCCGGCCTCGACGGGCTGACCCTGGCGGGCGTCCCCCGGGCCGACCGCCTCGACGAGCTCACCTTCGAGCTGCCGCTGGCCGGCGGGGACACGCCGATCCCCGACGCGGCGGTCACCCTGTCAGACCTCGCGGAGGTGCTGGATCACTTCCTCCCACCGGGGTCGCCGCTGGCCGACTACCCGGCCCGGTTGGCCGATCCACTCGTCGCCGGGGTGCTGCGGGGCTACCTCACCGGCAGCATCGACCTCGCCCTGCGGGTGCCCGGCGCGGGCGGCCGTCCCCGCTTCGCGATCATCGACTACAAGACCAACTGGCTGGCGGCCCCGGGCGAGCAGCTCCGGGCCGGCGCCTACCGGCCGGCGGTGCTCGCGGTCGAGATGCAGCGCACCCACTACCTGCTCCAGGGACTCCTCTACAGCGTGGCCCTGCACCGCTTCCTGCGCTGGCGCGTGGCCGACTACGTGCCCGACCGCGACCTGGCCGGGATCCACTACCTGTTCCTGCGCGGAATGACCGGCGACCCGGGTACCGGCGTGTTCTCCTTCCAGCCCCCGGCCGGACTGGTACCGGCGCTGAGTGACCGGCTCGACGCGAGGCGGCTCTGATGGGGGCGCTCGCGGCTGACGCCCCACTGGGGCAGGACGGCTTCGCGGCCGAGCTCGCGCTGCGCGCGCCCGCACCCCTGGACGCCTTCAACCGCGCGGGTGTGCTCGCGGCGGCCGACATCCATGTTGCGCTCACCCTGCTGTCCCTGGCCGGGGTCGCGCCCGGGAGCGAGACGGGCGGCCTGATCGGACTGGCGGGCGCCCTGGCGGTGCGCGCACCCCGCCTCGGCCACGTGTTCGTCGACCTGGGCACCGTGGCCGCCACTGTCGCCGCAGAGTCCAGCGCCCCCGGCGCCGACGCGCTGGTCTGGCCCGACGCCGATGCGTGGACCGCCGCGCTGCGCGCTTCTCCCACGCTGGTCGCGACCGACGAGACCGCCGCCGGGGGTCTGCGCCCGCTGCGACTGCTCGGGCGACGGCTCTACCTCGATCGCTACTGGCGCCAGGAGCGCTCGCTGGCCCACACGCTGAGCGCGCTCGACGCCCAGCCCGTCGGCGCGTTGGACCTGCCCCGCCTCGCCGATCTGCTGGCGCGCCTGTTCCCCGACCCCGCTGACGCCGGCCAGCGTGCCGCCGCCGCTTGTGCCGCGCTGCGCGGACTGACCGTGGTGGCCGGTGGCCCCGGGACCGGGAAGACCACCACGGTGGCGCGGACCGTCGCCGCGTTGGCCGAGCTCGCCGGCGGCCCCGACGCCGGAGAGCGCGGCGACGCGGGCACCGGCGCGCCCCTCATCGCGCTGTGTGCACCGACCGGCCGGGCAGCCGCCCGGCTGGCCCAGGCCGTCGGCGCCGAGACCGCCGGACTCGGGCTGTCGACGGCAACCCTGGCGGCCCTGCGCGCCGTGGACGCCTCGACCATCCACCGCCTGCTGGGCGCCCGCGGGGAGGGCCGCTTCCGCCACACCGCCGCCAACCCCCTGCCCCACGACATCGTCATCGTGGATGAGACCTCGATGGTGTCCCTGTCGCTCATCTCCCATCTGCTCGACGCCGTGCGCCGGGATGCGCGCGTGGTGCTCGTCGGCGACCCGGACCAGCTGTCGGCCATCGAGGCCGGCGCCGTGCTGCGTGACATCGTCGGCCCCGCGGCCGACGGCCCGTGCTTCGGCGCCGGCATGCGCTCGATCCTCACCCGCGTGACCGGCGCAGACCCCGGTGAGGCGACCCACGAGAGCCGGTTCGGCAGCGGGGTCGTGGTGCTGCGCCGCGGGCACCGGTTCGGGGCGCCGATCAGCGCCCTCGCCGAGGCCATCCGCAGCGGCGATGGCGACGGTGCCGTCGCGGCGCTGGGGGAGCACGGCGCCGACCCCGACGGTGACGTCCTCTGGCTCGACGTCGACGCCGCGGCCCTCAGCGAGGACCCGCGCGCCGCCGACATCCTGGAGTCGGTGATCGTCGAGGCGTTCGCCCCCCTGATCAGCGCGGCCCGGGCGGGCGATGTCACCACCGCGCTCGCCGGACTGACCCGCATGCGACTGCTGTGCGCCCACCGCCAGGGCCGCTACGGCGTCCGCAGCTGGACGGTGCGGGTGGAGGAATGGCTGGCTCAGGCCCTGGGCCTCGCGCTCGAGGGCGACTACCCCGGCCGCCCCCTGCTGCTGAACGAGAACGATTACGAGCTGGCGCTCTACAACGGTGACAGTGGCGTGGTGGTCAGCGCCGACGGGGGTATCTCCGCCGCCTTCGAGCGCGAGGACGGCGTGCTGTCGGTGGCGCCGGCCCGGCTGGCCGGCGTCGGGACGGCGTTCGCGTCGACGATCCACAAGAGCCAGGGCTCCCAGTTCGAGACGGCGGTGGTGATCCTGCCCGACCCGGACTCGCGACTGCTCACCCGGGAGCTGCTCTACACCGCGGTGACCCGCGCCCAGCGACGGCTGGTGATCGTCGGCAGCCAGCCGGCGCTCACCGCGGCGGTGGCCCGGCCGGTGCAGCGCGCCACCGGACTGCGCGAGCGCCTCTGGGGTCCCTGGGACGCACCCCGGAAGCCCGACTGATCCAGGTTGCCCGCCGGTCCGAAGAAGCTGGTGAGCCACGGATTCTCGATGCGTAGAAACCCACTCCGGACGGCACGACTTTCCGCCCGGCGGAGTACTAAGGTGAGAAACATGTTTCAACCCCGGCAGATCCTGAAGCGCGCTCCCGGTATCGCCGGTCGCGGCAACCGTTCCGCGGTCAAGGCCCAAGACGCCAGCAAGGCCGGCGAGCGCCATCCCGCCATGCGCGGACTCGACGTCTCCCCCGTTCACGGTCGCCACTGCATCTGCGGGCGCTGTCAGCAGCATCCCCACGCGGCCTAGCTGAACCGATCCCGTTGGCCGCCTGACCTCACGGCCAGGCTGAGTACCCCTGGCCGACTGCGAAGATGGCGCGATGTCTCCCGTCCGCCGCGCCCTGCTGTCGCTCGCTCTCGGTGGGTTCGGCATCGGCACCGGCGAGTTCGTGATCCTCGGGCTGCTGCCCGACGTGGCCGCCAGCCTGCACGTCTCGATCCCCCACGCCGGCTACCTCATCTCGGCCTACGCACTCGGGGTGGTGCTCGGCGCTCCCCTGCTCACCCCGGTGTCGGTGTGGATCCCCCGCCGCCGATTCCTCATCATCGCCATCCTCGCCATGGCGGCGTGCAACGGTGCCTCGGCGGCGATGCCCAGCTTCAACTCGCTGCTGGTGGTGCGCTTCATCTCCGGACTGCCCCACGGGGCCTACTTCGGCGTCGCCTCAGTGGTCGCGGGGCGACTCGTCAGCTCCGAGCGCCGGTCATCGGCGATGGCCGTGGTGTTCGCCGGCCTGACCGTGGCCAACGTGGCCGGCGTACCGCTCACCACGTTGATCGGCCAGCAGTTTGGCTGGCGTCTCGTGTTCGGGCTCGTCGCCGGCATCGAGATCGCCGCCGCCGTCGCGATCATCCGGTTCGTCCCCCGCGCCGTCGCCGATGTCCAGGACCACGAGGAGCCGGTCAAGCTGCGCCATGAGCTGCGCGCCTTCCGCCAGAAGCAGATCTGGCTGTCCCTGGGCATCGCGACCATCGGGGGCGGCGCGCTGTTCTGCACCTTCTCCTACATCACGCCGATGATGACCCACGTGGCGGGTTTCTCCGAGTCCGACATCACACCGCTGCTGGTGCTGTTCGGCCTGGGCATGACCGGGGGCAACCTGGTCGGCGCGCGCTTCGCCGACCGGTCCCTGATGCGCACCATCTACGTCGCCCTGACCTGCGAGGCGGTCGTCGCCTTCCTGTTCTTCTTCGCCGCCCACCATCAGGTCACCGCACTGTTCGGAGTGTTCCTGCTCCCGTTCTGCGCCCTGGCGATCCTGCCGGCCCTGCAGAGCCGGATCGTCGGACTGGCCGGCGGCGCACCGAACCTCGCGGCCGCGTCCATCCACGCCGCGTTCAACGTCGCCAACTCGATCGGCGCCTGGGTCGGCGGGGCGGTCATCGCCGCGGGGCTCGGGTACTCGGCGCCGAACCTCGCCGCCGCCGGCATCGCGGTCATGGGATTGGCGGTCGCGCTGCTCGCGGGCAGCCTCGAGCGACGCAGCCGGACCACCGTCACGGCCTGAACCCTCCGTGCCGCTGGCCGACGTCGCAGCGGCGTGGACCCGACCCGAGGTGCCCGGGGCCCGCACCGTCCTGATCCCCTGAGGTGAGGATGGAGAGCGGGCGGGGGCTGGGATTTGAACCTGAGCCCCCGCCCGTTCCGGACAAGGACCACCACGATTTACAACGTCCCAGCGCTATGGGTCGCCGATCTCTCGGCTTCCTCAGGACAGTTCAGCTCACGCCGAAGTGTCCGTCGTGTCAGGCTGGGCAGCTTGACACTCTCGACCACCGGGACTGGCCGCCCCCCGAGGGGTGCGCGTGGCGCCGGTTGGGCCATAGTGGCCCGTGGTCAAGTGGGCGATCCGCCGGACCCGGAATGCTACCGCGCCCATACGTCTCAGGCCCCGAGCGTGGCCAGCGACGAGGTGCCGTGGCCGATCAGCACGCCGTCGGGTGAGAAGCACTCACATTCGGCGAAGGAGACCCGCCGACCCGACTTGAGCGAGCGACCGACCACCGACACCTCACGGCCGTCGAAGGGCAGCGGCTTGAGGAAGCTGACCTTCAGCTCGATCGAGGCGGACACCACGCCGGGTGGTTTGGTGGTCTGCACCGCGATCCCCATCGCGGTGTCCATCAGCGTGCAGAGCACCCCACCGTGGACCAGGCCGATCGTGTTGAGCAGCGACTCATCCGGGGTCGAGGCGAGCGTGACCTCACCGTGGGCGACCGCGACGAGCCGCAGCCCGACCACCCCGGCGATCGGCGGCGGAGGCAGGGTGCCGTCGGCGATCGCCCGCACGTAGTCGAGTCCGGACAGATCCGGCGCCGCCAAGCGCGCCGTCTCGTGGTCGAACCAGACGATGGTCCTGGTCCTCGGCGCGCCCCAGCTCGCCGGAGCGCCACCGCTGCCGGGGGCATCGCCGCCGCCCGGCGCGCCCGCATCAATGAGATCGGTCATCGCCCAACGGTAGCCGCCGCCGGCGCCGCCACCGCCGCCGGCGCCGGCGCGCGCACCCAGAGGGTCCCGAGTCCGACGAAGGCAGCCAGGAACGAGAACACGGCGATGGCCACCCAGGCGTGCTGATAGCCGTGCAGGGTGGCCGGACCGGAGTGCGGCGTGCCCAGGACCGCCACGAACACGGCCACGCCGATGGCCAGACCGACCTGGCGGAGCATGTTGATCACCGCGGATCCGGTGGCGAAGGACGCCGGGGGCAGCGCGGCTGATCCGGTGGCGATGAAGGTCGGCAGCGTGAGCCCGACCCCGATCCCGGTCATCAGCGAGCCCGGCAGCACCTCGCCCAGGTAGTTGGGACGCAACCCGACCCGCAGGGCCCACCAGACCATTCCGGCGGTGTAGATGAGCGAACCGACGCAGATCACCCGGCCCGCGCCGAAGCGGGCGATGAGGCGTCCCGCCAGCAGGAAGGAGAACAGCGGAACCATCACCGGCCCGGGGGCGAAGGCCAGACCGGTGTGCAGCGCCGACCAGCCCCATACGTTCTGCATCCACAGCACGATCGACAGCAGCATCGCCCCGAATGCGGTGGAGAAGAACAGGGACACCGCCGAGGCGCCGCGGAAGGCGCGGATGCGGAACAGCGACGGGTCAATCAGCGGATTGTGGTGCCGGGCGGTGTGCAGGACGAAGCCACCGATCAGCAGCACGCCGGCGACGAGCGCGACGAGCACCCGGGATGAACCCCAGCCCCAGCCGTTGCCCTCGACCAGGCCGAGGGTGACCGCGCCGATCCCGAAGGTGACCAGCAGCGCCCCCAGCGCGTCGGGCCGCGCCACCGCCACGCCCGACACGCGCGGCAGCCGCCGCCAGCCGGCCCCCAGGGCGACGAGCCCCACCGGAACGTTGATGAAGAACACCCAGCGCCAGCCCACGGCCACCAGCAGTCCACCGAACACCGGCCCGAGCGCCGCGGCGGCGCCGCCCACCGCAGCCCAGGCCCGCACCGAGGACTGACGCTTCTCCGGTGCGCTGGTGGCAAGGATGAGCCCGAGCGAGGTGGGCGTCATCAGCGCCGCGCCGGCGGCCTGGATCAGGCGGAAGGCGATCAGGGTGCCCAGTGACGGGGCCAGCCCACAGGCGGCGGAGGACAGCGTGAAGATGAGCACGCCGAGCAGGAAGTCGTTCTCGCGGTTGCGCCCCTCGGAGATACGGCCGAGCAGGACGAGCAGCGCGGCGTAGACGATCGCATACCCGTTGAGCACCCAGGAGAGGGTCGACAGATTCCGCTGGTGGAGGTCGCGGGCGATCGACGGCAGCGCCACGTTGACGATGAACAGGTCGAGGCTGGCGAGCACCACCCCGGCGCAGACGATCACCAGCACGAGGGCCGGTGAGGCATCGCGTCGACGCAGGCGCGAGAGATCGGATAGCTGGCTAAAAGAGGTCATAGCCAGGCACCGTATCAGACCTGACTTACATCCGTCTGAGTCAGCTACACTCAACCGCCAGATGAGCGTCGAAACCCACCCCCACGCGCTGCACGCCGCACCCGGACTGGCCGCCCGCGCAAGCTGGCCGCCGGTGAATGACCAGTGCGCGATCGCCCGGACGCTCGGCGTGCTGTCGACCCGCAGCGCCTTCCTCATCCTGCGCGAGGCGTTCTACGGCGCCACCCGCTTCGAGCAGTTCGCCGAGCGCGCCCAGGTGTCCGAGCCGGTGGCGGCCGCCCGGCTGAGGGAGCTGACCCAGGAGGGCCTGCTGGCCAAGGTCCCCTACCGCGAGCCCGGGCAGCGCACCCGCTCGGCCTATGAGCTCACCGACAAGGGCGCCGAGCTGCTGCCCGCGTTGCTGGCGCTGTTCGACTGGGGTGACCGCTGGCAGTTCGAGCACGGCGCGCGGATCGGCTTCAACCACGCCGGCTGTGGCGCGCCGGTGCACGCGGTTCTCGCCTGTGAGCAGGGCCACCCGGTGGCGCCCGAGGCGATCGAGATCACGCGTCGCCGCTGAGCGGTGCCGGGAGGACCTCAGTCGGGCTCCCCCACGCCCTTGCCGAAGCCCGGGGGCAGCGTCTCGTCGAGGGCGTAGACCGCCGCCACCGCCGCGGCGTTGGCGGTCGGGCTGGCCGCCAACGTGGCGCCGCTGGCCAGGCGAGCAGAGTAGATCGAGGCGGCGCCCAGGCGCCGCGCCACCACGGTGGCCTCGACCACCGCCAGCACCGTGGGCACCATCAGCGAGTCGAAGTTCCGGGTCAGCTCGAGCACGAGGACGACGCCGGCGATGGGTCCCTGCATCGCCGCCGCCAGGAACGCCCCGCCGCCGATCAACGCGTAACTGGGCTCGGCCGCCCCTGTCCAGATATGACCCCAGACGGTGCCGCAGAGGCCGGCCAGCAGCACCCCGACGGTGAAGGTCGGGGTGAACAGACCCCCCGGGGCGCCCGAGGCGATGCAGGCGGCGGTGACCAACGGCTTGAGCACGAACAGCACCCCGAGCAGCCCGAGGGACAGCTTGGCGTCGAAGGCGAGCTGGACGATCCCGCGCCCGTTGCCGAGCAGCTGGGGGTAGGCCAGCGACAGCAGGCCGAGCCCGAGGAACACCCCGAAGGGTGCGATGACCCGCCCCACCCCGGTGGGCCGGGCGTGATTGGCCGTCGCGATCAGCCGCGTCCAGGCCACCGCCATCACTCCGATGATCGGGCCGATGAGCAGCGCGAAGACGATCTGGGAGGGATGGAAGTGATACCGGGCGACGGTGTAGATCGGGTTCTCGCCGATGAAGATCCACGCCACCGCGGTGGCGGTCACCGAGCACAGCAGCGCCGGCAGGACCAGCGGCAGGGCCAGGGTGCCCAACAGCACCTCCAGGGCCATCAGCGCACCGCCCAGCGGCACGTTGTAGATCGCCGCGAAGCCGGCCCCGGCGCCGGAGGCGACCAGCAGGCGCCGCTGCCAGGTCGGCAGATCAGCCCAGGTGGCCAGGCGGCTGGCCGTGGCCGCGCCGAACAGCTGCGGCGCCGCCTCGCGTCCCAGCGAGACGCCCATCCCGACGGTGACGATCGAGATCAGCCCGCGCGCGACCGAGCGGGTGAAGTCCAGGTGGCCCGAGCGCAGCCAGATCGCCTCTGACACCTCGGTGCCGCCGGTGGAGCGGCGCCCCAGCAGGCGCAGGCCACCGACGACGATGACCGCGGCCGCGAGCAGGGCGACGATGCGGCGCCAGCCGGGCGCCAACTCGACTGCGGCCAGCAGCGTCGCGGTGTGATGTCCGTAGGTGAGCCGCTCGGTGGTGCGCAGCAGCCAGGTCAGGCCCGCGGCGCCGAGTCCGGCGATGGCCCCGATGGCCAGCACCAGCCCCCAGAACTGGGCACTGTAGGCGGCGATGAGGCCCAGGCCGGTGACATTGGGTTGGGGCGAGTCAAAACGGCTCACCCGTCCAATCTATGGGGTGGGCAATCACCCCGCCGTGTGGTTTTCGCATCGACTCGCTGGAGTTGACGCTCGAGGAAACGGCGCTCGGGGCCGGGCGGGGCCTCGGCGACCGCCCGGGCGAACAGCCCACCCGCCTCGTCCCAGCGGCCGGCCCGGCGCAGCAGGTCGGCGCGTGCCGCCGCCAGCAGGTGATATCCGGCGAGGGACCCGGAGACGTCCAGCGCCTCCAGCTGCGCCAGGCCGCGGCTCATCTCGCCCGCCATGGCGAGCGCCACCGCCCGGTTCAACCTCACCACCGGCGTGTCCATCACCTCGAGCAGCCGCGCATAGAGATCGGCGATCTGGGACCAGTCGGTGGCCGCGGCCTCGCGCGCCTCGGCGTGGCAGGCGACGATCGCCGCCTGCAGGCAGTAGGGCCCCGGCGCACGCCTCCCCCCAGCCGCAGGCACGCCCACATCCCCACGCACATCCCCACCCGCACCCGCCTTCAGCGACAGCGCCAGGATGGCCCGCCCCTCGCTGATGAGCTCGTGATCCCAGCCGGAGCGATCCTGCTCCTCCAGGCTGACGAGTTCGCCGGTGCGGTCGACCCGGGCGGCCCGGCGGGAGTGGTGCAGGAGCATCAGGGCGAGCAGGCCACCGAGCTCGGGCTCATCCGGCATCAGCGACGCCAGCAGCCGGGTGAGCCGGATCGCCTCCTCGCACAGATCGACGCGCAGCAGATCGGGACCGGCGGCCACGTAACCGGCGTTGAACATCAGGTACAGCACCGCCAGGACCCCTCCCAGGCGCTCGGGGAGCATCGTGGCGTCGGGGACCCGGTAGGGAATCCCCGCACCGGCGATCTTCGCCTTGGCCCGGGTCAGCCGCTTGGCCATCGTCGCCTCCTCAACCAGGAACGCCCGCGCGATCTCCGGCGTGGAGAGCCCGCCGAGCATGCGCAGGGTCAGCGCCACCCGCGCCTCGAGCGCGAGCGCCGGATGACAGCAGGTGAAGATCAGGCCCAGGCGGTCATCGGCGATGGTCTCCCCCTCCGCCCCGATCGCCTCCAGCGCCGCCATCGCCGGATCGTCGAACCCCTCCAGGTCGGGCGTCAGCTCGCGCCCGACCTGCTGGAGCAGCTCATCGCCCCGGCGGGCTCGCCGCAGGCGGTCCACCGCCCGGTGGCCGGCGACCGTGGTGAGCCAGGCGCCGGGCCGGTCGGGCACCCCCGCGACCGGCCAGCGGCGGGCCGCCTCGGCGAACGCGTCGGCGGCACACTCCTCGGCGAGGTCCCAGTTCCCCAGCCGGCGGATGAGCACCGCGACGACACGGCCCCATTCCGCCTGGAACGCGGTCGCGACCGGATCGGGGTCTGAGGCGCTCATGCCCCCCAGATCATGAAGGGCCGCACCTCCACCGGGTGCTGCGCGGCCAGCGGGAATCGGGCGGCCAGTGCCACCGCCGCGTCGAGGTCGGCGCAGGACAGCACGCAGACCCCGGCGAGGAACTCCTGGGTCTCGGCGAACGGGCCGTCGGTCAGCAGCGTGGTCCCGGAACGCACCCGGACGGTCGTGGCCGTCTCAACGCTCTGCAGTCCGTTGCCGAAGGGCATCCGGTGCGCGGCGCGCATCTGCGCACCCCAGGCCTCCGCCTCGATCATGAGCTGGCCCGCCGCGGCGGCCGGACCGGCGCTCACCATCATCAGGAATCGCTGCCCCGGCTCGCGCTCGGCGGCCGCCAGGGCCTGACCCGCGTGCGCATTGCGCGCGACGATCGTGCCCTGCGT
>CAZZVR010000053.1:0-19244 GCA_964657595.1 Burkholderia sp. PAMC 26561 | reverse complement strand
CCGAGCCCGATGGCTCGGCGCCCCCGGTGCGATGGCCAAAGCCGGGAGTCGCGCTAAAGGTCACCCTCGAGGAACTGAGCGCGCCCGAGGCCGAAGGACCAGTCGGCGGGCGTGTTGGCCACGACCGAGATGACCAGGTCGGTCGGCCTGACCCCGGCCCGCGCTTCCAGCCGGTCGGCCAGAGCGCGATAGAGGGCCTGTTTCTGTGCGTCGTCGCGTCCCTGCTCGGTCACCTGGATCACCACGATGGCGTCGGTGCGGTCAAAGCCGAGACCCGTGTCCTGCGCGATGATCCGGCCCGGGGCGTGCTCGTGAATGATCTGGTAGCGGTCCCGTTCAGGCGCGGCGAACACATCGATCATCACCTCCTGGACGACGTCGGCCAGGGTGCGCAGTTCCGCCTCGCTGCGACCCTCGGTGACGTCGATCCGCACCAACGGCATGCCTCAGCGCGCCAGGAAGTCGATCAGCGCAGCGTTGAACTCCTGCGGATGGGTGGTGTTGAGCCCGTGGGGAGCGTCGGGAACGACTACCAGCTCGCTGTGGGCCACCGCGGCGTGGGTGCGCGCGCCCGAGCCCTCGAAGGGCACCACGCCGTCGCCGTCTCCGTGGATGACCAGGGTGGGGACGGTGATCTTCGGGAGATCCTCCCGGAAATCGGTGGTGGCGAACGCGTTCATGCAACCCAGAGCCGCGCGCTGATCGGACTGGTGACACAGCGCGATGGCCTCCTGACGCTGGGCCTCGGTGGCCTTGAGGTCCTGACCGACGGAGAAGAACTGCGTGGTGAACTGATCGAAGAACCCGTCTCGGTCCTGCTCCAGCCCGCCCTTCATCTGATCGGCGCTCGCCTGGTCCAGCGGCCCGTCGGGGTTGTCGTCGCTCTTGGCGAGGTAGGGGCGAACGGCCGCGGCGAACACCACGCTGTGGAGGCGATCCTCGCCGTACTTGGCCACGTAGCGGGCCACCTCGCCGCCGCCCATGGAGAACCCGACGAGGGTGACGTCGTGGAGGTCGAGCTCCTCGAGCACGCCCTGGAGGTCTTCGGCGAGGGTGTCGTACTCATAGCCGCCGTGGGGCTTGTCGCTGTCACCGAAGCCGCGACGGTCATAGGCGACGGCGCGGTAGCCGGCCTGAGTCAGCGCGGAGATCTGGTCCTTCCACGCCTTGCCCGACAGGGGCCAGCCGTGAATGAGCACGACGGGGCGCCCGCTGCCGCCGGAGTCGTCGACGTGGACGCGGGTCTTGGAAAGGAGGCCGGAGTTGGCAACGACGTCGGGCATGGAGAAGTCCTCTCGGTGGGGTGCGGATGAGCGGCGACGTGGCGGTCGCCGCTCACCTCAATCACTGCCCGAACCGCCTGTGCCCAAACTGGGCGCGCGGGCGGCTACCGCAGCAGCGGTGCGATCTCGCGGCCGAGCAGCTCGACGAAGTCGAGATCCCAGTGTGCGAGGTGCTGGCACATCACACGCGAGACGCCCGCGTCGGCGAGCGCGCCGAACCGCTCGAGGGCCTGATCGACGGTTCCGATGATCCAGTTCGGATTCGCGCGCTCGAGGAACTCCTCGGGCCCGACCTCGCCGGCGGAGCAGACCGCGGCGATCCGGCGGTCGAGGTCCGCCTGGTCGGCGCCGATGATCGTCAGCGTCATCACCGACAGCGGCAGGGGTCGGGTCCGGCCGACCTCCTCGGCGGCCGCGTCGAGGTTCGCCCGGCGCTGGGCCAGCTCCTCCAGCGACGGGAACACGGTGTTGTACTCGTCGGCGTACAGCGCCCCGAGCCGGGCGCCGCGGGGGCCGGCGATGCCGCCCATCAGCAGCGGCGGGTGGGGGGCCTGGGCCGGCTTGGGCTGGGCGTCGAGGTCGACGAGCGTGTAGTGCTCGCCCGCGAAGCTGAAGGGACCGGGTGCCCAGGCCCCGAGCACGATCTGGAGCTGTTCCTCCATCACGTCCATGCGCTCGCGGTTGGACCCGTAGAAGGTGAAGCCGTGGGCGAGGTGCTCGCGCTCGTGCCAGCCGGCGCCGAGACCGAGCTCGACTCGCCCGCCGGAGATGAGATCGGCGGTGGTGGCCAGACGCGCCAGCTCGGAGGGGTGGCGGAACGTCGCGGGCGAGACCATCGTGCCGAGCCTCACTTTGGAGGTCACCGCGGCGAGGGCGCAGAGCGTTCCCCAGGCGTCGAGCGACCCGCGTTCGGGGTGGAGGCCGTCGAGGTTCATGTAGTGGTCAGACCGGAACAGCGTGGGGATGCCGTGCCGCTCACACGCGGTGGCCAGCGCGACCCACTGCTCCCAGGTGACGCCCTCCTGTCCTTCGATCATCAGTGCGAGGTCCATACCGCGCACCCTACACAGCGATGATTGATCACTCATCCATCCCGGTAGGTACCGGAGTGCCCTCCCCAGCGTTCAAGGAGCAGAGATGGAATTCGGCGTCGGATACTTCCCCACCCACGACGGCATCGGACCCGGTGCGGTTGCCCAACTGGTCGAGGCCCACGGCTTTGAGTCGCTGTTCTTCGCCGAGCACAGCCATATCCCGGCCAGCCGCGAGAGCCCCTACCCGGGCGGCGAGCCGATCCCGCGCAAGTACTACAACACCTATGACCTGTTCGTGGCGATGACCGCCTCGGCGGTGGCCACCACCCGGCTGCGGATCGGCAGCGGGATCTGCCTGGTCATCCAGCGCGACCCGATCCACACCGCCAAGGAGACGGCCTCGATCGATCATCTCTCCGGTGGGCGCCTCGAGTTCGGGGTCGGCGCCGGCTGGAACCGCGAGGAGATGTCCGAACACGGGACCAACCCCAAGACCCGCATGCGCCGGTTCGGTGAGTACCTCGATGCGATCAGCGCCCTGTGGACCCAGGATGAGGCCACCTACCACGGTGAATTCGTCGATTTCGACCGCGCCTGGTGTTGGCCCAAGCCGGCCCAGCGCCCCCACCCGCCGATCCTCGTCGGCGGCGACGGACCAACGGTGGAGGATCGGGTCATCGCCCACGGCAGCGCCTGGATCCCCAACTATTCCCCTGATGCGATCGACCGTCACGCGGCGATGCTGCAGCGGGCGGGCCGCCCGATCGAGCTCCAGTTCCTTGGTGCCCCCGCTGACCCGAAGCTGTTCGAGCGGTGCGCCCAGGCGGGCGTGCGTCGCATCTGCACCTGGACCCCGAGCGGTCCCGCGTCGGTCGTGGAAGCGGCGCTGGCACCCTTTGAACGGGCGATCGCCGAGTTCAACGGCGAGGTCTGAGGCGCCGACCCCGGGCTGACCCGGGGCGCTCGCGGGCGTATGGTTCAGACCAAAGGGCAACCCCGACGGCTGAGGGGCCATTTCTCGATCCGCCCGCCCGCCTGGGCGGGCACCAAGGAGCGTCATGAGTTGGATGAACAAGTTGAAGCTCGCGGTCGACAACTCCGACAAGCTGAAGGAGGCCGTCGAGAAGTCCCGCCAGGCGCTGGGCGAGAACGCCGACAAGATCAACTCGGTGATCGATTCGGTCACCAGCACGGCGGACTCCAAGACCGGGGGTAAGTACGCCGACAAGCTGGAGAAGCTCAAGGACACCGCCAAGGGTGGGGTCGATCAACTGGCCGTCGAGGACACCCCCACTGGCGCCAGCCCGGCCACCCCCACGGCTCCCGCAGCGCCCAGTGCGGCGCCCGCGCCCGGGGCGACCGCTCCCGGACTCAGCACACCCGAGCCCGACCCGCCCGACGCAGAAGTCGTCGACGGCTGACGCGCTCGGCCCGTGCTCCGGAGCCGCCGATGACCTCTGCCCGTGTGACGGACAGTGCCGTCACGCTCACCGGGCCGGGCGGGGAGCTGTCGGCGACCTTCCTCCCGGCGGCGGGCATGGTCGCCAGCTCGCTCACCCACCGGGGTGATGAGCTGCTGGCCCAGCGCAAGGGCCTGGCCGCCTACCTCGAGCACCAGTCCACCTTCGCGCTGCCGCTGCTCTACCCCTGGGCCAACCGGCTGTTCGGTTGGGAGTACGCCTTTGACCACACCCACGTCGTCCTCAGTCCCGATCAGCCGCTCATCCACCGCGATGCTGAGACCGGCTGGCCGATCCACGGGGTGCTGGCCGGGTGCCCGGACTGGCAGCTGACATCGGTCTCACAGACCGATGTCCACGCCGCCCTCGAGTTCAGCGCAGACCCGGCCCGCCGGGCCGCCTTCCCCTTCCCCCACCGCGTCGACTACGCGGCGCAGCTGAGTGACGTCGCGCTGACCCTGACCCTGACGGTCACGCCGACCGGCGGGCGAGCGGTGCCGATCGCCTTCGGCTTCCACCCCTACCTGCGGCCGGGTGGCCGACGTGAGAGCTGGGAGCTCACCGGTCCGGTTCCCGGACTCGACGGCCCGATGGGGGACCGCAGCTTCGACGACGGCTTCACCGACACGCCCGGCGCCAGTTTCAGTGTCGCGAGCGACGCGCGCACCCTCGGCGTGCGGTTCCTCACGGGCTACTCCGACGCACAGGTCTTCTCGCCCCCCGGGACCGACTTCATCTGCTTCGAACCGATGACCTCGCCCACCGATGCCCTGCGCACCGGCCGGGACCTGGCCAGCGTCGCCGCGGGCGACCATTTCAGCGCGTCCTTCGCCATCACCATCGGCCCCTAAGGAAAGGGATCCATCGACATGGACTACATCAACCTCGGCGCGACCGGCCTGCGGGTCTCGCGCATCTGTCTGGGCATGATGAGCTACGGCCAGGATGAGACCCGGCCCTGGGCGCTGGGGGAGGCGGACGCCGCCCCGATCGTCCGGGCGGCGGTGGAGGGCGGCATCACCTTCTTCGACACCGCCGACGTCTACAACGGCGGCGCCAGCGAGGAGGTCACCGGCCGCCTGCTGCCGGAGTACTTCGCCTCACGGGAGGAGTATGTCCTGGCCACCAAGGTGTTCATGCCGACCATGGCCGGGGAGAACGGGCGCGGCCTGTCGCGCAAGCACATCATGGCCTCGATCGACGCCTCCCTGCAGCGCCTCGGCCACGACTACGTGGACCTCTACCAGATCCACCGCTGGGACTACAGCACCCCGATCGAGGAGACGATGGAGGCCCTCCATGAGGTCGTGCGGGCCGGCAAGGCCCGCTACATCGGCGCCTCCTCGATGTTCGCCTGGCAGTTCGCCAAGGCCCAGCGGGTGGCTCCGACGCCCTTTGTCTCCATGCAGAACCACTACAACCTCGTCTACCGCGAAGAGGAGCGCGAGATGATCCCCCAGTGCATCGACCAAAGGGTCGCGGTGATCCCCTGGAGCCCGCTCGCCCGCGGCCTGCTGGCCGGCAACCGCGGCCGTGACGGCGAGAAGCACACGACCCGTTCCCAGACCGACGCCTTCGCCGACAGCCTGTACGTGCCCGAGCTGGACTGGCCGGTGATCGACACCCTGGGCGAGGTGGCCCAGCGCCGCGACGTACCCGCCGCCCAGGTGGCACTCGCCTGGCTGCTGCACAAGCCGGGGGTGACCGCGCCGATCGTCGGAGCCACCAAGCGCCACCACCTCGAGGACGCGATCGCCGCCGAGTCCCTGGAGCTCGACGCGGACGAGATCGCCGAGCTCGAGTCCGCCTACCGGCCCCACGAGGTCGCCGGGATCGGTCCAGCCCCCAGCCGCCCCCAACGGCCCGGCGCCGTGGTTGGGAGCGTGCGCTGATGGAGACGTGGGACGCGATCCGGGCGCGACGCAACGTCCGCGATTTCACCGACCAGCCGCTGAGCGAGGCGGACCTCGAGCGCATCCTCGAGGCGGCGTGGCGCTCACCGTCCTCGCGCAACCTCCAGCGCTGGGACTTCGTGGTGGTCACGGGCCGCGACGCGCTCCAGGCGCTCTCCGGGGTCTGGCGGGGGGGCGCTCATATTGCGGGGGCCGCAGCCGCGGTGGTGCTGGTGACCGAGAACAGCGAGGACCCCGCGACCCGTGAGTCGGTCCGCTACGACCTCGGGCAGGCCTCGCTGCAGATGATGGTCACCGCCGCCGACCTGGGGATCGGTTCCGGGCACTCGGCGGTCGGCGAGCATGACCTGGCCCGCGAGCTGCTCGGCCTGCCCGAGACCCACAGCGCCAGCATGATCATCGACTTCGGCTACCCCGCCGGCGGGGCGCTGCGGCCGATTCTCAAGCCGGACCGGCGGCCCTTTGCGGAGGTCGTCCACCGCGGCCGGTGGTGACCCCAGCCGACGGTTTTACATTGCCTTTCTATCTATCTGCCAGGATGTGACCACAGTCACATGAGAGTCGGACCTGGAGGTTCTAATGAGCGCGCTCGACACCCCACCCGCACAGCTGGCCCATCTCGACCGCTTCTACATCGACGGTGAGTGGGCCGCCCCGTCGACGGACGCGACGATCACCGTCACCGACTCATCCACCGAGGATGTGTTCATCACCGTCGCGGAGGCCAAGGAGGCCGACGTCGCCCGCGCGGTCTCCGCGGCCCGGCGGGCGTTCGATACCGGCCCGTGGCCGGGCCTCAGCCATGCCGAGCGGGCGGGCTACCTGCGTGCCATGGCCGACGAGCTGCGCCAGCGGGCCGCGCAGGTGGGGGACATCTGGCCCCGCGAGTCCGGCATCCTGCACAGCGTCGCGCTGAGTGGTGCCGAAGGGGCCGCCGCCACCTTCGACTACTACGCCGGTCTGGCCGACAGCTATCCCTGGGAATCCGAGGCGACGCCGACCGCCGGAGGCGACTTCGGGCTGCTCGTCCACGAGCCCGTCGGGGTGGTCGGCGCGATCATCCCCTGGAACGGTCCCATCTCCCTCATCTCCCACAAGGTGGCCCCGGCGCTGATCGCCGGCTGCACCGTGGTGCTCAAGACCTCGCCCGAGGCACCGGGCACCGGATATGTGATCGCCGAGGTCGCCGAGGCGGTCGGTCTGCCCGCGGGAGTGCTCAACGTCCTGTGCGCCGACCGTGAGGTGTCCGAGACGCTGGTGAGCAATCACGACATCGACAAGATCACCTTCACGGGCTCGACGGCCGCCGGACGCCGCATCGCCTCGATCTGCGGTGAGCGCATCGCCCGCGTCACGCTCGAGTTGGGGGGCAAGTCCGCCGCGGTGATCCTCGATGACATCGACATCAACGCGGTGGCTCAGACGATCTCCGCCGCGGAGTGCTTCCTCACCGGCCAGGTCTGCTCGTCGCTGACCCGCATCGTCGTCCCGCGCCACCGCCACGACGAGCTCGTGGACGCGCTGGTGGCGAACTTCGCCCAGGTGCGGGTGGGGGACCCGTTCGACCCCGACACCCAGATGGGACCACTAGCGTCTGAGATCCAGCGCAAGCGCGTGCTCGGATACGTCGAGAAGGGGGTCGCCGAGGGCGCCAAGCTGGCCACCGGCGGCGGTCGTCCGGCGGACCTCGAGCGCGGCTGGTACGTCGAGCCGACGGTCTTCGGCAACGTCGACAACCACGCCACCATCGCGCAGGAGGAGATCTTCGGCCCGGTGCTCACGGTCATCCCGGCCGAGGACGAGGCGGACGCGATCCGCATCGCCAACGACACGATCTACGGCCTCAACTCATCGGTGTTCACCGACGACATCGAGCGCGCACGTGAGGTGGCGGGCCAGCTGCGCGCCGGCACCGTCGGTCACAACGCCTTCCGCACCGACTTCGGGATCGCCTTCGGCGGTTTCAAGCAGTCGGGCCTCGGGCGTGAGGGCGGCATCGAAGGGCTGCTGCCCTACCTGGAGACCAAGACCGTCATCCTCAACGGCCGCCCCGGCAAGTACGCCAGCTGATCAGGTTCCGGTTCGGGCACCCATGGGGGTGCCCGCGACCGGGCGAGTCACCCCCTCATCAGGGTGGTGACTCGCCCGATCCGGGCCAGGTCCGGATCGTTCGCGAGGCTGCCGTCGGTGCTCCGTCCGGTGCGCGCGTCGACCACGGGGGTGATCACGCTGCGCTTGAGCCGGGCCGGTCCGGGTCCGGTGGGAATGCCGGGCGGGGTGTTGATGCTGATGGGCGCTGGGAAGGTTCCGCGCTCGGCAATCAGGTGGACCCTCACTGGCTGTCGGGACATGGCGAGAACACTATGTCTGAGCCGGGCCGGACGTCACATCGCGTTTGCAGCGCCAGAATGCACTGCGATGACCGGCCGCGAGCACGCACAGGAGCTGGACAGCCAGGACGCGCTGGCGGGCTTCCGCGAGCGCTTCGTGTTCGCCGACGCGTCGATCTACCTCGACGGCAACTCCCTGGGGCGGCTGCCGCGGGCGACCGTCGCGGCGATGTCGGAGCTGCTCGAGCACGCGTGGGGTGAGCGGCTGATCGGCTCCTGGGAGGACGGCTGGCTCGATCTGCCGGTGACGCTCGGTGACCAGATCGGCGCCACGGTCCTCGGCGCCGGGGCCGGGCAGGTGGCGGCGGCCGACTCGACCACGGTGAACCTGTACAAGCTCGCCGCCGCCGCCCTCGACGCCCGGCCCGGGCGCTCTGAGATCCTCACCGACGTCCACAACTTCCCCACCGACCGCTACGTGCTCGAGGGCCTGGCCCAGGCCCGCGGGCTGCAGATCCGCTGGCTGGACTGTGACCCCGCCGGCGGTCCCGAACCGGACGCGGTGGCCGCGGCCATCGGCCCCCAGACCGCGCTGGTCTGCCTCTCCCATGTCGCCTACCGCTCCGCCCACATCGCGGACATGGCCGCCATCAACGCCGCGACCCACGCCGCGGGGGCCCTGGTCCTGTGGGACCTCAGCCACAGCGCCGGCTCGGTGCCCGTCGCCCTCGACGCCAGCGGGGCTGACCTGGCGGTCGGCTGCACCTACAAGTACCTCAACGGCGGACCCGGCGCCCCCGCCTACCTCTACGTGCGCCGCGAACTCCAGGCCGAGCTGCACCAGCCGGTGTGGGGATGGTTGGGACGCCGCGATCCGTTCACCATGGGCCCGGGCTATGAGCCCGGGCCCGGCATCCGCGCGTTCCTCTCGGGCACCCCGCCGATCCTGTCGCTCACCGCGGCCCAGGCGGGCGTGGCGCTGGTGGCCGAGGCGGGGATCGCGGCGATCCGCGCCAAGGGCATCGCGCTGACCGAGTACCTGATCGGTCTGGCGGATGCGCGCCTGGCCGACGGCGGGGTCGCCGTGGCGTCGCCGCGCCAGTCCGAGCGCCGGGGCGCCCACGTGGCGCTGGCGCACCCTGCGGCGGCCCGGTTGTGCCGTGAGCTGATCGACCGGGGGGTGGTCGTCGACTTCCGCGCCCCCGACGTGGTGCGGGTCGGCCTGTCGCCTCTGACCACCCGCTTCGTCGACGTCTGGGACGCAGTCGACGTCATGTCGGAGCGGCTCAGGTGAGCACCCACCGTTACGGATCTCACCCCGACCAGGTCGCGGACCTGGTGGTCCCGGCGCGTGAGGGCCCCCACCCGGTGGCCGTGCTGCTGCACGGCGGGTTCTGGCGCAGCGGCTATGACCGCTCGCTGATGACCGGGATGGCCGACGCCCTGGCCGAGCGCGGCTGGGCCAGCTGGAATGTCGAGTACCGCCGCGGGGCGGGTGCGGGGACCACGTCCCTGCATGACGTGCAGGCGGCGCTGGCGAAGCTGGGCAAGCTCCGCGCGCCCTTGGACCTCGACCGTCTGGTCATCGTCGGTCACTCCGCGGGCGGGCATCTGGCGCTGTGTGCGGGGCCCGCCGCCGGAGCCCGCCTGGTCGTCTCCCTCGCCGGGGTGGCCGACCTCGGCGCCGCGGTGGCGCAGCAGCTCGGCTCGGGCGCGGTGCGCGAGTTCATCGGCGCCGGCCCCCAGGATGCGCCGTCGGCCTACCGCGAGCTGGATCCGCTGGAGGGACTGCCCTCCGGCGCGCGGGTCCTGCTCGTCCACGGAGACCGTGATGACCGGGTTCCGCTCTCTCAGAGCCAGGCCTACCTCGCCGCCGCCCAGGCGGCCGGCGACCGCTGTGAGCTGCTCGAGCTCCCCGGGGAGGACCACTTCGGGCTGATCGACCCAGGCAGCGCGGCCTTCCGGGCCTGGGCGACTCACCTGCGCTGAGGGTCTACTCGGCCGCCTCGAGCCCGTCGCGGTGGGCCCACTCCAGCAGCGGAGCGATGGCAAAGACGGCCTGGTCGATTCCGGCGTGCAGGTCACCGAGCTCGGCGTAGCGCGCCGGGACGGTGGCGATGGTGAACTGCGCGGGGTCAAGCTCGTCGAGCTCTGACCAGGCGAACGGGGTCGAGACCCGGGCGGAGGGGACGCCGCGCACGCTGTAGGCGGCGGCGATGGTGTGGTCGCGGGCGTTCTGGTTGAAGTCCACGAAGACCTTGGCCGGGTCGCGGTCCTTGCGGAACCACACCGTGGTGGCGTCTTGGGGGGCGCGGCGCTCGATCTCCCGCGCGAAGGCCAGCGCGGCTCGGCGCACGTCGGCGAACCCATGCTCGGGGGCGATGCGGACGTAGACGTGCAGGCCATGTCCGCCCGAGGTCTTGGGCCAGCCCGTGGCGCCGAGCTCGTCGAGCACCTCATGCACGACATGGGCGACGCGGCGGACCCGGTCGAAGTCGCACGCATCCCCCGGGTCGATGTCGATGCGCCACTCATCCGGCTTCTCCACATCGGCGCGCCGCGAGTTCCAGGGGTGAAACTCCACGGTGGACATCTGCACCGCCCAGATCACGTCGGCCAGCTCCACCACGGTGAGCTCATCCGCGGTGCGGCCGAAGCGCGGGAAGTAGATCTCCACCGTCTGAATCCAGTCCGGCGCGCCCTTGGGCAGGCGCTTCTGATGGACCTTCTGACCGGCCACGCCGGTGGGGTAGCGGTGCAGCATGCACGGCCGCTCTGACAGGGCGTTGACGATCCCGTCGCCCACCGCCAGGTAGTACTCCACCAGGTCGAGCTTGGTCTCTCCGCGCTCAGGGAAATACACGCGGTCCGGGTTCGAGATGCGCAGCGTGCGCTCGCCGACCTCGACCTCGGTGGCCTTTCTCGGTTCCGCCATAGGTCATATAGACCCATAAATCGCCGGAGAACACCAGTCCGGTCGCGTTATGGCAGCCGGAGTTGACCTAGACTCCCGCCCGGGATGGACCTGTTCTCCCGGAAGCCGGTGGCCACCGGCACGTTCCGCGTCACCGGGGTGAGTCCCCTTGACGGCCACGGGACTCTGGTGCGCAACGGCGTCCCCCAGCAGCGCGTCCACGTCGCCGGGCTGCTCGAGGTGACCGGTCGCCCCGCCCAGGCGGCCGGCTACGAGGGGCACTTCGCCATGGGCGCCCGGCCGACTCCGGGCATGGTGGTGCCCGCCGAGGTCCACAAGTTCGATCCGCTCAAGCTCCAGATCCAGTTCAGCGCCTCCCGGGATGATCAGCAGGCCGCCGCAGCGCTCAACGACGCCCCGGCCCAGGTCGTCGCCCAGCTCGTCAGCGCGGGCGCGGACACCCATACGGCCGGGGAGTCCGACGCCCTGGTCATCGCCTTGAACGACCCGCCGGCACCGGACAGCATCGCCGCCCAGGTCGCCGCCGCGCTCGGCACCCCCATCTCGGTCGACGGCGACACCGGCGGGGTTAGGCGCGCGCATCACGCGCAGCGGGTACCGCCCCGAGGCCCGACGGGCCGGGCTCGGCACGCGTGGGAACCATCATCGGCGTGGACCGACCTGACCGCGGAGGCGACATGAGCACAACGGAGCAGTACCTGGACGCATTGGTAGAGCTGGCGGTGGGCTTTGGCGCCGACGTCCAGCCGGGTCAGGTGGTGATCGTCGCGGTCGAGGTCGGTCTGGAGGCCTACGCGCGCGCCGCGGCCGTGGCCGCCTACCAGCGCGGGGCCAAGTACGTGCAGGTCGACTCCTTCGACCCCCACGTCAAGCACGCCCGCCTGCAGCATTCCCACCGCGCGGACCTGACGTATGTGCCGCCGTGGATCGGGGAGGGCATCCTGGCCAGCGGCGAGGCGCACGCCGCACTGGTGCAGTTCTACGGTGACACCGAGCCTGACCTCATGCGCGACATCGACCCCGAGCTGCTCGGCCTCGATATCTCCCCACGGCGCCCCGAGTCCAGCCTGGTCATCTCCCAGCGCCAGCGCAACTGGACCGTGGTGCCCGCCGTCACGCCGGCCTGGGCCGCCAGCGTCCTCCCCGAGCTCAGTCCGGCCGAGGCCGTCCCCGCCCTGTGGGAGCTCATCGCCCACGTCTGCCGGCTCACCGAGCCCGACCCGGTGGCGGCCTGGCAGGCGCGCTTCCGCGAGCTCATCAGCGTGGCCGATCGCCTCAACGCGCTGGAGTTGGACGCCCTGCGCTTCAGCGGACCGGGGACCGAGTTGAGGATCGGTCTGCTCCCGGGGTCGCGCTTCATGGGGGCCGAGATGCAGACGGTCTGGGGCCAGGTCCATCACCCCAACCTCCCCACCGAGGAGGTGTTCACCACCCCGGACCCCGAACGCGTCGACGGGTACGTCAGCGCCACCCGGCCGCTGCTGGTCCCCGGCGCGGCGACGGTGACCGGGCTGAAGGTGCACTTCAGCGCCGGCCGCGCCGTGCGCTTCGAATCGGAGTCCGGTGGCGCCGTGCTCGAGTCGATGGCGGCACGCGACGACGGGGCCTGTCGCCTCGGCGAGGTGGCGTTGGTGGACCGCGAGAGCCGGGTGGGCCAGACCGGCCGGGTGTTCAACAACATCCTCCTCGACGAGAACGCCGCCAGTCACATCGCCCTGGGCAACGGCTATCCGATGACGCTCGCCGACCACGCGTCGGTGGCGCGGATGAACACCAGCTCGATCCACGTCGACTTCATGATCGGCAGCGACGACGTCGACGTCACCGCCACCACGCGCGCCGGGGATGAGGTGGCGCTGCTGCGCGGCGGGGTCTGGCAGATCTGACCCGCCGATGGGCTGAGCCATGCGCCAAAGCAGTCACATTCCCTGATATCTCGCATCGCTCCCGCCTTGACGCACTGGTACGCTGACGTACCATGAGCGCCACGACCTCCGAGCAGAGCACCGCAGCGACTGCGGAACCCACCCCGGCCCCGGCGAGCGCCGACCCCGGGCCCCGCTGGGCCCCGTCGCCCTGTCACGCCGTCGACGCCGGCACGCCGGACCACCTGCCGCCCACCTTCGTCGCCTCCAAGCTCAGGGCGACGCTGCGCTTCGCGCGGGACCCCTACAACTCCGCGCTGACCGACCAGGGCGTGCTCGGCGGGGTGTGGGGGATGAACCTGCTGGCCAACCGCGACACGTTCATCGCCACCTCCCACCCCGATCACATCCGCGCGATCTTCACCAACGCCAAGGACGCGCCGGCCATCAACAACGAGTCGCCGCTGCGGCTGCTGCTGGGCAAGAACAGCGTCCTCACCCTCAGCGGCCCGCGTCACCTCCAGCAGCGCAAGCTGCTGCTGCCGCCCTTCCATGGTGACGCGGTGGCCAACTACATCCAGATGATCGAGCAGATCACCGCGGCGGAGATCGACCGCTGGCAGCCGGGGGAGACCTTCGCCCTGGCCCCGCGCATGCAGGCGGTCACCCTCGAGGTGATCATGCGCGGGGTGCTGGGCATCCACGAGCTCGGCGCCTGGACCAGCCCCGAGCGCCGCTTCCGCGAGGCGATCCGCACCTTCCTCGGCCTGTCCAACACCCCGCTGTATCCGCTGGTCGAGATGACCAACTTCAAGAGTGCGGAGGCCAAGGGCCCGATCAAGTGGATGATGGACATCACCGACCGCGAGCTCTACAAGATCATCGCCAAGCGCCGCGCGGAGGGCGAGGACACCGGGCGCAACGATGTGTTCTCGCTGCTGCTGGGTGCCCGGGACGAGGACGGTCAGCCGATGAGCGACGTCGAGCTGCGCGATGAGCTGATGACCCTCATCCTGGCCGGCCATGAGACGACGGCCAACTCCCTCGCCTGGACGTTCGAGCGCCTGACCCGCAACCCCGCGGCCTACGAGACGCTCAAGGCCCGGACCCGCGGCGGGGATCCGGAGGCGGCCAAGCACTACGTCGAGGCGACCGTGCACGAGGGGATGCGCCAACGCCCGGTCATCGCCTTCGTCGTACGGCGCGTGCAGAAGCCCTGGCGCTTCGGGGAGTACGTCGTCCCGTCCAACACGCCGGTGGCCCTGTCGATCATGGGCGTCCACCACCGCCCCGACGTCTACGCCGACCCCCATGTGTTCCGCCCCGAGCGCTTCCTCGATGCCGACGGGCGCTTCGAGAAACCCGGCACCTACACGTGGATCCCCTTCGGCGGCGGCATCCGCCGCTGCCTCGGCGCCACCCTGGCTATGGCCGAGCAGCGCATCGTGCTCGACGCGATCGCCCGGCGGGTCGACTTCGCGATCACCGACGCCCAAGGCGAGCGCGCCCGCCAGCGCAACGTAACCTCGATCCCTGTCGATGGCGGCCGCGTCACAGTCCTCAACCGAACCTGACGCCCCGGCGCCCCGGGCGCGGCTCATCGCCGCCCTGGCTGAGGCGATCACCGCCAAGGGCTACCGCGAGACGACGGTGGCCGACATCGTCGCCGGCGCTCGCACGAGCCGACGCACCTTCTATGAGCACTTCGCCGACCGGGGTGACTGCTTCCTGGCTCTGTTCGAACAGGAGACCCAGAAGCGGCTCGAGCTGATCGCCGCCGCGGTGGACCCGGACGTGGCGCTGGAGGCCCAGGTCGAGCGCGCCATCGACGCCTACATCGACGGCGTCGAGGCCGACCCGGCGCTGCAGCAGAGCTTCGCGCGGGAGCTGCCCGGCCTCGCCGAGGCGGGGTCAGAGGCCGTCCACGCGGTGACCGAGCGCTACGCCGCCCTGCTCGTGGCGCTCGTCGCGGCGGCCCGGACCCGGCATCCCGAGGCGCACCTGGCGCCCCTCAGCCGCGACGTCGCCGTGGTGCTGGTCGGCGGTCTGCGCGAGCTGCTCGTCATGTCGGTCGGCCGGCGGCGTGACCTCGCCGAGCTGCGCGCACCATCGGCACAGGTGGTCCGGGCGCTGCTGGAGAGCCTGCGCACCGCGTAGCCGTCAACGCTGATCCCGAGCCCACAGCCGGGAGCAGCGCCACTACCGCCGCCGGGCCGCCGCTCGCGCGTTCCCGGCCAGCTTGGCGTCGACGCCGCCGTCACCGGCCACCGCGCGCAGGTGCCGGAACGGCTGGCCGTCGCGCAGTTCGCGGATGACCCCCTCGACCAGGCCACCGTCCTCCAGCTCGCGCCCGTCGGTGACCGCGTCGACGACCTGGCGCTTGCGCTGGATGAGCCGCGCCATGGTCTCGTCGATGGTGTCGGCGGCGAGCAGGTACCAGGCGGTGACCGAGTCCTCCTGACCGATGCGGTGGACCCGGTCCTCGGCCTGATCGTGGATCGCCGGGGTCCATTCGAGCTCGAGGAAGCACACGTTGGAGGCGCGCGTCAGGGTGATCCCCTGGGCCGCCACCCGCGTGGCGCAGACGATCAGTTGGGGGCCGTCAGAGCGCTGGAAGGCCTCGATGGAGGCCTGGCGCTGGGCCACCGAGTCCGCGCCGAGCAGATGCAGCGCGTCGGGGAAGCGGCGCACCACCTCGTCCTGGATCTCGCGATGGCGCGCGAACACGACGAGCGCCTCCCCGGACTCGAGGAAGTCGTGGATCCAGGAGACGGCCGCGGCGAGTTTGCCCCGGGCGGCCAGGCGCTGCAGGGCGGTCAGCTGGGCCAGGCGCTCGGCCCGCAGCGTGGCGGCGATCTTGGCGTCGAGCTGGTCGAGCTCGATCGGCTGGGTCTTCAGCCACTCGATGACGTCGTCCTCGGCCAGCCGGTACTCGGTCTCGTTGTTGAGCGACACCGGCACGACGACCTGGCGCTTGGCCGGCAGCTGGGGCAGCACCTCAGACTTGAGCCGGCGCACGAAGCAGGTGCGGCGCAAATGCCAGTGCAGGCGTTCCTCGGACAGCTCGCCCTCGAACTGGCGGCTGAAGGACGCGCCCGAGCCGAACTCGCTCAGGCGGCCGATGACCCGCAGCTGGGCGATCAGCTCATCGGCGTGATTGAGCACCGGCGTGCCGGTGAGAGCAAGGCGCAGACCGCCGTCGACGACGGCTTCGGCCAGGCGCCGGACCGAGCGGGTGCGCTTGGCCTGGGGGTTCTTGCAGTAGTGGGACTCGTCGGCCACCACGGCTTTCAGGCCGCGGCGGGCCAGGGTCTCGCGGTGAGCTTCGACTATCTCGTAGTTGAGGATGGTGATGTCGGTGCGCGCCGGGGTGCCCGCGCGGCCCTGGAGCACCGAGACGCTGCGCTGGGGCAGCCACTTGGCCGCCTCCCGCGCCCAGGTCAGCTTCATCGAGGCCGGGCAGATGACCACCGCGGGGAACGCGGCGTCGGCCTCGAGCGTGGCCAGCGCCTCCACGGTCTTGCCGAGACCCTGTTCGTCGGCGAGGAAGGTGCGCCGGGCCTCGAGTGCGTAGCGGACCGCGGCCCACTGGAAGGGCTGCAGCTCGCCGCCGAGCTGCGCGGCCGTCGCGGGGATCGGGTCGGCCTCACGGGCGCGGGAGCGGGCGACGGCCGCGGCGGCGGCGCGCTGCTGGGTGGCCAGCTCAGCCAGCTTCTCGGCGGCCGCGGGCGAGAGCTCGACCTGGTGCAGGGCGGTGAAGGCGTCCAGCTGGTCCGCGATCCACGGGTCGACCTTCAGCTCGCCCGCCCGGGCGCCGGGGAGGGCCTCGAATGCGGTGGCGATGTCCGGATCCCACAGGACCTCGAGGGCGAATCGCTCCCCGGCGACGCTGCGAGTGAGGATGAGCCGGGCCGGCGGTGGGGACTCACCGGCGCTGACGGCCTCGAGGCAGCGCAGCGCGCCGAGGCTGAAGCGCGGGTCGCGCAGCTCCTGGAGCTGGGTGGCCGCCTGGCTGGTCAGTGGGACCAGCCAGCGGGTGGGCGTGGTCGGGAGCTCGACGGCGTCGGCGAGCAGCTCCGGGGGCGGCTCGCCGGCCAGCGTGTCCAGGGCCCACCAGCCGCGGCCGTCGTGGCGGGTGGTGCGCACGTGGCCGACCCAGCGGCGCTCGGCGCCGTGGAACCACCAGTTGAACTCGTCCGAGCGGGTGAGCTCGGGATACACCTTGAGGATCTCGCCGAGGCGCGCGGCCACCCAGTCGTTGGCCGGGGCGATCCACTCACGGGCATCCCAGTCAAAGCGGCGGTCGGGCAGGGTCCGCACCGCCGCGACGAGGTGCCCGTCATAGGGGAAGGCGAGGACGACCTCCTGGGCGCCGGTCGGCGTCTCACGCAGCTGAACGTTGGGGGCGTTCTCGAGTGCGCGCAATGGCTCGGGCATACTGCGAGAGCAAGTTAGCTGGCGCTCGGGAAAATTCTTATGGGCGCGAGTGAGACGATCGAGGCCCCATGCCGTTAAGCGGGTATATGACGCCTATGTTCCGGTGGCTGCCGCGTGTGTTCGCCCTGGCGGCGATGACCGCGCTGCCGCTCGCCGCCGTATTCACGGGCGGCGCGCGGTTGGTGCCGTTCCTGGCCATGCCGTTGATCGTGCTCGGCGGCCCGATGATCTTCCGTGTCCGCGGCACGGGTGACAGCGACCCGGAGGCCGACAACAACGAGGACGGCGGCTCCGATGACGGCGGGGGCGGCAACCGGCGGCCGGACAAGGGCCCCGGAACCCCGTCGGGTCCGATGGGTGAACTGCCGCTGGAGTACTCCAGCCCCGCCGGGTACCGCACCCGTGGCAACGGCCGCCAGCGGACGACGGATCCCGGGCATCGACGCCACCCCCACCAGCCGCGGCGCAGCCCCCAGCGGGTGCCCGCCGGCCCGCGTCGGCACTAGCGTCACTCGACCGGGCATGGTTTGCCCGGGCTAGCATCGCGCTGCGTTATCAGTCCGAGCCTCGGCCTCGCAGCCGAGTGGCGGCGAGGCTGCCGCCGATGAGCATCAGCACGCCGTAGACGCCGGGCACCGTGCCGGCCGGTGCGCCGAACGCCTGGGTGGCGAGCGTGGCGGCGACGGCGAAGTCGCGCATGGCGATGCTGAAGGCCCCGGGGATCGCGGTCACCCGGGCGCCGACCGCGCGCTGCCAGAGCGCCGCGAGGGCGCCGCCGACGAGCAGGAACAGCGCGCTGGCGGCGGCCGCGGTCCCCAGGCCGTGGGCGCCGTGGGTTCCGCTGAGGGCGGCGTAGACGAGCACGATCACGGCGAGCGCGGCCACCCCGTCGCGCGCTGCGTCGTGGGCCCTGAGCCACTCCCGGGGCCGGGGGACCGAGCGGATCGCCACCCCGAGGACGAGTGGCAGGATGACCACTAGGGCGAAGCGGCCCAACAGGCGTACCCCGTCGACATGGGCGCCGGGACTGAGCAGGCCGATGAGCACGGGTCCCAGGATCGCCGCGGCGATGAGCGATCCGGTGACCACACCGACCGCGATGGTGGCGTCGGCACCGGCCAGGCCGACGAGACCGACGCCGGCTACCTCGGCGCTGGCGAGGCCGATGCCGAGCAGACCGTGCTGGGTCTGGGGTCCGAAGGGACGCCCGAGGGCCCAGCCGACCGCGCCGAGCCCGAGCAGCGGGACCACGGACAGGCCGACGACGGTCGCGGCGTGATGGCGCAGGCCGAGCAGTGCCTCGGCGGAGATCCCCAGGGCGGTGAACAGCACGAGCGCCGCGAGCAGCAGGTCGCTGTCGGCGGCGACCTGGTGGGAGGGTGCGAGCAGCGCGAGCGTGGCACCCGCCAGCGCCAGCGGGGTCAGCAGACGGGGGACGGTGGCGAGCGCGCGGTCGATCGCGGGGATTGAACAGGAGCGGGTGTCCTTTCGGGCGCTGCCGGTTCGTCGTCTGAGAAATCACCCAATCTCCCTGAGGAGGCAGTCATGCACCATCGTCACCGGCGTTCGCGCCGTATCGCCTCGCGCGCTGACCTGGCCCGCGAGAAGATCTACGTCCGTTATCCCTTCTCCACCCGAGGCCACTAGATGAACTACCTGATGCTCGTCTGCGCGGAGGATGGCCCCCCGCCGCCCGGTGCCGATGCGGAACTCGGCCCGATCGAGCCCTGGCTCGAGCTGTGCGGCGAGCGCCGCATCTACGGTGACGCCCTGGACGCTCCCGCGAGCGCGAAGACGGTCCGGATGCGCGACGGCCAGGTGGTGGTGAGTGACGGGCCGTTCATCGAGGCCAAGGAGTTCATCGCCGGCTTTGACCTGCTGAGCTGCGCTGACCTCGACGAGGCGATCGCGCTCGCAGCCGCTCACCCGGTGGCCCGACAGGGGATGATCGAGCTGCGCCCGTTCCCCGCGGACTTCACCTACGGCG
>CAZZVR010000052.1:0-19283 GCA_964657595.1 Burkholderia sp. PAMC 26561 | reverse complement strand
CCAGCGCGTAGGCGACCACCAGCGGCGGGGAGGCCAGGTAGTTCATCTTCACGTCCGGGTTGATCCGGCCCTCGAAGTTGCGGTTGCCGCTCAACACGCTGACCACGGCGAGGTCGGCGTCGTTGACCACCTGGGAGATCTCGTCGGGCAGTGGACCGGAGTTCCCGATGCAGGTGGTGCAGCCGTACCCGACCAGGTTGAAGCCGAGCTTGTCCAGGTAGACGTCGAGGCCGGAGCGCTCGTAGTACTCGGTCACCACCTTGGAACCGGGGGCGAGGGACGTCTTCACCCACGGCTTGGTGCTCAGGCCCTTCTCGACCGCCTTTTTGGCCAGCAGGCCGGCGGCGAGCATCACGCTCGGGTTCGAGGTGTTCGTGCAGGAGGTGATCGCGGCGATCACCACGTGCCCGTTGTTGAGCTCGGTCTGGGTCCCGTCGGCCAGGGTGACCGGGGTGGCGGTCTTGGCCGACATCGTTGCGGTCACCCCCGGGGTACTCGGGCCGCTGGGCTCGTGGTCGTGACTGGGGGAGTCCTGGCTGTGGCCGTTGAAGTCGCCGGTGGCCACCGAGTCCGACGCCGGGAAGGTCTCCTCGAGCCCCTCATCCTCGTCATCCTCCTCGGGCAGGTAGCCCTTGAGCGCCTCCTCGAAGGACTCGCGCGAGTCGGTCAGGGAGATGCGGTCCTGGGGCCGCTTGGGCCCGGCGATGGAGGGGACCACGGTGGACAGGTCGAGCTCCAGGGTGTCGGTGAAGGTCGGCTCCTCGGCGTGCTCGTCATGCCACAGGCCCTGCTCACGCGCGTAGGCCTCGACCAGTTGGATCTGCTCTTGGGGGCGGCCGGTGAACTCCAGATACCGGATCGTCTCGGCGTCGATAGGGAAGATCGCGCAGGTCGAGCCGAACTCCGGGGACATGTTGCCGATCGTCGCGCGGTCCGCCAGCGGCAGCGCACTCACCCCGGCACCGTAGAACTCGACGAACTTGCCCACCACGCCCTTGGCGCGCAGCATCTGGGTGACCGTCAGCACCAGGTCGGTGGCGGTGGCGCCCTCGGGCAGCTTGCCGTGGAGCTTGAAGCCGATCACCTGGGGGATGAGCATCGACATCGGTTGGCCGAGCATCGCCGCCTCGGCCTCGATGCCGCCGACGCCCCAGCCGAGCACGCCGACGCCGTTGATCATCGTGGTGTGCGAGTCGGTGCCCACCAGCGTGTCGGGGTAGGCCAGCGGGGTCTCACCTTCGGCACCGTCCTTGACGAACACCACGCGGGCCAGGTACTCAAGGTTGACCTGGTGCACGATGCCGGTGTCCGGCGGCACCACCTGGAAGTTGTCGAAGGCGCCCTGGCCCCAGCGCAGGAACGAGTAGCGCTCCTGGTTGCGGTCGAACTCGAGCTCGGCGTTCTTCTCGAAGGAGGAGGCGAGGCCGAAGGAGTCGACCTGCACCGAGTGGTCGATGACCAGCTCGGCGGGGACCAGCGGGTTGATCTTCTCCGGGTCGCCGCCCAGCTCGAGCATCGCGTCACGCATGGCGGCGAGGTCGACGATGGCGGGGACGCCGGTGAAGTCCTGCATGACCACGCGCGCGGGGGTGAAGCCGATCTCCTGGGTGGGCTCGGCCTTGGCGTCCCAGGCGGCGAGGGCCTCGATGTCAGCGGCACTGATCGCCACCCCGTCCTCGCAGCGCAGCAGGTTCTCGAGCAGGATCTTCAGCGAGAACGGCAGCCGCGCGACGTCGTACTTGGCCTGCAAGGCGTCGATGCGGAAGATCTCATAGGACGTTCCGCCTACCTCCAAGGAGGCTTTCGCCCCAAAGCTGTTGGATGACATGTCGACTCCTCAATGGTCTTTCGTTAAGCGCTGGCACCTACTCTATTGACGCGTGAGCGACGGAGTATTCACCCTCGGAGGTGCCGGTTGACGCGTTCGGTGCTCCGCGAACGCGGCGAGGCGCGCACCGCCCACGTCACCAACATGGAGCTGTTCTTCGACCTGGTGTTCGTCTTCGCGATCACCCAGCTGTCGAGTCACCTCTACGACGACCTCACCTGGCTGTCGGTCGCCGAGGCGGGCGTGATGTTCCTGGCGCTCTGGTGGGCGTGGAACTACACGGCCTGGGCGACCGGGTGGATCGATCCGGAGCGCACGCCGGTGATGCTGCTGCTGGCCGGCCTGATGCTGCTCAGCCTGGTCATGGCGGCGTCCATCCCCGATGCCTTCGGCGAGCCGGACGCCAGCGGTCGTGCGCCGGCCTTCGCCCTCGCCTACGTGACGTTGCAGCTGCTGCGCTCGGGGTTCATGGTCGCGGTCTTCACCCGCGCCGGGGATCGGGTCATGCGCCGCAACTACGCCCAGCTGCTGGCCTGGTCTGCGATCGCCGGGGCCGGGTGGATCCTGGGCGCGTTCGTCACCCACAACGACGACGTGCGCGTGCTCATCTGGCTCGGTGCGGCGCTGATCGACATCAGCGCGCCACTGCACGGCTTCTGGCTGCCGGGGCCCGGGGCGACGCCGATGCGCGACTGGTCCCTGGCCGGCGCGCACCTGGCCGAGCGCTGTGAGCTGCTGCTGATGATCGCCTTCGGTGAGACCGTGCTGCGCCTGGGGGAGTCCTTCGCCGAGGCCCACGAGCGTCCCAACGTCGACCTCGCCTTCGTGCTCGCCTTCCTCACCATCGGCGCCCTGTGGTCGATCTACTTCACCCACCATGCCGTGCTCGCCGCTGAGCGCATGGAGCAGGCCGAGGATGACCAGGCGCGGATCGGCCGCTCGGGATACGCCTACGCGCACATGCTCATGGTGGCCGGGGTGATCGTGGTGGCGGTGGCCACCCACCTGGCGGTCCAGCATCCCCTCGCGGCGGTCTCCTGGCCCTTTGCGCTGGTCGGGGTGGGTGGACCGGTGCTGTATCTGGGCGGGATCGCCTGGTCCAAGGGCGCCCTGGGGCATGAGCGCACCGCCCCGCCGTTGATCGGTTGTGTCGCGCTGGCCCTGCTGGCGCTGGCGGCCAGCCCACTGGACCGGATCGGTGAGCTCGGCGCGGCCCTCGTCGTCGCACTGGTCCTCGCCGTCCTGGCCGAGCGCGACGGCCGCCGCCTACATCCCTCTTAGAGGGATCTTCGAACCGCTTTCGGCCGGGTCGCAACCCTGTTTGGCAATGATCTCGCTGACCAGGAACTTCGCATGAGCTTCGACTCGATCTTCCCGATGCCGCGGGTGCGCGCGCGGCGGGGCAGCCATATCTCGGCGACTGACGTCGCCCGGCGCGCCGTCGCGCTACCCGAGCTGATCGTCGTGCTCGCGGTGGCCGGCGTCCTCGGTCTGTGGAACCTGTCGATCAACGGGAACGCGAACACCTTCTACGCCGCCGCGATCAAGGCGATGTCCACCTCCTGGCATGACTTCCTGTTCAACTCGATGGACAAGGCCGGCCTGATGACGGTCGACAAGCCGCCGCTGTCGGACTGGATCGAAGCGCTGTCGGCGCGCATCTTCGGCTTCAACTCCTACGCCCTGCTGGCGCCCCAGGCGGTCATGGGCATCCTCTCCGCGGGGCTGATGTACGACCTGGTGCGCCGGCGCTTCGGCCGGGTGGCCGGGTTCGCCGCCGGGGTCGTGCTGGCCACCACCCCGACGATCGTCGCGGTCAGCCGCCACAACAACCCGGACGAGCTGCTGGTGCTGATGTCCGTCGCCGCCACGTGGTGTTTTTTGCGGGCGCTGGAGACGCACCGCACCAAGTGGATGGTGTGGACCGGCGTGTTCATCGGACTCGGCTTCGAGACGAAGATGAGCGTGGCGCTGATGTTGCTGCCGGCCTTCACGCTCGCCTACGCCTGGACGCGCTGGGACCGCTCGATCGGGGTGCGGGGCAACCTCGCCTGGGCGCGCCAGCTCGGGCTCGGCGGCATCGCCCTGGCGGTCGTCGGACTGGCCTGGCCGGTGCTCATGTGGCTGACCCCGTCGGCGGACCGGCCGTGGATCTCAGGCACCTCCGACAACTCGATCTGGTCGCTGATCGTCGGCTACAACGGGCTCGGGCGCGTGGGTGGACAGGCGGGTGGGCCCAGCGGCACGGGCGGTTTCGGCGGGATTGGCGGCGCTGGTGGCCTTGGGCGCGGCGGCACCGGTGCGACGTTCCCCAGCTTCGGCGGCGGCACCGGCCCGGGGGCTCGCGGCGGCTTCGGTGGCGGCGCCGGCGGGGCCAACACCACCTTCGGCGGCAGCACGGGTGTGTTCCGCATGCTCAACGACGCGCTCGGCTCCCAGGCCGGCTGGCTCCTCGGTGCCGCCGTGGTCGCGCTCGTCGCGCTGCTCGTCCTCACGCGGCTGCGTCGGTCTGATCCACGGACGGGCTTCCTCATCGCCATCGGCGGCACGCTGCTCGTCGTCGCCGGCGTGTTCTCCTTCTCCTCCGGCATCTTCCACCCCTACTACGTCTCCATGGTCGCCCCGTGGGCCGCGGCGCTGATCGGCGCGGGCGTCGGCATGGCCCTGGAGGGTCGCTTCTCCCGGTTCATCGCCCCGGCCCTGCTGGTGGGAGCGATGATCACCGAACTGGTCGTGCTCAGCTCCGACGTCAGCGGCGGCCTCGCCTGGGCCAAGCCGGTGGCGATCGCCGGCACCGTGGTGTGCGGGCTGGTGCTGCTCCTGCTGGCGAACCGCCGGGTGCGGCTGGCCGCGTTGGCGGTCGGCTGCGCCGCGCTGCTGGCGGCGCCGGCGACCTGGGCGGCCGACACGCTGGGTCACGCCACCAGCGGCACCTTCCCGACCGGTGGACCGGCCAGCGCCCAGACCGGCTTCGGGGGTGGCGGTGGCCGTGGTTTCGCCGGCCTGACCCGGGGTGCCGGGAGGGCCCCGGGCGCCACACGCTCGAGCGCCGGATCGAGCGCCGGCGGGCTGGCGAGCCTGTTCGGTGGCTCCAGCAGCCGCACCGGCACCCGCAGCTTCGGCGGCTTCGGGGGTGGGGGCGGCTTCGGCGGTGCCTCCGCAACGTCACTCAACGCCGCGGCCGCCTGGGCCCAGACCCACGGTGGCGGCACCGTCGGGGTGGAGAGCCAGAGCACGGCGGCCACCTCGATCCTGGCCGGCCACACCAATGTGGCCGGAATCGGCGGCTTCTCCGGAGAGGAGAGCTCGGTCACCCTGGCCTGGATCCAGCAGGAGGTGTCAGAGGGCCGCCTGACCTACATCCTCGGCGGCTCCTCGGGCACCGCCGGGGGCTTCTCCGGCGGCCGCACCGGCTCGACCAAGGCGATCAGCGCGGCGGAGAAGACCGCGACCAAGCTGACGGTCACGTACCACGGCCAGACCTTCACCCTGTACAAGCTGAAAGCCTGAGCCGCGCCCCGGCCGCCCGGGAGCGATGCGGCAAATCAGGGCATATGACTGTTTTGGCGCATCGCTCCCCGCCCGAGGTTCACAGGATGGTCACGACCTCGGGGCGCTGAGGTCACACACTCCTGCGGGTGATGGGGTCATGGAGTCGCGGGCGGTGCCTGGCGCTGGCATGCGCGGCGTTCGCGCTGGCCCTCGCCCTCACCTTCGTCCTGACCAGCGGCGCCCACGGCGTCGCCGCGCCGGTCAACGCGGGTGAGATCGGGCCCCAGTACCGGCTCACCGGCAACGGGCATCAGCTCAAGCCGGTCGGCCGGCTCGTCACCGTCGGCGATTTCCCCGACGGCAGCGCCGTCACCCCCGACGGCAGGTACGACTGGGTGGTCGACTGCGGCCACGGCATCGACGACGTGCATGTCATCGACATCGCGACCCGCCACGCCATCCAGGTGCTGCCGCTGCCCGGCTGCTATGGCGGCGTCGCCATTTCGCCCGACGGGACCCACGCCTACATCAGCGGTGAGCCGTTGGCCGGCAACCCGACCGACGGCCCCACCCTGGGGAACGACGGCGACGTCATCCACGTCTACACGATCAACACCGCGAGCGGTATGGCGACCGAGCAGACGCCCCTGACCATCCCGGCCTCGAGCGGCGGCACGGCCCGGAACGAGTCGCTGCCGCCCGTCTCGGGGGTGGGCACCGAGTACCCCGAGGGCATGGCGGTCTCGCCCGACGGCCAGTACCTGGTCGTGGCGCTCAACGGGGCCGACCGCGCCGACGTGGTGAACCTGAGGACCAACGCCCAGAGCCTGGTGTCGATCGGTGAGTACCCGGAGGGCGTGGCCTTCGATCCCCAGGGCCGGGCCTACGTCTCCAACGAGTACGACGGCACCATCTCGGTGATCGATCCCGCCACCGCGAGCGTCACCGCGACGGTGGGCGGGGTCGGCGGCGCCATGGGAGACCTGGCCAGCCATCCCGAGGGGATGGTGGCTGACCCCCACCGCAACCGGCTCTACGTGGCGGTCACCGACCGCGACCTGATCGCGGTGATCGACACCACCACCGACAAGGTGACCAACTACGTGTCAGTCGGGCGGCCCCAGGGCCTGGGCACCGAGCCGACCAGCCTGGCCGTCTCACCCGACGACAGCACGCTCTATGCCTCCGACGCCGGTGAGGACGCGCTGGCTGCCGTCTCCCTGAGCCAGCGGCCGGCCACGGCGCCGAAGGGCCACCGGGTCTACGTCCACCCGAAGATCGCCAACATCCGCCGCTACCTGCGTAGCCCGGTCCGGCGTCGGGTCGCCAAGCTCATCGCGGTGACGGCGCGGACCGCCTGCTCCGGGCCAACCCGGGCCCAGGTGAGGACGTTCGTGCGGCGCATCGTGGCGGCCGTGCACCTCCGGGCCGCCGTGCAGCAGCGCCGCGACGGCGCCGCGCTGAAGGCGCTGCCGGCGATCAAGGCGTGCCAGGCCACCTACATCCCCAAGCTGGCTGCCTTCTCGGTGATCGGCAAGATCCCCACCGCCGCCTACCCCGACAGCGTGCAGACCACCTCCCAGGGCAAGCTCATCTGGGTGGCCGGCAAGGGGTTCGGCTCCGGCGCCAACCCGACCTACTACTTCGGCGGCTCACCGCTGGCTCCGGGTCAGACGCCGACCAACGCCTACGGCACCTACGTGCTGGACAAGCTCATCGGACGCGTCGGCATCATGTCGGTGCCGACCGACACCCAGGTCCAGGCCGACACGCCCCAGGCCGATGCGCAGTCGGCGCCCGCCAACCCCGAGACCCAGCCGGCCAACAGCCCGATTCCCGCGAGCTTCGGCCACCCCTCCAGCCAGATCAAGCACGTTTTCTACATCGTGCGGGAGAACCGCACCTATGACCAGGTCCTCGGCTCCGACCCCCGGGGCGACGGAGACAAGTCCCTGGAGCTGTTCGATGACAACGGGGTCAGCGGACCCACCGGCGGTATCACCCCCAACGCCCACGCGCTGGTCAGCCGCTTCCCGCTGCTCGATCACTTCTATGAGGACTCCGAGGTGTCCGTCGACGGCCACCTGGTCACCGCGGGCGCCGAGGCCACCGACTACGCCCAGAAGGCCACCGCCGCCAACTACTCGGGCCGGCGCGGCACCTACGACTTCGGTCTCTTCCCCGTGAGCTTTCCCCCGAACTTCTTCATCTTCGACCAGGCGGCCAAGGACAACGTCTCCTTCGAGGACTTCGGCGAGGCCGTCGGCACGCTGCCCTTCGGCCAGGCGGCCAACCGGCCCGAGTTCGCCAAGGTCGAAGCCGGAGTCGACGCCGCCTACCCGAACAACCTGTTCATCGGCTGCCTCAAGGCCGGCATCACCGCCAGCTGCACCCAGGATTCCGGCAGCTACGACGGCACCGGCACCGTCTATGCGGGGCAGAGTCGCTTCAACTCGTGGCTGCCGACGTTCGAGACCCAGGTGGCCACCAACAGCGTGCCCACGCTCAACTACATGATCCTGCCCGAGGATCACACCGACGGCACCACCGCGGGGGATCCCACGCCCCAGGCGATGATCGCCGACAACGACCTGGGCCTGGGTCAGATCGTCGACGCCATCTCCCACTCGAGCATCTGGTCCTCCTCGGCCATCTTCGTGGTCGAGGACGACTCCCAGGACGGGGCCGACCACGTCGACTCCCATCGGGCGCCCGCGCTGGTGATCAGTCCCTGGACCCAGCCGGGGGCGGTGATCCACACCCGCTATGACCAGTACTCGGTGCTCAAGACGGTCGAGCTGATCACCGGAATCCAGCCGCTGGAACTGACCGACGCCCTGGCCACGCCGATGTACGACGCGTTCGTCTCCGGCAGCCAGCAGCCCAACGACGCCCCGTACTCGGCGATCCAGCCGAGCTACTCGCTGACGACAATGAACACCGCGGCGTCTCCCGACGCCAGGCTGTCGGGAGAGCTGCCCTTCAACCGCATGGATCAGGTGCCCCAGGCGATCTCAGACCAGATCCTCTGGCAGTCCGTGCACGGAGCCCACTCCACGCCCCCGGCGGCGGGACCGAACGCCTCCCCGGAGGAGGCCCAGCGCGCGGTGGCCGTACGGAGGCTGGTCGCGGCGGCCCATCCCAAACGTTCGACTGCGTCGAACCGCACCTGGTCGAAGTCCCGCAGCTGCCCGATCACCTGGGCCTGCCGGAAGGTCCCCGCCGGCGCGGGCTGAGCTGAACCGGGCTGGTCCCCGGTCCGAGCCGGCAGCTTCTGCGCTGCCTAGAGCACGTTGAAGCACCCGTAGACGATGTTGAGCGGGTTCACCGTCCGCCCGCCGCCGCGGCGCTTGATCGTGGCGCCGCCGACCACCGCGGCCGGCGCGTCGGCCTTGTAGCAGCCGTCGGAACCGACGTTGACGTCGTAGTCGACCGGGGTGTCGGTCAGCGGCTGGGTGCCGTGGGGCAGCAGCACGTACACGTTCACGGTGCAGTCCCAGTCCCCGGGGCCGACCGCCCGGGTGCCGCGCTTGTTGCACAGCGGCGCGATGGTGTACTTCGAACCGGCCGGGATCGGGTGCCCGAGCAGGTTCTGCTGGTAGATGGTCAGCGACGTGAACGTCGAGGCGAGTGAGCGGGTCACCCGCCGGTCATTGACCCCAGCCGGTCCCAGTGTGGTGGCCAGGGCGAGCAGCGCCAGCACCGCCACGCCCACGACGACGATCCGCAGCGCGGGCAGGGTCCGTGCCACGCGGCCTCCGCGGCGGTGGGGTGAGGCGGCCGCCGCCGGCACGAACTCGCGGCGGGAGAGGAGGTACCACGCCCCCCAGAGGCAGGCACCGATCCACACCAGGCAGGCGAGCTCGGAGACCAGGGCGGGGCCGAGGAACGCGTGCTGGACGAACAGGCCCGACCAGGCGGTGAACCCGGAGGAGAGCAGGAGCAGGTGCAGCCAGACCCCGTTGCCGGTGAGCGACAGCACCTGATTGACCAGCCCGACCAGCAGCGGTGCCAGCACCCCGACGATCGCGTTGCGGGTGGCGATGGAGACGAGCACCGCGATGCTGGCGAAGGCGAGCAGCGGAAGCAGGGTGAGCAGCCAGGCCACGCAGACGAGCCCGAGGAGGTGCAGGCTCGACAGCAGCTGGCCGGACAGGTTGACCATCGGATGGGCGCCGACGAAGATCACCCCGCCGAGGATGCTCGAGGCCCCGAGTGCCAGCCCGAGCGCGAGGGTGAGCAGCGCGACGGCCAGGAGCTTGCCTACGAAGATCTCCGACAGCGTCGTCGAGCTGGCCAGGATCGTCTTCCAGGTGCGGTGACGGTCCTCGGAGGCGAACAGGTCGCCGGCCAGGACGCCGGCGACGATCGGGGCGCCCCAGTTCCCGGCGAAGGACAGCAGCACGAGCGACAGCGAGAAGCCGGAGGTGTGGGCCCAGTTGCCCAGCACGGCGTCGGAGGGGCTGCCGCTCTGGCCCGACAGCAGACCGGCGAAGGCGATCGGTCCGGCGATCACCAGCACCGCCAGCAGCTGGAAGGGCAGCTGGGCACACAGCTTGATCATCTCGGTGCGCGTGACCGCGCCACAGCGGCTCATGCGGTGAGGGAGAAGTAGAGGTCCTGGAGCGGGCTCGCGCGGCGCGGCTCGGCGGCCACCTCGGCGGCGGAGCCATCCCAGATCACGGCGCCGTCGCGGAGGATGGTGTAGGAGTCACACAGCTCCTCCAGCTCGCCGATCAGGTGACTGGAGACGAGCACGGCGACCCCGTCGGCGGCGAGTTCGCGCAACAGCGCCGTGGTGTCCCGGATCCCGGCGGGATCCAGTCCGCTGGTCGGCTCGTCGAGGGCGAGCACGCGGGGGCGGTGCAGCATCGCCGCGGCGATCCCCAGCCGCTGGCGCATACCGGTCGAGTAGCCCGCGACCCGCTCGGAGGCCCGGTCACTCAGGCCGACGCGCTCGAGCAGCGGTTCGACGGCGGCGGCGCCGAGTCCGTCGAGGGCGGCCAGCAGCTGCAGGTTGCGCCGCCCCGACAGATAGGGGTAGAAGGTCGGATCCTCGACGAAGCCCCCGAGTCGCCCGTCGATGGTGATCTCCCCGCCGTCGGCCCGGATGAGTCCGAAGAGCAGGCGCAGCAGCGTCGTCTTGCCCGCACCATTGGGTCCGAGCAGACCGCGCAGCTGACCGTCTGACACGGTCAGGTCGACGTGGTCGAGGGCCAGTGTGGCTCCGTACCGCTTGGTGGCCCCCCGCACGCTCAGCACAGGGGCCGACAGCCTACATCCCGCTGGTCCACCGAATGTGGCCGACCCGTGACCGCCGGGCCGGCTGCCCGGCGGCGCAGCTACCCCGAGGGGCGAGCAGCTGCCTCAGGGGCTACAGGCCCGTCGGGTGGCGCACGACGAAGCCGTCGTACTCGCCGCCACCCTGGGACCAGCGCGTGCCGTCCTCCGACAGGGCGACGGTGTCGAAGCGCCAGCCGGCGATGGTCATCCACACGTGACCGGCGTTGGCGTAGATGGTGACCCACTGGCCGGCACCCGCATCGCCGTAGGACTCGAAGTCGCCCGAGACCTCGGGAGCGCTCAGCAGACCGGCCGCGGCCAGCACGTAGGAGACCGACCCGGAGCAGTCATAGCCGGGCGAGATGAACGAGCCGTGGCCGCCACCCCAGATGTAGGGCAGGGTGGCGATCGCGTTACCGGCGGCGATCATCTCCTTCACGGCGGCGGGAGCCCCGGCGGGCGGTTGGACCATGCCGGCGGTGTCGATGGCCAGGCCACCGACCTGCTGGTTGACCGCCACTGACGCCTGCTCCTCGCTCTGGCGGGCCTGGGCCGCCTTGGCGGCGGCGATCTTGGCCAGCTTGGCCTGGAGCGCGGCCAGCTTCTGCTGCAGGGCGGCCTCGGTCGACTGGACGCCGGCCAGCTTGCCACGCGTGTTGGCGCGGGCCTGGGTCTCGGCGATCTGGCGGTTCAGCAGCGAGGTCTCCAGCGAGGCGACCTGATTGCGCTGGGCGAGGATCGCGTCGGTGAGCGACCGGTCGCGCTGCTCGAGGTTGCCGAGACGAAGCGTCTCACCCAGCACTGCCTTGCGGGCGGTCCGGGTCGCGCCGACGATGTGGGCGTCCTGCTTGGAGATCCGCTGGGCGAAGTTGACCTGGTTGAGCAGCTGGGTGAAGCCGTGGGAGTTGAGGATCACCGTCATCAGATTCGGTGCGCCACCCTCGTACTCGGCCCGCAGGTTCGTCGACAGGTCCTCCGAGGCCCGCTTGAGCCGGGCCTCGAGCTGGGCCAGGTGGTCGCGTGCGGTCATCAGCTGGGTCTGGGTCGACCGCAGCCGGGTGATGTCGGAGCTCAGTTTGGCCTGCACCGTGGCGAGCTGTGACTTGGCTGAGGCCACGTCACTTCCGGTCTGGGCGATGTTGGCGTTCTCAGACTTGATCGTCTGCTGCAGCTGGCTCGCCAGCGACTTCTGGGAGGAGATCTGGTTCTGCAGATCACCCTGGGAGACGGGCACGAACGCCACGCCCCCGAAGGCCGAGACGGTGATGAGGGCGGCGACGAACCGCTTGATGTGACGTGTGCTTCGCATCGACTCCAGGCTCAGGTCTGCGGCGCGCTAGAGAGCGTTGACGCCGAGTGCTCGTGGCACCGTAACAGCCGCCGTCGGGAACTTCGTTGCGAATCCTCCGATGCAAGAGATCCTGCACATGGCCAGGATCCGGTCGAGTCGGCGGCGTGCCATAGACTCGCGGCGCAGCTTAGCCCACGGCCGGGACCGCAGCCCGGAGGAGTCCCATTGACGATGTTCAGCCGGTCCCCCAGGCGCCGCCGCCGCGCGCTCGGAGTTCTCCTCGGGCTCAGCGTGGCGGCCGGGCTGACCGGCTGCGGCGGTGGCGCCTCCCACGCGGCGGTGCACAACTACTACCTGGCGCTCGGCGACTCGCTGTCGGTCGGCATCCAGCCCAACGCCCAGGGTCGGCAGCTGGAGACCGATCAGGGGTACACCAACGACATCGCTGCCACCCTCGCCCGACGGATTCCCCGGCTCAAGCTCGTCGAGATGGGGTGTCCCGGAGATGCGAGCCTCCAGGTGCTCACCGGCCAGGGCAACGCCACCGCGGCCCGGGCCTACCGGTGTGACCGCACGGACGGCTCCCAGCTCAACGCCGGTCTCGCCTTCATCCGGGCTCACGGTTCGCGGGTCAAGGTGATCACGGTGGACATCGGCGCCAACGACCTCAACGCCTGCATCACCGCCACGGCGCTGACCCACGGTCTCGCCTCGATCGCGTCCTGCGTGACGACCATGGAGCGAACAATCGCCGCGAACCTGCCGAAGATCTTCGGACCGCTGAAGTCCGCGGCGGCTCCGGGCACCCGGTTGGTGGCCGGGGAGATCTATGACCCGTTCCTCGTGGGACTGCTCAGTCCCAGTGCCACGCTGCGGACGGTCGCCCGGGATTCGGTCGCGGTGGTGAACGGGCTCAACCGGGAGATCGCCGCGGCGGCCGCGAAGTCCGGCTTCAGGACCGCCGACGTTTCCCGGCAGTTCGCAACCGACGACGCCACCCAGGTTCGGGTGCCCCGCGCCGGCCAGAGTCTGCCCAGGAGCCTGGTGACGCTGTGTGCCCTCACCTATCTGTGCACGAGCAAGCCCCGGGGCCCCAACATCCACCCCAACGCCGCGGGGTATCGCGCCATCGCCCGGGCCTTCGAGCAGCAGATGCCCGGCCTCTGATGCCCTGACCGTCGGACTCACGACACTAGACTGGCCGTGCGGCTGGAGAGGCGCACCCCCGCAGGCCTGCGGGTTTGTCTGAGAGGAGAGAAGGATGAAGGTACGACTGCTGGCCGGCGCGCTTGCGCTTGCGGCGTCACTCACGGCCCTCGCCACCACCGCGGGGGCCACCATCGTCGCGCGCCCCGTCACGGCGCACCCAACGCCGACGGCGCGTTCAGCCAAGAGCGCAGCCCATTACTACCTGGCCCTCGGCGACTCGCTGTCGGTGGGCTATCAGCCCAATCCGGCCGGTGTGGGCAAGGAAACCGGCCAGGGGTACGCCAACGACATCTACGCGGCCGCCCGGAAGCGGATCACGAACCTCAAGCTGGTCGAACTCGGGTGTCCCGGGGAGACGACGACGAGCATGATCACCGGGAAGGGCAACGCCGTCGCGGCGCAGGCCTACAGATGCGACCTCAGCGGCGGATCACAGCTGGCCGCGGCGGTGGCGTTCCTCAAGGCCCATGCGGCCAAGGGCGAGGTGCCGCTGATCACCCTCGACATCGGCGCCAACGATGTCGACGGCTGTGTCGGAGGCACGGGCGCCGGGTTGACCGCGGTGGAGACGTGCGTCGTCAAGGGCGTGGCGAAGCTGGAGGCCAACACGCCCAGGATCCTGGCGGCGCTGCACGCCGCGGCGCCGGCGGGGACGTTCACGGCGGCAATGAACCTGTATGACCCGATCCTCGCCGACGCGCTGTCAAGTGATCAGAGTCAGCAGGGTCTGGCGACCCTGTCACTCAGCCTGATCAAGAGCATCAACGCCGACATCACCAAGGCCGACAGCGCCCATGGCTTCAGGACGGCGGATGTCGCGAGCGCCTTCGGGACCTATGACCAGACCCCGGAGTCGACCACCGGGACCCCGCTGGCGACCACGGGGCTGAGCACCGTGCCGACCGACGTGGCCGACATCTGTGACCTGACCTGGATGTGCGCGGCCGCTCCCCGGGGGCCGAACATCCACGCGAATCCGGCCGGCTACGCGGCGATCGCCAAGGCGTTCAACGCGGTGCTGCCCGCGCGGCTGTAGCGGGCGCGCAGGGGGTCGCGGCATCTGCGGCGACCCCCTGACGTGGGCCTATCCTCGAGCGAGATGGGCGACATCACGACGCGAGCTGACTGCGAGACCCTGGTGCGTGCGTTCTACGCCCAGGCGCTCGATGACGCCGTCATCGGTTTCCTGTTCACTGACGTCGCCCAGCTCGACCTCGAGCATCACCTCCCGCGCATCGCCTCGTTCTGGGAGACCGTCCTGCTGGGCGCGCGCAGCTACGGCGGCGGTGCGTTCCGGCCCCACCTCGAGCTCAATCTGCTGGTGCCGCTGCGGCGCGGGCACTTCGAGCGCTGGCTGTGGCTGTGGGGGGAAACCGTTGACGCGCAGTTCACCGGACCGGTGGCCGAGGAGGCCAAGCGCCACGCCACCCGTGTGGCCAACGCGTTCTATGACCGGATCCAGGCGATCAACGCCCAACGCGCGGCCGTCGGTGGGGAGGCTCAGAGCGGAAACGACACCCCGGTGAGCTCCTCCGACAGCGACCACAGGGCAGCCGCCGACTCGCGATCTCTGGCCGCCTTGGTGCGCCCCACGATCTTCGGCCGGCCGCGCCATTCACCGAGACCCGACGGGCCGACGTAGGTGTCACCGGGCACGTCCTCCACCGCGGCGTAGACGGTGGGCAGCGCGCCGGCGGTGGCGCTCTGGGCGAGGACCCGGTCACCCAGCGCCATGATGGTGCCCTTGAGCCACGATCCGCTGTGGCTGGTCAGGTTGGTCGCCGCGTAGCCGGGATGGGCCGCGGTGGCGATGACCGGTGATCTGACCGCGGCGAGCTTGCGCTGCAGTTCGCCGGTGAACAGCAGGTTGGCCAGCTTCGACTGGTTGTAGGCGCCGAAGAAGTTGTAGGGCCGACGCTCCCAGTTGAGGTCCGCCAGGTCGACCCTGCCGGGCTTGTGCGCGTTGGAGGCGACGGTGACGACCCGGCCGGTGATGGAGGGAAGCAGCAGGTTGGTCAGCGCGAAGTGGCCGAGGTGGTTGGTGCCGATCTGCAGCTCGAAGCCGTCCGCGGTGCGCAGCTCCGGGGTGTACATCACGCCGGCGTTGTTGATGAGGATGTCGATCGGCTCCTCGCCCCAGTCCGCGGCGAACCCCCGTACCGAGTCGAGGCTGGCCAGGTCGAGGGAGCGGACCTCGCAGTCGTGCCCGATCTTCCGCGCGGCCTCCGCGCCCTTGGCCGCATTGCGGACCGCGATCGTCACCCGGGCACCGTGCTCGGCCAGCAGCTTGGCGGTCTCGAGACCGAGGCCGCTGTTGGCGCCGGTGATGACGACCGTCGCACCGGTGAGGTCGGGGATGCTGTGAGGCGAGTAGGTCATTGAGCGGGAATCCTCTCACGCCCGTCACCCGAGCCGCGGCTTCAGGCGGTGCTGGTCTCGCGCTTGCGGCTGCGGTTGTACTTCTGGCGAGCGGTCTGGTCGAGCACCGTCTTGCGCATGCGCACGTTCTGGGGGGTGACCTCGACCGACTCGTCCTCGCGCACGAACTCCAGCGCGGCGTCGAGCGACAGCTCGCGCTTGGGCACGAGACGGATCAGCTCATCCGAGGTGGACTTGCGCATGTTGGTCAGGTGCTTCTCCTTGACCGCATTCACGTCGAGATCCTCTGAGCGCGAGTTCTCACCCACGATCATGCCCTCATAGACCTCCTCGCCCGGGCCGACGAACAGCTGCCCCCGTTCCTGGAGGTTGAACAACGCGAAGGCGGCGACCTTGCCGCGACGGTCGGCCACCATCGAACCCGAGCCCCGCGTGCGGATCTCGCCGTGCCAGGGCTCCCAGCTCTCGAAGACGTGGTGGAGGATGCCGGTGCCCCGCGTCTCGGTGAGGAACTCGGTGCGAAAGCCGATCATCCCGCGCGCCGGGATGATGTACTCCATCCGTACCCAGCCGGTGCCGTGGTTGGTCATCGTCTCCATCCGACCCTTGCGGGTGGCAAGCAGCTGGGTGAGGGCGCCGACGTACTCATCGGGGACGTCGACGGACAGGCGCTCGACCGGCTCGTGCCGTTTGCCGTTGATCTCCCGCGTGACGACCTGGGGCTTGCCGACGGTCAGCTCGAAGCCCTCGCGTCGCATCAGTTCGACGAGCACCGCCAGCGCCATCTCACCGCGGCCCTGCACCTCCCACACGTCAGGGCGCTCGGTCGGGTTGATGCGCAGCGAGACGTTGCCGACCAGCTCCCGCTCGAGTCGAGCCTGCACCTGGGAGGCGGTCAGCCGGTCGCCCTCCTGGCCGGCCAGCGGCGAGTCGTTGGTGCCGATGGTGACCGACAGCGACGGCTCGTCGACGGTGATCGCGGGCAGCGGTTTGGGGTTCTCGGCGTCGGCCAGCGTCTCGCCGATGGTGATCTCCGGAATCCCGGCGACGGAGATGATGTCCCCGGCGCTGGCGGAGTCGGCCGGCACACGCTCCAGCGCCTCGGTCTTGTAGAGCTCGGTGATCCGGACCTTGTCGATGGTGCCGTCCGCGCGGCACCAGGAGACGGTCTCACCCTTCTTGATCGTCCCGTTGTGCACGCGGCAGATGGCGATCCGGCCCACGTAGGGGGAGGCGTCCAGGTTGGTGACGTGGGCCTGGAGTCCCTCATCGGGATCGAAGGTCGGGGCGGGGATGTGCTCGAGCAGCAGGTCGACCAGCGGCTTGAGGTCGGTGCCGGGAGTGTCGAGGTCGAGCGTCGCGGTGCCCTCGCGGGCGACCGTGTAGACGATCGGGAACTCAATCTGCTCCTCGTCGGCGTCGAGATCGAGGAACAGCTCGTACACCTCGTCGACCACCTCGGCAATGCGCGCATCCGGGCGGTCGATCTTGTTGATCACCAGGATCACCGGAAGTCGCGCCTCCAGCGCCTTGCGCAGCACGAAGCGCGTCTGGGGCAGCGGGCCCTCGGAGGCATCGACGAGCAGCAGGACGCCGTCCACCATGGTCAGCCCGCGCTCGACCTCGCCGCCGAAATCGGCGTGGCCGGGGGTGTCGATGATGTTGAAGGTGACGTCGCCGTACTTGACCGAGGTGTTCTTGGCCAGGATGGTGATGCCCTTCTCACGCTCCAGGTCGGTGGAATCCATGGCCCGCTCGTTGATGTCCTGATTGGCGCGGAAGACGCCGGACTGCCACAGCAGGGCATCCACCAACGTGGTCTTGCCGTGGTCGACGTGGGCGACGATCGCCAGGTTGCGGATATCGGATCGGGTTTCAGTGGGCACGGCGGAAAGGGTAGAGGGCCCGCTGAGAGTGCCTTAGGCGGGCTTGACGGGCCTGGTCCGCTGGGGCTTGACGCGAGCCGGTATCCCGACCGCGTTGTGATCGGCCGGGACGTCGATCATGACCAGCGAGGTGGCACCAATCTCGGCGTTGTCCCCGATCGTGATGTCGCCGAAGGCCAGGGATCTGGTCCAGAACGTCACGTTGTCCCCGATCTTGGGGCCCCCGCCCGTCGCGTCCTGACCGAGCATCACACCCGCGTACATGGTGAGGTTCTTCCCCGCTCGTACGTGCTCGCCGAACATCGTGCCCTGGGCGTGGGGCACGAACAGACCGGGCCCGATCTCAGCGCGAGCGTGGAAATCGGCGCCGGTGACCAGGATGATCGTCAGGCAGATGACCCGTGCGACGAAGTGTCCCAGCGGCCCCTTGTTCACTGCCGCATGGGCGAGTCGATAGCCCAGCACGGCGAGAAAGCCGGGGTGGATGACGTACAGGTAGGTCCCGTAGGTGTCCCGAACTCGCGCAAGATCGCCGCGAATGAGAGTCCTGAGATCGCTCATGGCTTCACCGGAAGGTACGCCCTCATCCGTCTGGTGACACGTAGGCCAGCTCCGACTCGCCCGCGGTGTGCCGGAATTACTGGGCGTAGGTGTTGAACTGCGACACCAGGTCGGAGGTCAGGCCGGTCTCGGCGAGGGTGGGGTAGTCGAGATAGAACATCCCCGTATAGCCGGACGCGAGCGCTCCGCTCATCATCTGGTGAATCGCAGCGGCGCCGCCGCCCCCGGTGTTCTCGCCCATGATGTGGGAGGCCAGACCACGGGCCTGGGCGAGCTCCAGCAGCTTGCGCCAGGCCGCCGCGTCCGAGTCGACCGTGTCACCGGTATGCCAGTACGGCTCGGTGTCGTCGGTCCAGGTCGACCATGGCCACACGTTCGGCACCTGGTCATAGGAGTCCATCATCACGCCCCAGTCGGTTCCGTAGGCGAGCTGCTCCTCGTACACGGTCGAATTGGGGCTCATGTTCGTCCGCATGCCGAAGGAGGGGCTGAGAACGTAGGTCGGTCCGGTCCAGCCGTCGCTCCGCAGCAGCTGGGTGTACCACTTGATCCAGCTGGCCAGCGAGCCGAGGTACCAATTCGACCATTGAGTGTCCTGGGCCGCGGTGCCGGAGCCGTACACGTAGCCGGGCAGCGGCGACGCGGACTCACCGGCCGCCAGTCCGGTGCCAGTCTGGGCAGCGGCGTCATAACCCCAGAAGGAGGGCTCCCCGTTGACGGTCGACCCGTCATTGGGGAAATCGAGCTCACCGTAGACCCCGCCGCCGGAGCGGAACCCGGCCACGTCGCCGAGGTACGGCGCCAGATCACTGAGCGCACCGTTGACGAAACTCGCAACCGCTTGGCGACCGACTGCAGTCCAGATCCAATCACGCACGTCGGCACCCGGGTTCGCCGGCTCAGCCCAGCGGTTGCCACCCTGGTCGACGAACTCCGGAACTCCGTCGAGCACCCATTGCGGTGGGTACTGGAGGTCGAGCTCGAGGTAGACGGCCAACCCGTCCTGGTGGGCCAACTGGATCTCTGAGATGACGTTGTCGCCGCCGTTGCCGGCGTCAGCGAGCGACACGCCACCCGTCGGGGTGGTCTGCGCCTGATCCCAGTAGACGGGGATGATGACCGCGTTGCCGCCGGCGGCCTTCCAAGCGCTCGCCTGGGCCGGGGTCGAGATGTCGAAGGTCCCCAGCACCGGCGCCGAGCTCGAGGTGGCTGCGGCATTGGTCGTCGCGGGTGTTGTGGTCGCGCTGGTCGCTGGGCTGGCCGTAGCGGCCGGCGCGTTCGCCGCGGCCTGTGAGGGGCCCGGCGCGACGATTGACGTGGCGGTGCCACTCACTGTGCCGATCACGCCGCGCGT
>CAZZVR010000051.1:0-19472 GCA_964657595.1 Burkholderia sp. PAMC 26561 | reverse complement strand
CCCAGCAGGGCGCAGAGGAGGATGACCGGAGGCGCCCACTGCACGTTGATGCGCAGCGCAAAGCGCCCCAGCGAGCGGGCCAGGGCGGGTCCGAAGGCCAGCGCGAAGGCGAAGCTGGAACCGGCGCTGATGAGATCGAAGCCCACGCCGCTGCCCACATAGGCACCCAGCTGGGCCACTGAATGGTCGCTGTAGGTGACCCAGTCACCGAAGTCCTGGAAGGCGGTGAAGCCGAAGCCGAGCGCGAAGCAGACGACCGCCAGGGGCCAGCGGCGGGTGCCGAGCCGGGGCACCAGCGCGCCGATCACCCCGCACAGCCCCCAGCCGAGCATCTGCCAGGGCGTCCAGGGACCCTGTCCGAAGAAGAAGTTCGAGGCCAGCGCGGCGACCGCCCCCACGGTGAAGCCGGGCGCCCCGCCCAGGGTCATGCCCGTGATGATGATGATGTCGGTGGTCGGCTTGACGTTGGGAACCGCCGCGAAGGCGATGCGTCCCAGCGCGGCCAGCGCGGCCAGGGTGCCCACCAGGGCGACGACCTTGGCGTCGGGCTTGGAGTGCTCATACCAGGCGAAGCCGGCGCCCAGCGCCAGGGCCAGGAGTCCGTAGGCGGCCAGGGGCCAGCTCATGGCACGAGCACCCGGCCGTCGGTGATCCGGGCCGCCTCGGTGGCGAAGTAGGTACCGCCGGCCAGGATCTCCTCCGGCGTGCCGTCGGCGATCAGGCGCCCGCCGGCCAGCAGGAGGACCCGGTCGGCGAAGCGCGCCGCGAACTCGGGGTCGTGGGTGGCCACCACCACCGCTCCGGGACCTGCGTCGATCAGGCTGATGAGCTGGTCGCGGTGGCTGCGGTCCATTCCCCGGGTCGGCTCATCGAGGCACAGCACGGCCGGCATCTCGATGCCGCAGACGATGGCCAGGGCGAGGCGCTGGCGCTCACCTCCGGACAGGTCACGCGGGTGACGTCCGCTCAGGTGGCTGAGATCGAAGCGGGCCAGCGCCGCGGCCGGTGCCTCCTGGCCGACGGTGTCGTGTACCAGGTAGTCACCGGGGTTCTGCAGCAGCAGCCCCACCCGTCCGCCGGGGACCTCAACGCGACCCCGCGTCGGCGACAGCAGGCCCGCGGCGTGCTTGAGCAGAGTGGACTTGCCCGCACCGTTGGCGCCCATGAGGGCGACACGCTCGCCGGCCCGGATCTCAAGGTCGACCCCCCGGAGGATCTGGGGCCCGTCCTTGACCTCGTGCCAGACGCCCCGAAAGGCCAGCGCCGACGCACCCGTGTCACGCTGGCGCCCCCTAGGGGCGGTTTCGTGACCCGCGTCCCGTCCGCCCGCGTCCATCTCACCCGCGTGCCGTCCGCGCAGCGCCGCCCGGGCGTACTTGACCCCCGCCACGGGCGCCAGGCCGGCCTGGACCAGCAGCGTCGCGCCCGGGGTGGCCAGAGCCGGCGCGTGCTCCACCGCCCAGGCGAGGAACGCGTCCGGGGCGCCGACGAACACGATCTGACCCGCGTCCATCGCCACGACACGGTCGGCCGCGGGCAGACAGCGCTCGAGCCGGTGCTCGGACATGACCACGGTCAGGTCCCCGTCTTCGTTGAGGCGCCGTAGCAGCCCGATCAGCTCATCCCCCGCGACGGGGTCGAGCTGGGAGGTCGGCTCGTCCAGGCAGACCGCGTGGGGGCGCCCAGCCAGCGTGGCGCCGAGCGCCACGCGTTGGAGCTCACCGCCCGACAGCTCGGCGGTGGACCGGTCCAGCAGCCCGTCGATGGCCAATGACAGGGCGGCCTCCTCCACCCCCCGGGCGACCGCGGGAGCCGACCAGCCGCGGTTCTCCAGGGGAAAGGCGAGTTCCGCGCGCACGCTGCCCATGACGATCTGAGTCTCGGGATCCTGGAACAGACTCGCCACCTCGCCCGCCAGCTCACCGGGGCGATGCTCGCGCGTGTCGAGTCCGCCGATCCTGACCCGGCCGGCGAAGTGACCGCCGTGGAAATGGGGCACCAGGCCGGCGATCGCCCGCAGCAGGGTGGTCTTGCCCGAGCCGCTGGCCCCGGCCAGCACCACGAACTCCCCGCGCGTGATGTCCAGATCGATGCCCGACAGGGCCGGCGCGCCCGCGTCCGGATAGGCGTAGCTGAGCTCACGGACGCTGATCATGCGATCCCCCGGTGGTCGAGGAAGGGCGCCAGGGCGACCGGCGCGAATGCCGCGGCCAGCCAGGGCGAGAGCAGCCGGCTGAGCAGGACGAGAGCCAGCAGCGCGACCGCGGAGGCCGCGAACTCCAGGCTGTGGCGCGCGAGCGGGAGGCGGGGGCGGGCGACCGGGGCGCGGGCGAGCCCAAACCCGCGCACCTCCAGGGCGGCGGCCACGTCGAGCGCCCGGTCGAGCACACCGCTGGTGCTCGCGCCCAGCAGGGCGAGACGTGAGGGGGCGGGTCCGCTACGGGTGCGCTGGGCGTCGGCCATGCGGCGCGCGTCCCGCATGAGCAGCGGGACCATGCGCGTCGCCACCGTCGCGGTGAGGGCCGAGCGGGAGCCCAACCGGCGAGTCAGTGCCAGCACCGCGTCCGGGTCGACCCCGAGGGAGTAGAGCATGCCGATCTCGATCAGCGTGGCGGCGCGCAGACCCAGCAGCGCGCCGGCGCCGACCGCCTGGGAGGTGATGTAGCGGTAGCCGAGCACGGGCAGGTTGCCGAACTCCCAGATGATCGTCGTGCCCTGCTGGGACACGAGCGCGTTGATCACGCAGATGGTCAACGCCATCACCAGCGCCCAGCGCAGCGACGCCAGGGTCTGGGCGCCCAGCTGGGCCCAGCGCGCGCCCGCCAGCACGCTCAGCGTGATGACGCCGAGGACCGCGGCATCGGGTGCGATCAGTGCCGCGGCGGCCAGTGCCGCGCACCAGCCCATCGCGGCGCCCGGGCCGGCCGCGTGCAGCGGCGTCGACCTGCGCCGGTAGAGCATCGGCTACCGGGTCGACGCCACGGGGAGCGGGATGACCCTGCCACCGGGCGCCACGGCGACGGCGAAGTGGTCGGCCAGCTTGGCCGGGGTCAGCGCCGCCGCGGCGGCCTCCACTCCGGCCTTGTCGGTCCCCGTGACCAGCCAGACCGGCTCGTTCAGCCCGCTCTGCTCAACCGCCGCGATCAGCCCGACGGAGCCGTGGTAGGTCGCCACGACGTCACCGGCGGCGTTGTCGAGCTCCAGCGCCTGACCCTGGGTCGCGATGACGAACTGGGCGTAGACGCCCGAGCTCTCCGGACCGGCCTTGAGCAGCTCCCCGGCGAGCGTGCCCTGAAGCTGAGTGAGCGTCCCGACCAGCAGCGTCAGGGAGTCCGAGCCCGAGCCATTGCCCAACGCCGAGAATGAGACCTTGACGCCGGCTTTGGAGAGCGATTTCGTGACCGTCGTGCAAGCCGCTTGGTAGCCGTCGGCGCAGGTGACAACCGTCGGAAAAGACCGTCCGCCCGAGCCGCTGAGGAACGGCTCGGGGTAGGAGCCGACGACCGCCGGCACGTCCTGGACCGCCCGCCAGTCATGGAGATCCCACCAGACGTGGTCTCCCGGGTGCAACTGGGTGGCGGCTGCGCCCTTGGGCGCCTCGATGCCGTTGACGTAATAGAACCAGTCGACCCGCTGGGACTCCTGGTCGGCGCGCCCGCCGATGGCGTCGACGAAGCCGCCGCCGTCGGAGGTCTTCAGGGTGAAGAACTGCTTGGTGAAGTTCATCACCGTGTCACCGGAGGAGAAGCTCGTTCGCGAGTCGCGGCCGACGCGCTGGCTGCCGAAGTTCGTGGTCACGCGGACCGAGACCGCCTTGGAGGTCCGGTTGCCGTTGACCGCGATGCCACAGCCGGCGAGCGCCAGCACCGCCGCCAGACCTGCGGCGGCGGTGCTGAGGCGTCGCAGGTCGAGCCGACCGCGCGGGCGTCGCGTGTCGAGCCGACGCGGCAACTACGCGGCGTTTCGGGCGACGACGGTGCTCTCGTCCCGGATGTAGCCGGGTGCGGTGGCGACCAGCGTGGCCGGGCGACCCGGGGCAGTCAGCGTCGCGGTGCCGTTGGCCGTCGTTCTCACCGTCTGGGAGCCGAGCTTGAGCGTCGCCCCTCTGAGCGGCGTGGCGACGCCCTTGGCGCTGTAGCCGACCACCTTGGCGCTCACCTTGGTTCCGGTGACGGTGGTGCTCAGGCCCAGCGGTGTCTGCGCTTTGCCGGAGGCGGGCACGGCCGCGAAGAGCAGCTTGTCCCCCGCCTTGAGCGTGATCTCACAGGCCCCGAGCGTCGCGGGAACGTCGTTGACGAAGATCTCGAAGTAGTCCCGCTTGGCGTTGGGGGTGTCCCCGAGGATGCTGGTCACCTCGTACTCCTTGTAGGTGGCGTACCACTTGCCCTGCCAGTTGCCGTGAGTGGCGACGGCCAGTCCACCCTGGGCGCTGTTGGCGGGGCACTCCCCCGCTGACACCCCGCCCTTGGTGATCGAGCCGCTGGCGGGGAGCGTCACCGTGCGAGAACTCTGCAGCGTGCTGGAGAGTCCCTCCAGACGGACGCTGACCTGGGGACCACTGGCGGCCGCCAGGGCCGGTGCTGAGGCGAGTCCGGCCGCGATGACGGTACCGGCCGCGATGATTCGGAACTTCTGCATAGAGCCACCCCTTTCCACGAGGGCTTGATTGGCTTGAGGTCGGCGCTGGTCTCCTGACTTACGGGCCTACCGACCGCGCCTTCCCAGCCCCGCGAGGGGGTCAGTGGCATCTACGGTCGGCGTCCCCGATCACAGTGGCGGGTCCGCGCCGGATTCTCACCGGCTTCCCATCGCGTCCGACCTTCGGACGCTGCGATCCTAGCGGTGTAATGTGCGCCCGGCGGTGACGGTCAACCTGACACGCATCTACACCCGCCTCGGTGACGGCGGCGAGACCCATCTCGGCGACATGAGCCGGGTGGTCAAGACGCACCCACGTATCGAGGCCTACGGGACGGTGGACGAGCTCAACGCCCAGATCGGCGTGACCCTTGCCACGGGTGGCCTGCCCGACGCCTACGTCGGCTGGCTGGCCCGCATCCAGAACGACCTGTTCGACGTCGGGGCCGACCTGGCCGCCCCCGAGGACCCCGAGCACGAGCGACTGCGTGTGCTGCCCGAGCAGACGACCTGGCTGGAGCAACGCTGTGACGAGGTCAACGCGACCCTCACGCCGCTGAAGTCCTTCGTCCTGCCCGGCGGGACCCTGGCCGCCGCTCAGCTCCACGTCGCACGGACCGTCTGTCGCCGCGCCGAGCGTGGTGCGATCGCGTGCGGCGACACGGTCAGCGCCGAGACGGTGCGCTACCTCAACCGGCTCTCGGACCTGCTGTTCATCCTCAGCCGCGGCGCAAACGGACCCGACGAGCCGCTCTGGCAGCCGGGTCGCTTCCGCTGAGGGCGAGCGTCAGCGCGGCGAAGGCGAGTCCCGCCAGCGCGGCGATCGCCACCAGTGCGCCGAGGAAGGCGGTGTGGTCCCCGGCGAAGCTGAGTGCCCGGCCTCCCTTGACCAGGAGGATCCCCACCGCGGACAGCGCGGCCGCGCCCAGCATGGCCGGAACCGAGGGCAGGTGCGTGAGCCAATGGCCCTCCTCGCGGCCCAGCAGCGCGAGGTCGCGGCCGTAGCGCGCATCGAGGGCCAGCACTCCGGCGACCGTGACGAGCGTCCAGACGGAGGCCACGAGGATGCCGCCGAGCACGTCGGACGGGTAGTGCCAGCCGAGGGTCAGCACCGCGTAGATGACGGCCAGGGAGAACAGCGTGCCGCCGACGGCGACGCAGGGTCGCCAGCGCCCAGGGCTGGCCAGCAGACAGGCCATGGCCAGGATGACGGCCGCGGTCGCGTGACCACTCGGCCAGGAGCCCTGGGCATGCAGCGGCGTGGCGGTGACGCCGAAGGCGGGCCGCGGCGCCTCGAGCAGGGGTTTGAGCAGTTCTGAGGTGATGATCGCGCCCGGGATCATCACCAGCAGGCCCAGGGCCAGCGCCCAGCGCCGGCGGGCCAGGGCCACGACCACCGGTACCCCGGCGAGGTAGACGTAGGGCGTGGGGTCGATGAGGCCGGTGACCCGGTGGGCCAGGCGCGCCAGCTGGGCGTGGTCGAGGCTGATGCTGTAGAAGGCGAAGTAGGCGTGCGCGTCGGCCCGCGCGAGCGTCACGTCATGGAAGGCCGCGTACCAGCAGCCGACGAGGACGACCAGGGCGCCGACCGCGCCGAGCAGGGCATGCCGGATCCGCCGGGGGGACGCCGTGGACAGGTCGATGGCGCGGTTCATCAAGCGTCGACGTTACGCCGGAACCTAACGGGCGCCTCAGGGCGCGGGAAGGGTTCGGGTCAGGCGCTGGGGCTGGGCACGGCCCGCGTGACGCGGATCTCGGGTGCCACCCCGGTGCGGCGCAGATGCTCGTAGTGCTCGATGTGCTCGGCTCCGGCACACTCCACCATCACGCCGTCGGCCAGCGCGACCTTGGAGGCTTCATAGAGCAGCTCCTGGTAGCGGGGAACCCCGGCGGGCCGCGCCTCGACGTCCAGGTCGTGGTGACCACAGCGCAGGGTGAGGCGCTCGGCACCGACGAACCGCTCGGCGCTCAGCTTGACCGGCGCGGACTGGGGGCCCTGGGGATCGACCCCGGGTCCGCTCAGCTCGCCGTGCAGGCGCACCCGTGCCCGGGCGGAATTGAGGGCTCGCGCCAGGCGATCGAGGTTGCGACCGTAGGGCGCGGGCACGATGCTCACCGGACCGCGCGCCGAGGTCTCACCGCGCACCATCCGGGCGACCGAACCGACCACCACGTAATCCACGCGGTTGGCGTTGAGCCAGCGGACGATGGCGATGGCGGAGTCGTCCATCGGTGCGAACGCCTTCGCGCTCGTCGCCGGTGAATCTTCCAGGGCGGGGAGTCGGTTGCGCAGCAGCATGGTGTGGGGTTCGTCCCGACGCCGCCAAGTCCTCCTGCCGCCCCACATATGGGGCGTACTCTGGCGGAGTGCTCGGACAGCGCCGCCCACCCTGGATCTGGGGGATCGCCACGGTGATCCTCGGGGTGGCTGCCGCGACGGCGGCGATCTCCGGGCTCAAGCACCTGGCCCCGGTCCTCTCCCTCGGCGTGGTGTACCTGCCGGTGGTGCTGGCGGCCGCCGCGGTGTGGGGCTGGGGCCTCGGCCTGGCCAGCTCGGTCCTGGCGGCGGCGGCGTTCAACTTCTTCCAGATCCCGCCGGTGGGCAACTTCACCATCGCCGACTCACGCAACTGGGCGGCCCTGGCGGCCTTCGTCGTCGTGGCCCTCAGCGCCTCCGCCATCGCCGAGCTGGCCCGCCAGCGGGCCGGGGAGGCCGAACGCGGACGCGGGGAGGCCGACCTCGCCGCTGCGCTGGCCCGCGAGCTGCTCGGCGGGGCCGACACGTCGACCGCCCTGGCCGGCACCGCCCACCGCCTGGCCGCCGCGCTCGGGTTGACCGCGGTGGCGCTGGAGCTGGGTTCGGGTGAGCGCACCGGTGCGGATGGGGCGCGACGCACGGTCCTGCCGCTCACCGACACCGAGGGACGTGTCCTGGCTCGGCTCGCAGTGCCGGCCGGACTGGACCCCGACATCGACGCGCGCCTGCGCACCCGCGTGCTGCCCACCCTGTCGGCCCTGGTGGCGGTCGCCCTGCGCCGGGACGAGATCCAGGCCGAGGCGGTCCAGACCGAGGCGCTGCGGCGCTCCGACGACGTCAAGACGGCGCTCTTGCGCGCGGTGTCGCATGACCTGCGCACCCCGCTGACGGCGATCGTCGCCGCCGGGCACGCACTCGGTTCGCGGTCACTGACTGACGAGGATCGCCGGGAGCTGGCCGAGGCGGTGCGCGAGGAGGGCGAGCGCATGGCCGCCCTGGTGGAGAAGCTGCTCGACCTCTCCCGCCTCCAGGCCGGCCAGGCGATCCCGCGCACCGAGTGGGTGTCGCTGGTCGAGGTCATCGACGCCGCGCGCGACGGCCTGACCCCTCGGGCCGCCCGAGCGGTCAAGGTGTTCGCCGACCCTGACCTGCCCGAGGTCCGCGGTGACGCCGCCCAGCTCGAGCGGGCCCTGGCCAACCTGCTGGAGAATGCCACCCGCTTCTCCCCCACCGTGACCGTCAACGCACGCCACAGCGCCGACCGCGTGCTCGTCTCGGTGGTCGACCAGGGTCCCGGGATCTCGGCCGCGGACCGCGAGCGGATCTTCGAGCCCTTCTACCGCGCCAGCGACGACAGCGCCGGCTCCGGCCTCGGCCTGGCCATCGCCCGCGGGTTCGTCGAGGCCGGCGGCGGCACCCTCCGTGTCGACTCCCATCCCGGCCAGGGTGCCTCCTTCATCGTCTCGCTGCCCCTGGAGCCGAGTCCGAGCCCCGCGGAGCGCAGCGCCCCGTGAACGAGCGGCCCCAGATCCTCGTGGTCGACGACGAGCATCAGATCCTCCGCGCCCTGCGGGTGATCCTGCGCGACGCCGGCTATGAGGCGCTGCCCGCCGGGAGCGTCGAGGCGGCGCTCGACCTCGCCGCGGTGCACACGCCGGCCGCGGCGATCGTCGACCTGCTGCTGCCCGACGGCAGCGGCATCGAGCTGTGCCGGCGGCTGCGCGAGTGGACCCAGATGCCGGTGATCCTGCTGTCGGCGGTGGGTGAGGAGGACGCCAAGGTCCAGGCGCTGGCGGCCGGAGCCGACGACTACATCACCAAGCCCTTCGGACCACGGGAGCTGGTCGCACGCCTGGAGGCCAACCTGCGCCGGACCGCGGCGGCCGCCGCTCGCGACGCCACGATCAGCGCCGGGGATGTCGTCATCGACATGGCCCGCCACACGGTGACGGTCACCGGCAGCGAGGTCCACCTCACCCCCACCGAATTCAGCCTGCTGGGGACGCTGGCCACCAACCGCGGGCGTCTGCTCACCCACCGCGAGCTGCTGACCGCGGTGTGGGGCCAGGGGTATGCCGACGACACCCAGGTGCTCCGCGCCCACATCGCCAACCTGCGGCGCAAGATCGAGCCGGCCGACGCCTCCGCCGCCCAGCGTCTGATCCGCACCGAGTCGGGCGTGGGCTACCGCTTCGCCCCCTGAGCTGCTGGGTCCCGGGACGTCTGGGGGTCAGAGCGCCCAGACGTCCCGTGGGTCCCCGGGGCCGGCTAGGCGGGGATCTGGCCGCCGATGCTCACGGTGCGCTCGGCCGGGAGACCGAACTCGTCCGCCACGCCCGCGGCGTTGCGCGCCATGGTCATGAACAGCTTGCGCTGCCAGATCGGCATCTCGGAGTGCTCGTCCGGGATCACCGAGATCGCCGAGATGAAGTAGGCGGCCCGTTCGAGGTCGAGGTCGCGTTCGAGCAGCAGGTCCCGGCGGGCCGCCTTCAGCGCCTCGGGCACGTGCAGGCGCTCCTGATAGCCGCGGCGGATCCACACATGGCGGATGGCCAGGGACTTGGGCCCCAGCTGCTCGATGCGGAAGCGCTGCTCGTCGTCGACCCGCGGGACGCTCGCGTCGATCAGGGAGACCACGAGGACCTTGGCATGCAGCGCGTTGGTGTACTCCAGCGCGGCCCGCAGGGCCAGCGGTGTGGTGTCGCGCCCCGGGCTCATGAACACCCCGACCCCGGGCGGCCGGGTGACGGGCGGATCGGCGTTCTCCAACTCGGTGATGAACTCCGCCATCGGGCCCTCGCGCTCGATGCGGTTGCGGGTGACGATCCCCCGCCCGCGGTTCCAGATGAGCATCACCGAGGTGAGCGTCAGCGCGGTGAGCAGCGGGACCCAGGCACCGTGCAGCACCTTGGCCAGGTTGGAGAGCAGGAACGCCGCCTCGACCGTCCAGAGCAGCACCGCGATGCAAATCAGCTGCCAGCGCGGCCGGTGCCAGATGTAGTGCGCCACCGCGAGGAACAGCGCCGTGTCGATGACGAAGGTGCCGGTCACCGCCACCCCGTAGGCGTTGGCCAGCCGGTTCGAGCTCTGGAAGATGAGTACGAGCGCGATCACGCCCGCAGCCAGGGACCAGTTGATCACCGGGATGTAGATCTGGCCCTCGAAGTCGGAGGTGTGGAGCACCTTCAGGCGCGGCAGATAGCCCAGCCGCATGGCCTGGCGGGCCACCGAGAAGGACCCCGAGATGACCGCCTGGGAGGCGATGATCGTGGCGATCGTCGACAGGATCACCAGCGGCACCTGGCCCCATCCCGGAACCGACAGGAAGAACGGGTTGAGCTCGTCGTGGGGGTGCTTGAGCACATGGGCGCTCTGGCCCAGGTAGTTGAGCACCACGCTGGGGAAGACGACGGCGAACCAGGACAGGCGGATCGCGCCTGGGCCGAAGTGACCGCGGTCGGCGTAGAGGGCCTCGGCCCCGGTGACGCACAGCACCACCCCGCCGAAGGTGAGGAAGGAATCCAGGCCGTGGTTGATGAAGAACTCGCCCGCCCAGGTCGGGGACAGCGCCTGGAGCACCGTCGGATCGGTGACGATGCCGCTGACCCCGATCACTCCGATCACCGCGAACCACAGCAGCATGACCGGCCCGAAGAACCGGCCCACCACCGCGCTGCCCTGGCGCTGGATGATGAACAGGAACACCAGGATGACCAGGGAGATCGGTACGACGAGATGGGTGAAGCTCGGGGATACGACCTTGAGCCCACCGACCGCCGACAGCACCGAGATCGCCGGGGTGATGACGCCGTCGCCGAGGAACAGCGATGCGCCGACGATCCCCAGGGTGATCAACGCCAGCATGTGCGGCACCTTGTGACGGCGGATGAGCATGGCCAGCGCCATGCCGCCCCCGTCGCCGCGGTTGTGGGCGCGCATGATCAGGGTCGCGTACTTGAACGAGATGATCAGCGTGAGGGACCAGAAGATGAGCGAGGTGATCCCGTACACGTTGGCCGGGGTGATGCGGTGGGCGGCGTGGAGCCCGTAGATGGTCTGCTCGGTGTAGAGCGGGCTCGTGCCGAGGTCGCCGTAGACGATGCCCAGCGCCCCCAGGGCGAGCACCAGCTTGGACGCGTGCAGGATGACGTCCCCGTCATCGCCGGCGCCGGCGCCGGCCTCCTCGGTCGGGGACGCCTGGGCGACCGTGACGTTCTCCCAGGGACGCAGCGCCGCACCTGACGCGTTGGTGACGATCGGGACCGCCTGACGCTGTGGCCGGGGTCGCACCGGGTCGGGTCGCCGGGCGAGGTGGGTCGCGGCGCGGGGCGCGTCGTGGCGGCTCCGCAGCGCGGCGGGGATCGACTCGATGACCACCTGACAGGGGCGCTCGCGCATCACCGTCTCGATGGTGTGGTTCCACTCGTCCCGAACCGTCGGGGCCGCGGGCATGACCAGCGTGCCGACGCCGAGGGATCGCGCCTCCTCGACGATCCGCAGGCCCGCCTGGCGGGGGCGCACCTTCTCCCAGCGGCCGCTGACGCGCCGTCCCACCTGGACGCGGATCTCCTCGAGCACCGACTCGGCCTGGCTCTCCTCCTCCGGCATCGCCGCCCCGAGCGCGACGCTGGCGGTGACCGGGATGGTGATGACCACGTCGATGCCGCGCCCGTTATCGCCCGCGAGTCGGGCCGCGGTGGCCATCACCTCGGGCACGTAGTCGCGGTAGTCGAAGGCGACGAGCACCGACTGGCGCGCGGTCTGGCGCCGGCCCCGACGCCGGGGCTGGGGCGGCGTGATCAGCTGCTCAGCCATCGGCCCGCCGATCCGTCTCCCGCGACGGTGCGGTCACGATCACCGGGCAGGGGGCCTTCTCGAGCACGTAGGAGGCGACCTCCCCCACCGCCTTGGCGCTTCCCTGGCCGGCACCACCGCCGTCGGTGCGCTCGGCTGCCAGCACGATCGCCTCCACCCCGCGGCGACGCGCCTCCTGCACGATCCCCGAGCCCACCCGACGCGCCCGGACGACCGCGGTGGCCACCTCGACCTCCTTGTAGGTCTCCCCCAGCTCCTTGGCGTGCTTGAGCGCGGCCCGGGCGCTCTCGAGCTGGATCGGCGGCAGCGGCCCGTCCAGGGACAGCCGGGTGGGGATCTCGATGACGTAGATGGCTTCGATGGTCACGCCACCCATATCTTCGTCCTCCTGGCGTTCACCGGCCAGCTGACCTGCGACCGAGACGGCGTCGTCGTCGAACTGCCCGCCGAACAGCGGCACGAGAATCGACCCGAACTCGGCCTGGCGCCGCGCCTGGCGCAGGGCGCGGTCGGCGATCACCACGCGCCGGAGCACGGGCCGCCCCGACAGGCGTCGGTAGGCGACATACAGCAGCACCCCGCCGACCAGCCAGCCAAGTCCCACATAGCGCGCGCCGGGGTGCAGGACGAGCAGGATCACCCAGCCGACGACGGACATGAGCGCGCCGAGCACGGCCGGGAGCGGCAGCTGGGCGCCGGCCACGGGGATCGAGAGCGGGATGCGGTAGTCGCGCTCCAGGGCGGGCTCGCGGAAGCGCATCACGATCACCGACAGGTGCGCGATGGTGAAGGTGGTCAGCGCCCCGAAGGCCAGGATGTCCACCAGCACGCTGAGCTTGCCGGGGATGACCAGGCCGATGGCCGCCAGCGCGGAGCCGCCGATGATGATCACCGGCGTACCCCAGCGGGGCGACAGCCGTCCCACGGCACTGGGGATCTGGCGGTGGGTGGCCATGGAGTAGCCCGCGCGGGACACCCCGAGCATGCCCGCGCCGGACGCGGCCGCCAGCACGAGGGCCCCAGTCAGGCCGATGACGTACTTGAACCCGTCAGCCAGACCCCGGGGGTGCAGGCCCTTGGCGATGGCCAGCACCGGCGCGCGCTTGTCGCTGCCCAGCTCCGAGATGCCATGGTGCACCGGGAGCACGCCGAGCCCCACCACGGCGAGGCCCACGCACACGACGACCACCGCGGCCGAGGCGAGCGCGATGAGCCGCCGCAGCTCCCGCGGTCCGGTCTTGGCGTCGACCGCCAGACTGCTCGCGGACTCGATGCCGGTGAACGCGACGACGGTCAGGGGGATGGCGAACCCGAGGTCGCGCAGGGTCGGCGCACTCCCCAGGTGGATCGTGTCGGTCAGGTGGGCGGGATGGAAGGCGAAGCTGAGTCCGCCGATGATCAGGGCCACCGGCACGAGCAGGCCGATGGCGCCGAACACGAACTGACGGCGCAGCCCCCGCGCGCCCGACCCGCGCATCGCGTCGAGGGAAATGAGCAGGATCACCACGATCGCGGCGATGACCCGGGCGTCACCGGTGCCCAGCTGGGGCCAGAACACCGACAGGTAGGACGGCACGGCAAGTGCCGCGACGGCGACCAGCAGGATGTAGTCGAGCATGATCGCCCACCCGGAGATGAAGCCGACCAGCTCGTTGAAGGCATACCGGGCGAAGGTCGGAGAGCCACCGCGCTGGGGGTGCAACGCGGCGCCCTCGGCGTAGGTCATCGAGGTCAGCTGGAAGAACACGCCGGCGACGATGAAGATCTCCGGGGACAGGCCCTGGGCGCTGGCGCTGACGTACCCGAGCGCGAAGTAGGCGGAGCTGACCGACACCGCGTAGATGAGTGCGAACAATGCGCGGGTGTTCAGCTCACCGACGCGCTGATCCGGCCTGTCCTGCGCCCGCACCTTTCGTGTCGGCCAAGGCATGCAACCGGAGAGGGTAGGCGGTTTCCGCGGTCTCCGAAAGCGCCGCTGAGCCCCCCGGCGGGCGCCGAGCGACCGCCGAGCCACATCCGGCGCACGAGCCTGGCAGGATAGGCTCAACCGTCGCGCTGGCCCGGTTGCCCAACCATCCACCTCAGGAGCCCCCAATGTCGAGAGAGACCCTGACGGTCACGGACAATCGCACCGGCGACAGCTACGAGGTCCCGATCGAGAACGGTGCGATCCTGGCCGCGGACCTGGTCGGCCCCTACAACACCGATGTCGGGCCCGAGCTGGTCGTCTATGACCCGGGCCTGACCAGCACCGCCTTCGCCGCCTCGGGGATCACCAACATCCACCTCCAGCAGGGGGTGCTCGAGCACCGCGGCTACACGATCGAGGAGCTGGCCGCGCACAGCACCTTCGTCGAGGTCGCCTACCTGCTCATCCACGGCGAGCTGCCGACCCCGAGCCAGCTCGATGCCTGGCAGACGGAGATCTCGCACCGCAAGTTCGTGCACGAGAACGTCAAGGAGTTCATCGCCGGCTTCCGCTATGACGCCGCGCCGATGGGCATCGTGGCCGCGGCCGTCGGCACGCTGGGCAGCTTCTACCCCGACGCCCGCGACATCTTCGGCGAGCAGGCCCGCGAGTTCCAGATGCTGCGGCTGCTGGCGAAGATGCCGACACTGGCCGCCTGGGCCTACCGCCACGGCAGCGGGCGCCCGTACATCAACCCGGTCGACGACCTCAGCTACACGGGCAACCTGCTGTCGATGATCTTCAAGATGTCCGAGCTGCGCTATGAGGTCGACCCCCGGGTCGAGCGGGCGCTGGAGGTCCTGCTCATCTGCCATGCCGATCATGAGCAGTCCGCGGCCACCACGGCGGTGCGCGCGGTGGGCTCGAATTTCTCTGACCCCTATGCCGCCGTGGCCGCCGGGCTCTACTGCCTGTCGGGACCGCTGCGGGGTGCCGCCGACCTCCAGGCCCTGGAGATGCTGCGCGAGATCGGCTCAGTCGATCAGGTCGACGCCTACCTGGAGTCGGTGCGGACCGGGGACGGCCGGCTGATGGGCTTCGGTCACCCGATCTACCACGCGCCCGATCCCCGCGCGAAGATCCTCCGCGAGCAGCTCGACCTCCTGGGTGAGCGCACGGCGATGAGCCCGCTGGTGGCGGTGGCTGACGCCCTGGCCCAGCGCACCGCTGAGGACGACTACTTCATCTCGCGCAACATCTACATCAACGCCGGCCTCTACAGCGGGCTGGTGTACGAGGCCATCGGCATTCCCGACGAGCTGATCGGCGTCCTCTTCGCGGTCTCGCGCACCGCCGGGTTCCTCGCCCAGTGGCTCGAGATGGTCAAGGACAGCGAGCAGAAGACCCTGCGCCCGCGCCAGCTCTACACCGGCCCGGCCCAGCGCTCCTTCACTCCGCTCGACCAGCGTTAGCTCGCGCTGGGACTGCGGGAGGTCACCGAGTTCGGTGACTCCTGAAGTGAGCCGCGCCGGGGGACCGGGCGTGACCGGCGGTCGGGCTGAGCCCCCAGCCAGCCCGACCAGCACCCCCTGAGGGCCCTCTTCGGGTCTCTTCACAAAACCTTTATGCCCGCCCCGGGTTCCTGCACGGGGCCTTCACGGGCCGGGATCCAGAGTGTCCGTCATGGACATTCTCGGCATCTTTCTCGGACTCCTCGCCTTCGCCGCCCTGCTCGGCATGGTGTGGGCCATCGATCGGATCTAGGCCATGAGCGGCTCCGACCTCTTCGGACTCATCGCCTCCGCGATCGTCTGTATCTATCTGATGTACGCCCTGCTCCGCGGCGAGAAGTTCTAGATGTCCGTCGCGGGCTGGGTCACCATCATCGGCTTCGTCGCCATCCTGACGGCGATCGCGTACCCCCTCGGCGGGTACATGGCTGCCGTCTACGGCGGCGGCCGTACGTTCATGGACCCCGTGCTGGGGCCGATCGAGCGCCTCCTCCTGCGTCTCATCCGCGTCGACGCCCATGAGGGCCAGGACTGGAAGGGCTACGCCAAGAGTCTGCTCTTCTTCTCCCTCGTCGGCTGGCTCGTGCTCTACGCGATCCTGCGCACCCAGGGGCTGTGGAACTTCACCGGGCTGAACTCCGGGAACTTCCACTCGATGCCGTGGAACGTCGCCTTCAACACGTCCTCGTCTTTTCTCACCAACACCAACTGGCAGTACTACGCCGGTGAGGCGACGATGAGCTACTTCAGTCAGATGGTCGGCCTGGCGGTGCAGAACTTTGCCTCCGCCGCCGTCGGCATCTCCGTGGCCGTCGCGCTCATCCGCGGCATCGCCGCGCGCTCGGGCAAGTCACTGGGCAACTTCTACTTCGACGTCATCCGCACGATCCTCTACGTGCTGCTGCCGCTCTCGATCATCGTCGCGGTGCTCCTGCTCTCCCAGGGCGTGATCCAGAACTTCCACGCCTACGTGTCCTTCCGCGGGCTGAGCGGTCTGGTCCAGACCATCGCCCAGGGCCCAGTGGCCTCCCAGGAGGCGATCAAGGAACTCGGCACCAACGGCGGCGGCTTCTTCAACGTCAACTCCGCTCACCCGTTCGAGAACCCCACGGGCTTCTCCAACTTCCTCGAGATGCTGTCGATGCTCACCATCCCGGCCGGGCTGGTGTTCGCCTACGGGCGGATGGTCGGCGCCCGCCGCCAGGGCATCGCGATCTTCTCGACGATGATGGTGATGTTCCTCGGCGCGGCGATCGTCGCCTACGTCGCCGAGGCCCACGGCTCCCCCGTCCAGCACGCGGCCGGCCTGCACACCGCGGCGATCAGCGGCTCGGGTGGCGGCAACCTCGAGGGCAAGGAGCAGCGCTTCGGCATCGCCGGCTCGGCGCTGTTCGACGTCGTCTCGACAGTGACCAGCTCCGGCGCGGTGAACTCCTCGCTGGAATCCTTCACCGGGATCGGCGGGGCGGTGCCGTTCGCCAACCTGTCGGCCTCGGAGACGATCTTCGGCGGCGTGGGGACCGGGCTCTACTCGATCCTGCTCTACGTCCTGCTCGCGGTGTTCCTCGGCGGGCTGATGGTGGGCCGAACGCCGGAGTACATCGGCAAGAAGATCGAGGCGAGGGAGATCAAGCTGGTCGCCATCGGGTTGCTCATCACCCCGCTGGCGGCGCTGTTCTCCACCGCCCTGGCCACCGCCTCCAAGGCGGGAAAGGCCTCGATCGACACCGCGGTGACCGGGTCCGGGCCCCAGGGGTTCTCCGAATCGTTCTACGCCTACCTCTCCCAGGCCAACAACAACGGCTCGGCGTTCCCCGGCTACACCGGCTATGACGGGACCTTCGGCAACCTGTCCGGCTCCCACGGCGTGGGTTTCGCCGACCTGCTCGGCGGCTTCACCATGCTGTTCGCCCGCTACGCGCCGATCCTGTTCGCGCTCGCGGTGGCCGGCACGCTGGTCAACAAGCGCGTGGCCCCGACCGGGCTGGGGACGATGCGGACCGACAACGCCACCTTCGTGGTGCTGCTGATCGGTGTGATCATCCTCGTCGGCGCGCTCACCTTCTTCCCGGCCCTGCTGCTCGGTCCCGTCGTCCAGGGCCTCACCGGCCACCTCTACCACTAGGAGCTCCTGATGCGCACCGTGTCCAAGGACATCATCACGGCCGCCCTGGCGATGCTCGTGATCACCGTGCTGTGCGGGGTTCTCTACCCGCTGGTGATCACCGGCATCGGTCAGGTGGCCTTCCACGCCAACGCCAACGGCCAGCTGGTCAAGGTCAACGGCCACGTCGTCGGCTCCAAGCTGATCGGCCAGAACTTCGCCACCCAAGTGATCGGCAAGAACGGCAAGCCCGAGACCTCCAACGGCGAGCCCGTCACGGTGGCGGACCCGAAGTTCTTCCAGACACGGCCCTCGGGGACCGCCGACGGGGTCGACAACGCCGCGTTCACCTCGTTCGCCAACTACGGCCCCAACTCGACCGTCACGCTCAAGGCGCTGCAGTCCAACATCGCCGCCTACATCGCACTCAACGGCAAGTACGTGCCCGGCGGCCTGACCGCGGGCAAGGTCCCCGTCGACGCGGCTGACACCTCCGCCTCCGGCGTGGACCCGGACATCTCGGTGGCCAACGCCGACTTCCAGGCCTACCGGATCTCCGCCGTGCGGGATATCCCGCTGGCCACGGTCAAGACCCTCATCAAGAAGTACACGGGCGGCCGCGGACTCGGCTTCGTGGGTGAGCCCGACGTCAACGTCCTGGAACTCAACCTCGCACTCGATCGGATCTCAAGGTCATGAGCACCGTCACCGCACCCACCACCCCCCCCAGCTCCTCGAACCAGCGCCAGGCGGTCTCGCTGTTCCGTGGCGACATCGCCCGGCGGGCGGTCCTGGACTCCTTCGTCAAGCTCGACCCACGCGTGCAGATCCGCAACCCGGTGATGTTCGTGGTGGAGCTGGGCGCACTGGTCACCAGCGTCATCTGGATCATCCACATCCTCGGCGGCCACTTCGGCGGCAACGACCCGGGCTGGTACACGTTCACCATCGCGGTCTGGCTGTGGCTGACCGTGGTCTTCGCCAACCTGGCCGAGGCGTTCGCCGAGGGCCGGGGCCGCGCCCAGGCCGACACCCTGCGGGCCATGCGCCAGGACACCGTGGCGGTGATGCTCGACGGCAGCTCCAAGCGCGCGGACGCACTGACGCGCGGAGACCAGGTGGTCGTCGTGGCCGGGGAGCTGATCCCCGGTGACGGCACGGTCATCGAGGGCATCGCCTCGGTGGACGAGTCCGCCATCACCGGTGAGTCCGCCCCGGTCATCCGCGAGTCCGGTGGCGACCGCTCGGCGGTCACCGGCGGCACTCGCGTGCTGTCGGACCGCATCGTCGTGGAGATCACCCAGGAGCCCGGTCAGTCCTTCCTCGACCGGATGATCGGACTGGTCGAGGGCGCCGCCCGGCGCAAGACCCCCAACGAGGTCGCCCTGGGCATCCTGCTGGCCAGCCTGACCCTGATCTTCATGGTCGTGGTGGTGACCCTGCGGCCCTTCGGGCTGTTCGCCGGCACCTCGATCAGCGACACCACGCTCATCTCGCTGCTCGTCGCGCTCATCCCCACCACTATCGGGGCGCTCTTGAGCGCGATCGGCATCGCGGGCATGGACCGGCTGGTGCGCCGCAACGTGCTCGCCCTGTCGGGCCGCGCAGTGGAGGCCTCCGGCGACGTCGATGTCCTGCTGCTCGACAAGACCGGCACGATCACCATCGGCAACCGCCTAGCCGCGGAGTTCGTCCCCATGCCAGGGGTGACCGAGGCCGAGCTGGCCGAAGTGGCCCAGCTGGCGTCCCTGGCCGACGAGACGCCCGAGGGCCGCTCGATCGTGGTGCTGGCCAAGCAGTACGGCCTGCGCGAGCACGACATGGAGGCCCTGGCCGCCGAGTTCGTGCCCTTCACCGCCCAGACGCGGATGAGCGGCGTGGACATCGACGGCCAGCAGCTGCGCAAGGGCGCCGGCGACGCGGTCATCGGCTTTGTCACCGAGGCCGGCGGCCGGCCCCCCGCCGAGCTGCAGCCCGCCCTGGACCGCATCGCCCGCGAGGGCGGCACGCCCCTGGCGGTCTCACGCGACAGCCAGGTCATGGGGGTCATCTACCTCAAGGACACGGTCAAGGAGGGCATGCGCGCCCGCTTCGATCAGCTGCGGGCGATGGGCATCCGCACGATCATGATCACCGGTGACAACCGGCTCACCGCGGCCAAGATCGCCGAGGAGGCCGGCGTGGACGACTTCCTCGCCGAGGCCACGCCGGAGAAGAAGCTCGAGCTGATCAAGGAGC
>CAZZVR010000050.1:18930-19730 GCA_964657595.1 Burkholderia sp. PAMC 26561 | reverse complement strand
ACGGCTGGCTGGGAGGACCGCTGCTGGCCGCCGGACCCCAGCGCTGGCTCGCCCCCGGCAGTTCACTCATCCTCGACGGCGAGCCCTTCGGCGACGGCTGCTGCCTCGTGGGGGCGAGCTCCACCCACCCGTCTCACCTCAGCCCGCCGACGCTGGCGGTGACCCGCTTGGACCAGCACCGCCTCAACGTGCGCATCCATGGCACCGACATCGCGCTGTCCCCCCGCCGCAGCCAGCTGCTGGCCCGGCTGGCGCTGGCTCCGGAGGGGACCCACGCCGCCCAGCTCGCCCGCGACCTCTACGGACCCGGGGATCACGAGGTCGCCCTGCGCGCCGAGGTCTCGCGCCTGCGCCGCCAGCTCGGCGGAGTGATCGCCACCAATCCGTACCGGCTGCTGGCGCAGGTGTCGGCCGATCCGGTCCTGCTGGCCGGCGTTGCAACCCCCCTGCAACCTTGAGCGCGGCGCCGCAGAGGCGGAGTCTCCACAGCGTGCACGCGGCCCGGCCCCACAGGCCGGGCGAATCGTGCGCCCCCAATGAGGAATCCCAAGGAGAGAACCCCTGATGGCAATCGCAGATCCCCCCAAGGCCGGCGACGCGACCGAGCGCTTTCTCGCATCGCCCAAGTGGCTGCTGATCGACGGTGAGTGGCGCAACGCCGCCTCCGGCAAGACCTTCGAGACCTATGACCCGGCCACCGGCGAGGTGCTCGCCCGCGTCGCCGAGGCGGGCGACGAGGACGTCGACGCCGCCGTCGCCGCGGCGCGCCGCGCCCTGAACGGTCCGTGGGGCAAGATGGG
>CAZZVR010000050.1:4251-18920 GCA_964657595.1 Burkholderia sp. PAMC 26561 | reverse complement strand
CCGCATTCTGCACCGCCTCGGGGACCTGATCTCCGAGCACGCCGAGGAGCTGGCCGAGCTCGACTCCCTCGACAACGGCAAGCCCAAGGCCGTCGCCCTCGCCGCCGACACCCAGAACTCCGCTGACATCTTCTGGTACATGTCGGGCTGGTGCACCAAGCTCAACGGCGGCACGATGTCTCCGACGGTCCCCTACATGCCCGGCCAGGAGTTCCACGCCTACACGACGCGTGAGCCGGTGGGCGTGGTGGCGCAGATCATCCCGTGGAACTTCCCGCTGCTCATGGCGGCCTGGAAGGTCGCCCCCGCGCTGGCCTGTGGCAACACGATCATCCTCAAGCCGGCCGAGCAGACGCCGCTGTCGGCGTTGCGTCTCGGCGAGCTCGCCCTCGAGGCAGGCGTCCCCGAGGGCGTGTTCAACGTGCTGACGGGCTTCGGTGACGTCGGTGCGGCGCTGTCGGCCCATCCCGGGGTCAACAAGGTGGCCTTCACCGGCTCCACCGAGGTCGGCAAGCTGATCGTCAAGGCGGCGGCGGGCAACCTCAAGCGCGTGTCGCTGGAGCTCGGCGGCAAGTCCCCGAACATCATCTTCGACGACGCCGACATCGACGCGGCGATCGCCGGCGCCGCTCAGGGCATCTTCTTCAACCAGGGCGAGGTGTGCACCGCCGGCTCGCGCCTCTACGTGCAGGACCGACACTTCGACCAGGTGGTCGAGGGTGTGGCGAACGCGGCCAAGGCGATCAAGGTCGGCCACGGCATGTCCCCCGACACCGAGATGGGCCCGCTCGTCTCCCAGGAGCAGTTCGACAAGGTCACCGGGTACCTGGCCAAGGGTCCCCAGGAGGGCTCGCGCGCGCTGACCGGCGGGTCGGCCATCGACGGGCCGGGCTGGTTCGTGGAGCCGACCGTGTTCGTCGACAACAAGGCGTCGAACGCCCTGGTGCGCGAGGAGATCTTCGGCCCGGTCATCTCAGCCATGCCGTTCTCGGACCTCGACGACCTGGCCGCCCAGGCCAACGACTCGGACTTCGGTCTGGCCGCCGGGGTGTGGACGCGTGACGTGTCCAAGGTCCACGCCATGTCCAAGCGCATCCAGGCCGGGACGATCTACGTGAACGCCTACCACGTGTACGCGGCCGAGCTGCCGTTCGGCGGCTACAAGCAGTCGGGCTGGGGTCGTGAGATGGGGGCCGAGGTGCTCAACAGCTACCTCGAGACCAAGACGACGATCATCGCCCTGTAGGGAGGTTGGTGGCCCTGCCCCGGGCTGCCTGCCCCCGCACGGGGGGTGGGCTCCGGGGCAGGGACCGGCCGCGGAGGCGATCGAACCCCGCCCGCGGTCCGGGTCAGCGACCGACGGGCTCCGGCGCATCGGGGCTGGCGCCCAGCGCCGCTGAGCACTCGGCCGCGGTCTTGCGCAGCACCGCGGCGATGCGCGGCCCGTTGCCCACGAACCGCTGGGCCGGCACCGGCACTGACAGGGCCGCCACGGGGCCGTAGGGGTCGCGGATGATCGCGCCGACCGCGGAGATCCCGGTGGTGTGCTCCTCGCGGTCATAGGCGACGCCCTCTGAGCGGATGCGGGCCAGTTCGGCCCACAGCTCCCGGCGCGCCGTGATCGTGTGATCGGTGAGGGCGGGGAGTCGCGCGGGCAGCAGCGCGACGGCCTGCTCCTCGGGCATCGCCGCGAGCAGCGCCTTGCCGTTCGCCGTGCAGTAGAGCGGAAAGGTCGCTCCCTCGGAGGAGACGGCGCTCAAGCGGTGGGGCGCGGGAATGTGATCGACGAAGCGCACCGACACGCCGTCGAGCACCGACAGGTCGACGGTCTCGTCCAGTTCCTGCTGCAGGCGCACCAGGTAGGGGCGGACCTGGTCGCGCAGGCTGCCGCGGGTCGCCGCACCGAACCGGGCGAGCGCGGGGCCGAGGCGGATGCGCCCGGTGGCGCCGGATCTGAGGAAGTCCTCGGCCTCCAGCGCGGCCACCAAGCGGTGGACGCTGGACTTCGGCATGCCCACGCGGACCGCCAGTTCGCTCAACCCCAGACCCTCTGGCGCGCGCTCCAGGGCGCGCAGGACGTCGGCCACCCGGGCGACCACCTGGATCCCGCTGCGGCGACCCGGCTCAGGGCGTGCTGGATCGGCCATCGAGGAGCCAGTCTACGTTCCCGAGGTTCCGCCAGACAAGACGACAGTTTTGCACTGTGACACTTGACACAGCTCGGAGCATGCGGTTAGTGTTCTGCATCGCAAGACAAGTATTCCGCTGTGCGGAACCTGCGTAGTCCGAGGAGAGACCTTCATGAGCAGCACCGTTCCGGCGACCCAGGCGCCGAGCTCCACCGATCCCGCGACCGGCCTGCAGTTCTATGACCTGTCGAATCCGTTCGGTCATGACGCCCCCCTGTGGCCGTATTTCCCCGACGTCAAGATCGAGCGCTTCCATTACCACGCCAAGTCCGGCGTGCTCTCGCAGCAGATCACGACGTTCATGCACTGCACGACCCACACCGACGCGCCGGCCCACGTGATCGAGGGCACACGGTTCATCGACGAGGTCCCGCTCGCCTCGTACTTCGGCACCGGCGTCGTCGTGTCGATCCCCAAGGAGAAGTGGGAGGTCATCACCGCCGAGGACCTCGAGAACGCGACGCCGGAGATCCGCGAGGGTGACATCGTCATCGTCAACACGGGCTGGCACCGCTACTGGGGCGACAGCCGCCGCTACTTCGTCGAGTCGCCGGGCACCTACGACGAGGCCGGCGCGTGGCTGGCGGCCAAGAAGGTCAAGGGCTTCGGCATCGACTGCCAGGCGCTCGACCATCCGCTCGGCACCGCGATCGGCCTGCAGCCCAACGGCCCGCTCATCCCCGGCATCGCCGAGGAGTACGCCGAGCACAGCGGCGGGCGCAGCCTGGCCGAGGACTTCCCGCTGTGGGAGCCCTGTCACCGCCACCTGCTGGGCAACGGCATCATCGGCTTCGAGAACGTGGGTGGCCAGATCGACGCCGTCACCGGCAAGCGCGTGACCTTCGCCGCCTTTCCCTGGCGCTGGGAGAAGGGCGACGGCTGCATCGTGCGCCTCGTCGCCATGGTTGACCCGAGTGGCGACTACCGCATCGAGACGGGCGCCTAGCCCATGCAGGTCACACGGATCGCCGACGCGCGGCCCTATGCCGCGCCCAAGCACACCGACATGCGGGCGCTGCGGCTCCAGGGCTTCGATGCCTCCGACGCCAGTCAGTTCTGGGTCGGCCTCTCCCACTTCCTGCCCGGTGGCGGGGCGGAGTCAGATGCCACGGCGCTGGAGAAGGTCTACGTCGTGCTGAGCGGCACGGTCACCGTGGAGACCGACGCCGGGACGGCTGACCTCGGTCCGTCGGACTCGGTGTACCTGGCCGCCGGTGAGCGCAGGTCGGTGGTCAACCAGACCAACCAGCCGGCCTCGATGCTGGTGGTCATGCCCTACCCGGAGGGCCAGGCATGAGCCGTCTCCCCGACACGGCGCCGGCGAGCCCGCTGCACCTGTTCGACCTCAACGGCCGCTCGGCGCTGATCACCGGCGCCACCGGTGCCTTCGGCCGCGCCGCCGCAGAGGCGCTCGCCGCCGCGGGCGCGCGGGTCACCGTCGCGGGGGGGACCCGGGACAAGCTGGAGGCGCTCGCCCATGAGCTGGACGACGGCTCGGGCAACGTCGCGGTGGTCGTGCGTCGACCGGACTCGGAGGAGGCCGCCGAGGCGATGGTCGCCGAGGCGTTGGCGGCCCACGGCCGCCTCGATCTCGTGGTCGCCGCCTCAGGCACCAACGTCGTGCACCCGATCGGTGAGTTCCCGGTGGCCGAGTGGCAGGCGGTGATGGACGCCAACGTCCTGGGATCGTGGCTCGTCGCCCGGGCGGCCAGCCGTCCCCTGATCGAGCAGGGGTCCGGCGGCTCGGTCGTGCTCGTCTCCTCGACCCGCGGCAGGCTCGGGCACCCGGCCGGCTACAGCGCCTATGTCCCCTCCAAGCACGCGGTCGAGGGACTCACCCGCACGCTCGCCTGTGAGTGGGGTCCCCACGGCATCCGCGTCAACGCGGTCGGGCCGACCGTCTTCCGGTCCGACCTGACCGCATGGATGTATGCGGATGAGGGAGCGGGGAAGGCGACCCGGGACGGGATGCTCACCCGCATCCCGCTGGGGCGGCTCGGCGAGCCCGCCGACTTCGTCGGCTCGCTCGTGTTCCTGCTCTCCGACGCCGCGGCGTACGTGACCGGCCAGGTCCTGTACGTCGACGGTGGCTACACGGCCGGCTAGCCCCATGCTCGACGGGCTCAACGTCGCGGTCATCGGCGCCGGCCTGATGGGGCACGGGCTCGCGCAGGTGTTCGCCGTGGCCGGCGCCGACGTGGCGGTCCATGACCCCGCGCCGGCGGCGCTGGCCACGGTCCGGGACCGCGTGGCGGCCAACCTCGACGCCCTGGGTGAGGACACCGCCGCGCTGGCGCGGATCACCCCCCACGCGGAGATCGCGGGCGCGGTGGCCGGTGCGGATCTGGTCATCGAGGCGGGCCCGGAGAACCTCGAGATCAAGCGCGAGATCTTCGCGGCGATCGGCGCCAGCGCTCCGGCGGGGGCGATCCTGGCCACCAACACCTCGGTCCTGCCGGTCAGCGAGATCGCCGAGGGGGTCAGCGGGGGCCACCGTGTCGTCGGCACCCACTGGTGGAATCCGCCGTACCTGGTGCCCCTGGTCGAGGTGGCCCAGGCGGCGCAGACGAGTCCGCAGGTGATCGCCGCCACCATCGACATCCTCACCGCCGCGGGCAAATCGCCGGTCCACGTCCACCGCGACGTGCCCGGCTTCATCGGCAACCGCCTGCAGCACGCGCTGTGGCGGGAGGCGATCGCCCTGGTGGCCGACGGCGTCTGTGATGCCGAGACGGTGGACACGGTGGTCAAGCAGAGCTTCGGCCTGCGTCTGGCGGTACTCGGTCCGCTCGAGAACGCCGACCTGGTCGGCCTCGACCTCACGCTGGCCATCCACGCGTACGTGCTGCCCCACATCGATTCCACCCCGGGACCGTCCCCGCTGCTGTCAGAGCTCGTGGCCGAGGGACGACTCGGCATGAAGACCGGCGAGGGCCTGCGCAGCTGGTCAGCTGCGGAGGCCGACCAGGTCCGCGAGAGGCTCAGCGCCCACCTCATCAACGTCACCCGCCCGCGTCCCGCGGCCGTCAGCCACGGCGGTCATCACCCCCACGAGGAGAGAGATAGATGAAGTACGTCAGCCCACGGCGGCGCCGGTTCGCCGGAGTCGCCGCGATCGCCGCCGCCGCGGCGCTCATCAGCGCCTGCGGCACCGCCGGCTCGACCTCGAGCTCCACCGGCTCCTCGTCAGGCCCCATCACCATCGGCGCCAGCGTGCCGGTCTCCGGGCAGCTCGCGGCCTTCGGCGAGTTCGTCAAATGGGGATATCAGCACGCCGTCGCCCAGGTCAACGCCCAGGGCGGCGTGATGGTCGCCGGCAAGCGCCGCAAGATCAACCTCGTCATCCTCGATGACCAGAGCGACCCCAACACGGATTCCTCCAACGTCCAGCAGCTGATCTCACAGGACAAGGCGAGCGCGATCCTCGGGTCCTGCACGCCGGCGCTGGTCAACGCCGGAGCCCTGATCTCCGAGCGCAAGCAGATCCCCGAGGTCACCGGCTGTGACCCGATCGAGTCCTTCACCTCGGTGACCCACTGGACCCACGTCTGGGATCTGTTCTTCCACGAGCCCGCGCTCGCCGCCCTGCCCTTCCAGGCGCTGGCGGCGAACACGTCGGCCACGAACAAGAAGGTGGCCATCCTCCATGACAACGGCCCCGACGGCCTGACCGTGGGCGGCAAGATCTGGCCGGCCATGGCCAAGCAGTTCGGCTACGACGTGGTGCTCAACCAGTCCTTCCCCACCACCGCAACGAACTTCTCCACGATCGTCACCCAGGCCAAGGCGTCCGGGGCTGACGTGGTGCTCATCGACGCGGCGACGCCCCAGGCCGTGTCCATCCGCAAGCAGATGCAGTCGGTCAACTTCACCCCCAAGCTGCTCGACATCGAGAAGGGCGCCGAGCCCCAGCAGTTCGCCACGACCCTGGGCAAGCTGTCCAACGGGGTGCTCGTGGGCGGCTACTGGGACCCATCCTTTCCCTTTCCCGGGGCCTCGACCCTGCGCCAGGCCTTCGAGTCCCAGACCCACCAGACCTGGTCACAGCACATCGCCGACAGCTACACCGCGGCCCAGGTCCTCATGGACGCGATCACCCGCGCCGGGTCGACGGATCCGACGAAGCTCAACACGGCGATCTCCCAGACCAAGAAGACCTACGTGACCGGACCGATCACCTTCAACGCCCAGCACTACGCAGCGCTTCCGGTCGTCGAGGACCAGTGGCAGAACGGCCAGTCCAAGGTCGTCTTCTCGACGAACCCGAAGATCAAGCCGGACGGGACCTTCGCGTTCCCGCTCCAGTAGACGTCGAGCCAGAGAGAAACGGAGCCACAGTCATATGCCGCTGGAACTCGCCGTCATCCCGAGCGGGCACGAACTCATCACCGCGGTGGTCACCGGGTTGCTGCTCGGCGGGCTGTTCGCGGTGACGGCGCTCGGGCTGTCGCTGGTCTTCGGGGTCATGCGCCTGATCAACCTGGTCCACGGTGAACTGGTCATCCTCGGGGCCTATCTGGCCTATGAGCTGTCCAGCCACCTGGGCCTGGACCCCCTGGTGTCACTGGTGCTGGCGGTGCCCGCGGCGATGATCCTGGGCTATCCGATCCAGCGTTTCCTGCTCACGCCGTTGATGAGCCAGGGGCCGGAGCCGGCGCTGCTGACGACCTTCGGGTTGTCGGTCATCGCCCAGAACGTGTTCGTGCTGTTGTTCACCGGGAACACGCAGTCGCTGAGCGCCGGTTATGCGACCTCGTCGATCTCGGGGCTCGGCCTGTCGGTGCCCTCCATGTACGTGATCTCGTTCATCTTCGCGGTGATCATGTGCGGCGGCGCGCACCAGTTCCTCCAGCGCACGGCGGCCGGCCGTGCGGTGCGGGCGAGCGCCGAGGATCCCGGGGCGGCGGCGATGATGGGCGTCGACACCAGGCAGATGTACGCGGTCATCTTCGCCGTGGCCGCGGGCTGTGCGGCCGTCGGTGGCGTCCTGGCCGGTCTCACCTTCGCCTTCACCCCGACCTCGGGGACCAGCTACCTGCTCACCGGCTTCGCCGTGGTGGTGCTGGGTGGGCTCGGGAGCATCAAGGGCACCTTCTACGGCGGTCTGCTGCTCGGGGTGATCGAGAGCGTCGGCGCGGCGTTCCTCGGCGGCGGGTACCTCGACTTCTGCGGGTTCGCGGCGTTCCTGATCATCCTCACCGTCCGACCCCAGGGTCTGTTCGGGAGGACGGCATGAACCTGCGTCGTCGCCAGGTCGGCGCTCTCGCGCTGGTCCTCATCGCCGTGGCGCTCGCGCTGCTGCCCTACGTCGGCTCCGATTACGACGTGGTGATCGGCTACCAGGTCCTCCAGCTCGCCGCGCTGGCCCAGGCGTGGAACCTGCTGGCCGGCTACGGCGGGCTGGTGTCACTCGCCTCGGCCGCGTTCATCGGCCTCGGCGGATATGCCACCGCCGAGATCTCGATCCACACCGGCATCCCCTTCGCGCTGGCGCTGCTGGCCGCCGGCGGCATCGGGGTCCTGTTCGCAGTCCTCGTCAGCATCCCGATGTTCCGCTTCCGCGGGCTGTACTTCACCATCGGCACCCTGGTCCTGGCCGAGTTGCTCCAGCAGTTCATGCTCAACTACAACGGCTTTGGCGGCAACGCCGGGCTGACCATCCTCTCGGTCAACTTGGCGGACTCGCCGCTCTACTGGTGCGCGCTGGTGCTGGCGGTGATCTCGACGCTCGTGCTCGTGTTGGTCCGCCGGCTGCGGCTGGGCTCGGCGATGCTGGCGATCCGTGACAACGAGGACGTCGCCCGGGAGGTCGGCGTGCCCACCTTCCGGTCCAAGCTGTGGGCCTTCGCGCTGTCGGCCTTCATCATGGGGCTGGTCGGCGGCCTCCAGGCGGTCAAGCTGGGCAACATCGAGCCCTCGGGCGCCTTCAGCCTGCAGTGGACGATCGACATCGTCAACGCGACGATCATCGGCGGGATCGGCACCGTCGTCGGGCCCCTCGTCGGCGCCCTGTTCATCGTCGAGTTCGGGGTCCAGCTGGCCAGCTACCCGGAGCTGCACATCGCGCTCACCGGGCTCCTGCTCATCCTGGTGATCCGCTTCGCGCCCCGGGGGATCTGGGGCACCCTGACCGCCTTCGTCAATCAGCGTCTGGGCGGTGCCGGCTTGGGTGCCGGCACCGAGCTGGCGGTCGCCGTCGACTCGGCGACGTCTCACCCCGGTCGCGGGCCGGTCACCCCGGCGCCAGGGCCGCTGCTGGAGATCACCGGGCTGGGCAAGAGCTTCGGCGGGGTCCATGCCGTCAGCGATGTCTCCTTCGCCGTGGCGTCGGGTGAGGTGCTGGGCATCATCGGCCCCAACGGCGCCGGCAAGAGCACGCTGATCGGCCTGATCAGCGGGGCCCACGCGGCCACCAGCGGCCAGATCGCCATCGCCGGCACGCCGGCGGAGTCGCTGCCCCCCGAGGCGCGAGCGCGCCTGGGCATCGGCCGCACCCATCAGGTGCCCCAGCCGTTCGGGACGATGACCGTCCTGGAGAACCTCGAGGTCGCCTGCCTGCACGGCGGCGGGATCCGCGGACGCGGCGAGGCCCGGCGTGAGGCCGCGTCGATCCTGGCGCTCACCGGGCTGGACGCGTTCGCCCACGCCCCGGCCAATGACCTCGGGCTGCTGCGGCTCAAGCGACTCGAGCTGGCCCGCGCGCTGGCCCTGCGCCCCCGGATCCTGCTGCTGGACGAGATCGGCGCCGGTCTGGTCGACACCGAGGTGCGGGAGCTGATCGAGCTGATCGGCCGCCTGCGCCATGAGGTCGAGGCGATCATCGTGGTCGAGCACGTCCTCGACGTGATCCACGACTGCTGTGACCGGGTCGTCGTGCTCGACGGGGGCGCCAAGCTCATCGAGGGCGATGTCGCCTCGGTGATGGCCGATGAGAAGGTGGTCGCCGTCTACCTCGGCACCGGGATGACGGTCGAGGACCCCAGCCGCCCCCCGCACCCCGGGCGCGCGGCGGGCAGCGCGCCGCTGCTGCGGGCCGAGGGCATCAGCGCCGGTTATGGCCACGCCCGGGCCCTGACCGACGTCTCGCTGGAGATCGGTGAGGGCGAGGTGGTGGCGCTGCTGGGCTCCAACGGCGCCGGCAAGACCACCACGGCCCGGGTGCTGTCGGGCATGCTCCCCTCGCTGTCGGGCCGGATCGAGGTCGGGGGCCGCGCGCTCACCGGACAGGAGTCCCACGCCTTCGTGGCCGCCGGCGTGGCGCACTGCATGGAGGGACGGCGCATCTTCGGCGACCTCAGCGTCGAGGAGAACCTGCTGATCGGCGGGCGTGCCGCCAGCCGCGATGAGCAGCGCCGCCGCATGCGCGAGGTCTACTCGCTGTTCGACGTGCTGGAGGAGAAGCGCAACCAGCCGGGCAAGCAGCTCTCGGGCGGCCAGCAGCAACAGCTCGCGCTCGGCCGGGCGTTGATGGCCGCACCGCGCCTGATGCTGCTGGACGAGATCTCGCTGGGACTCGCCCCGGTGATCGTCGAGCGCATGTACGAGGCGCTGGCCGAGATCAACTCCCGCGGCGTGGCGATGCTGATCGTCGAGCAGAACGTCGCGCGCGGACTGACGCTGGCTGACCATGTCTACGTCCTGGAAAAGGGGCGCGTCGCCCTCGACGGCACGCCCGCCGAGATCCGCCGCGACCCACGACTGCTCGCCCTGTACGTTGGCGAGGCCAAGGGAGCCACCCCCGCATGAACCCCGCTGTCATCACCGCCGCCCTGACCGGACCGATCGCCACCAAGGCCGACAACCCCCACCTGCCGACCACCCCGGCGGAGATCGCCGACGCCGCCGCCGAGGCCTACGCCGCCGGCGCCTCCGTGGTCCACGTCCACATCCGCGATGAGCAGGGACGGCCGACCGCGGATCTGGAGCAGGCCCGGCGGACCGTCGGGCTGATCGAGGACGCCTGCCCGGCGCTGATCCAGCTGTCGACCGGCGTCGGCTTGACGGTCCCCTTCGAGGACCGCGAGGCCCTGATCCATGCGCGGCCCCGGATGGCCACCCTCAACGTCTGCTCGATGACCTTCGGCACCGGCGAGTTCCGCAACCCGCCTGACGGCGTGCGGCGCCTGGCCGCCGCGATGCGCGAGCTCGACATCAAGCCGGAGCTCGAGGTCTACGACACCGGCCACCTCGAGGTCGCCCTGGCCCTGCACGCCGAGGGTCTGCTGGCCGACCCCCTCCAGTTCTCCTTCGTGCTCGGGGTCCGCGGCGGCGCGCCGGCCACTCCCGAGAGCCTGCTGGCGATGGTCGGCCGGCTGCCGGCCGGAGCGATCTGGCAGGTCATCGCGATCGGCCGCGCCAACCTCGAGCTGACCGCCGTGGGGCTGGCGTTGGGCGGCAACGCCCGCACCGGCATGGAGGACACCTTGATGCTGCGCCGCGGCGTTCCCGCCAGCTCCAACGCTGAGCTGGTGGCGCGCCTCGTCCGGGTCTCCCGGGCGCTCGAGCGTGAGCCGGCCAGTGTCACCGAGACCGAGCAACGGCTGGCGCTGCCCAGCCCCGACCCCACTCACACCACCGGAGGTAGCAGGCGATGACGTCGACCACTGACATGCTCCAGAGTCCCGAAGTCGAGGATGCCGCCCGGCTCCTGGACCCGCGCCCCCAGGCGATCGAGACCGGGGTCCAGCGCCTGGCCTCCGGGGTCCTGCACGTGGCCGCGCGCACCGACATGCCGTTCTGCACGGGCAAGATGTTCGAGTGGTGGTTCCGCTTCGCGCCCGACACCCGCCAGTACGCGTGGTGGCATCCCCTCGACCACGTCTCCTCCAGCTGGGTCGAGACCTCGCCCCTGACCCACATCGGCTCGACCCACATCGTCGAGGAGCGCCTCGGCGGGGACGAGGTGGTGCCGCTGCAGATCCACTTCGTCGACCCGCGCGAGATCTTCGGCGTCGACGCCTATGAGGACGCGCTGGCGCGGGGGGACATCTCGACCGTGGTGGCCGCCCAGACCGGCAACGGACCCGAGCCGCTGCGCGATGAGCAGGGGCGGCCCAACATGGGCCGCCTGACCCACATCTGCCGCGACACCCCGGATGGGATGGTGCTGCGCAGCCGCTTCTGGCTCGGCGCGGGAACCGGACTCCCGCCGGAGGTGCTCCAGAGCGTCATCCCCGACGCGATGGGCCTCGGTCTGATGCAGCACGCCCATACCGAGTTCAAGTACCTCGCGCGCTTTCTCCCGTCGCTCTACATGGCCGAGAACCGCGGCACCGAGGAGCCCCCGTCCGTGTGGTGAGTCTCCGGCCGGCGCTCGGCACGCCGAGCGTGAAGGTGAGGCTCGCCGCCCGCGGCTCGGGTCCTCTCGGCGCGTCCGGGCCTCTCCAATGCCCAGTCCGGGGGTCAGAACGTCGCGGTGGCCGGTAGTCCCGCGTAGTTCTCCGCCAGGCTCAACGCCGCGGCATGGGAGTGGGAGAGGTAATCCAGGCGTGAGAGCTGCAGCCGGCTCTGGAACTCGCCCGCCCCGAGGTCATGCAGCATCTGGGTCATGGAGTTGGAGAACTCCTCTGCGCGCCACACTCGCTGCTGGGCGTGCGCGCTGTAGCCGGCCAGCCCGGCGTCGTCACCGCTGACGTAGTGATCGGCCAGGGCGGCGGCGAGCAGGCGCACGTCGTTGATGGCCAGGTTCATCCCCTTGGCCCCGGTGGGGGGGACGATGTGGGCAGCGTCCCCGGCGAGGTGCAGGCGGCCGTAGCTGAACGGGGTGGCCACGAAGCTGCGCATCGGGGTGATGCCGCGCTCGAAGATCTCCCCGCGGTTGACCGCTCCCAGGCGGACCTCGAGCTCGTCCCAGATCCGGTCATCGGGCCAGTCCTCGAGCCGGGCGTCGTTGGGCACCTGCAGGTAGAGGCGACTCACGCTGGGTGAGCGCATGGAGGAGAGCCCGAAGCCGCGCTCATGCCAGGCGTACATGAGCTCCCGTGGTTCGGCGTGGGCGAGGATGCCCAGCCAGCTGAAGGGATAGACGTACTCGTACTCGGTGATCGCGCCGGCGGGCACCGCCGCGCGACACACGCCGTGGAAGCCGTCGCAACCGGCGAGGAAGTCACAGCTCAGCTCGAGCTCGGCACCGTCGTGGCGATAGGTGATGCGCGGAGTCGTCTCGAGGTCGGTGACGGCGGTGTTCGCGACGCCGAAGCGGACGGGGACGTCGCGCTGGAGGAGGGCGGCGATCTCGTCCTTGACCACCTCCTGCTGGCCGTAGATCATGATCTGGCGGCCGGTGAGCTCGGTCACGTCGATGTGGATCTCACGCTCCTGGAAGCGCAGGAACACCCCGGAGTGGTCGATGCCCTCGCGGTCGAGCCGCTCGGCCACCTCGAGGGTGTGCAGCAGGTCGATGGTGTTCTGCTCCAGCAGTCCGGCGCGGACGCGGCCCTCGACGTACTCGCGCTCACGCGCCTCCAGCACCACGCAGTCGATGCCGGCCTGATGCAGCAGCAGGGCGAGGGTGAGACCCGCGGGACCGGCGCCGATGATGCCCACCTTCGTGTGGGCACGCTCGGTCATCGCGGTTCCTGAGGGTGCTGAGCCAGGGCCTCGACTGAGACGTCGGTGTAGGGCCACATCGGCAGGGACACCAGCAGGTCGTGCAGCTCGGTGGCGTCCGCCGCCTCATAGAGCCCCACCGTGGCGTTGCGCCCGGGTACGCGCCAGAGGCGCTTGAGCTGCCCCGCCGCGCGCAGCTCCATCGCCCGCTCGCGCTCGCCGGCGCGCAGCCGGCTGATCTCCTCCGCGCCGATGCGGGTGGCGGCGTGGTTCTCGGTCCGGACCAGGAATTCGGCCATGGTCAGTCTCCTCTCGTGGTCGACAGCTCGTCCAACCGCTCGGCCAGGGGGCCCGCGGCGGTGGTCATGGCCTGATGGCCGGTGTTCAGCTCCGACACCGGCCAGCCCCGGGCCTGAGCCTTCTCACGCTGGGGGCGGAACACGCGCATCCAGTCCACGCACTCGATGTAGGCCGATGCGATGGCCAGGGACTCAGGCGTCACCTGCGCCGGCTCGTTGAAGGTCCGGTAGGGGTGGGGCACCATCAGCTCCGTCAGCCACGCCACGTCAGCGGGGTCGGTCACCCCGAGCACCTCGAGACCGCGCGGCGGGATCAGCCAGCCGAAGCCGCGCTCGATCACCGACTCCGCGTAGTGGTGAGCGATCTGGGGCGGCTGCTCCTGGGTGGCGGACTGGCCGTCGTCGGGCAGGAAGGCGTCGAGGTAGACGAGCTGGGCGATCAGGTCCGGGCGCGCGCTGGCCACCCCGGCGATGACCTGACCGCCGTAGCTGTGCCCGACCAGGATCACGTCGCGGAGGCGCTCGTTGACCAGGACCGCCAGCACATCCGCGACGTGGGTGGACAGGCTGACCTCGGGGCTGAGCAGATGGGCGCGCTCACCCAGGCCGGTCAGGGTCGGGGTGACCACCTCATGGCCGCTCGCGCGCAGCGCCGGGGCGACCCGGCCCCAGCTCCAGCCGCCCTGCCACGCTCCGGCGACGAGCACGAAGGTGCTCACGCCGGCTCCCCCGCCCACAGGGCGAAGGCCAACCCGATCCCGGTGCCCACCGGGGTCCGGTACACCGGCACGTACTCATCCCAGCGCACGGCCAGCCCCGCACACGCCCCGGCGATGGCGATCCAGTTGCGGATCTCCGAGCTGCCCCCGTTGAGCAGCGCCGGGTCCAGGCCGGCCAGCGCCTCGGCGTCGCCGGCCCGGCAGGCCTCGAGCACGCGTTGGTCGAGCGCCTCATCCGTGGTGAAGTGGCTGAGCCCGCCGGAGGCGACCACGGCGACGCGCAGGTCGTCGTCGTAGGACTCCACCGCCTGGCAGACGGCGCGCCCGAGGTCGTAGCTGCGCGACGGGGTGGGCTGGTTGGGCGCCCAGTAGGTGTTGACCAGAACGGGGATCTGGGGGATCTGACCCGGCCGCTGCATCAGCTGGGTCTCCATGATCCCAAAGGAATGCCCCAGGCCGGTGACGCCGTCGTCAGGCACGTCGGAGATCGCGGTGATGTCAAAGCCCTGTTGGACCAGGGAGCTGACCAGGTGGGTGCCCAGCGGCGCGTGACCGGGGAAGTGGTGGCGGGCGTCCATGGCGTAGCCGCGCATCATCGGGCTGACGTCACCGAGCACCTCGGCGTAGGAGGCGAACCGCATCGAGGTGCCCATGGTCAGCGTGGCGCCGTGGTACACGGCCAGCGCGGGCACGTTGGTGTGGCTGAGCAGCTCCTCCTGATCGTCGCCGAAGGTGATGAGCACGTCGGGTTCCAGCGCGGCCAGGTCCCCGCGCAGGCGGGTGACGGCCGCGATCACCTGGGCGATCTGGCCTTCCAGGTGCTCGGGTGATGCCTGGGCGGCGAATTCAGCGCCCTGGATGCGCTCGAGCTCGGCGTAGGTGACCGGCGCGCCGGTCGTGTCCCGCAGATGCGG